>CAYTTF010000046.1:0-12656 GCA_964440665.1 uncultured Myxococcales bacterium | reverse complement strand
GGCCGGCGCGAGTGGTCGCGCGGGCACATCTGGTGGCACGGCCGGCGCGGGTGGTCGCGCGGGCACATCTGGTGGCACGGCCGGCGCGAGTGGTCGCGCGGGCACATCTGGTGGCACGGCCGGCGCGGGTGGTGGTGCAGCCGGAGCCGGCGGGGACAGCCAATGCTCGCCCCCCTGCGCCGCCACCTTCCTCTGCTGCTCCGAGCCCAACCACGGGGTGACCGACGGCGGATCGCTGTCCCACATCGTCTGCGAGACGCCGACCGCCGCCGGCACCTGCCCGCTCTTGCCGTAGCCTCTGGCGGCGATCGCTCCGCTCGACGGGGACCGAAGGCCACGGGGGATTCGTACTTAGGTGAACCGTGGAATGCCCCTGCCGGAACCTCTCATACATGATGATTCTGCTCATTCTCGCCGCGGTGGCCGCCATCGTCGTTCTGGGCGTTCGGGCGCGCATTCACGACGGGGGTGGGCGGGGCGCCGGCATCTGCATCCGGCGCGTCGCGTTACGCCGGAACGACGACGGCGCCCAGTAGCGCGCGCTGCCGAGACGGCCGCCTGTGTTCGGCTCGGGCGGCATAGATGCTACCTTTCGGTTCATGCGCCGGCTCGCTCGACTGACGCCGATCTCGCGGCGATCTTGGTTGCCCGGCGGCTCCGGTCGAATCTGGATCGCCGCGGTCGTTTTGGGCATGGCCGTAGGTTGTCATGGGGCGCCGCGCGCGGTCTTCGCGCGGCTTGCCGAGGCTCGTCTTCTGGCGGCCGATCTGCGGATTCAATTCAGCCGGGAGGTCGACGCGTCGAATCGCGCCGTGATGGCCGATACCGACGCGGCCTCCATCGCGTTTGCCCACGAGGCCGCACAGGCAACCGAGAGCGTCGAGGGCGACGCCGGCCGTCTCTCGGAGCAGCTTCGTGGCTTGGGCTTTCCGAACGAGACCCAGATGTTCGACGAGTTTGCCGGCCACTGGCTGGAATACCGCAAGCTCGACCGCACGATCCTCGACCTGGCCGTGGAGAACACCAACTTGAAGGCGCAGAGCCTCTCCTTCGGTCCCGCCAGCGAGGCCGCCGGCGGTTTCCGGGATCTCCTCGCGACGGTCGCCCGCGCCACACCGGCCAAGGACCGCTGTCGTGTCGATGCCCTCATCGGGGAGGCGTTGCTGGACGTGCGCGAGATCCAAGTGCTGCACGCCCCGCACATCGCCGAGCCCGACGACGCCGCGATGGCGCGCATGGAGAAGCAGATGGCGGATCTGGAGGCCAGCGCACGCGCGGCGCTGCACGGGTTGTCGAAGCTGGTCGCCCCGGGCGCCCGGGCGCAGCTGGCTTCCGCGATCGCGTCGCTCGATCGCTTCGTCGATTTGTCGAAGAAGATCGTCGCCCTTTCGCGCCGCAACACCAATGTCCGGTCGCTGGCGCTCTCGCTGACCGGGAGGCCGCCCCTCACCGCCGCCTGCGACGGTAGCCTGCGGGCGCTTCAGGAGGCGCTGGCCAAAGAGGAATCCACCGCGACGAGGTGAGAGCTCGATACAGGTCGCGTCCCGTGCCAGGGGGATCTGGGTATTCCGGGTTATATTGGCCCGCCTGGGAGGCCGCTACCGACATGCGTCACGTGCTTCCATCAAGGGCCAATCAAAGTGTCGCTAGCTATTCGATTCCGGTTAGCTTTCTTACGTTCGATTGCGGTCCAGTATTTCGTCGAAACAGACGAAACTACAGTGCGGTGGGGGCGCAGTGACCGAAGCTGACGAAACCAATCCCCTGGTGGGCCAGCTGCTGGATGGCCGTTACCAGATCGTACGAGAGATCGCCGTCGGTGGCATGAGCACGGTCTACGAGGCGATCCACGTGAAGATCGGACGGATCGTCGCGATCAAGGTTCTCCACCGAGACATGGCGGGAGATCCCGAGCTGGTCGGGCGGTTCCTCAACGAGGCGCGGGCGGTGGGAACGTTTGGGCATCCCAACATCGTGGCGTCCACCGACTTCGGCGAGCTGCCCGGCCATGTTCCCTATCTGGTCCTCGAGTATTTGCAGGGGCGCACGCTGAGCGACGACATCGCGACGCACGGACCGCTGCCGGTGCGGCGCGCCGTGCGCATCGCGTTTCAGATCGCCTCCGCGCTGCACGCCGCGCACGCCCGCGACGTCATCCACCGCGATCTGACCTCCTCCAATATTTTCCTCATCGAGAACGATGGCAATCCGGATCACGTCAAGGTGCTCGACTTCGGAATCTCGAAGTTCCTGACCGGGAACGAATCCGGTCCTAAGACGCGCCGCGGTCTGACCATGGGTACGCCGGAGTTCATGGCCCCCGAACAGATCGCCGATCCGCAGTCGGTCGACCGGCGCGTCGACATCTACGCGCTGGGCGTGATCATGTTTCACATGCTGCAGGGGCACCCCCCCTTCGGCGGGGTCCCCCTGCAGTCGCTGCTCACGCAGATCGTGGTCGACGCGCCCATGCCGATCGATCGCGACGACCTTCCGGAGGGAGTTCGGACGATCGTTTCCAAGGCGCTGGAGAAAGATCCCGCCGATCGCTTCCCCACCATGCAGGCGATGGGAACCGAGCTGGCGCGCTTCGGCTCGCGCGTGTTCACGACCGGTGAGCTGCCGGCCTCTTTCGAAGACCCCAGCGCGGGGCTGGCCCCGAGGACGTACGCCAGCTCGGGATCGAGGAGGCCCCGCACCTCGAAGACGTCGGTCGCGGCCAAGTCCCGCCGAGGCCCGATCCTTGCGGTCGGGGTCGGGGTCCTCGTCCTCGTGGGGGGCGTCCTGGTGATGTCGCGCCTGCGTCCGGGCACCACCGTGCCGGCGCCGGCACCCACACTGGCGCCGCGCCCGACCGCGGCGATCGAGCTTCCGCCGGCCCCGGCGTCCAGCAAGCCGCCGCTTCCCGTGGACCCGCAGCCGGTTCACGTCGAGGTCAGCTCGCCGACGCGGGAGGCGCGGGTGACCATTCGTGGTCGGACGCATCCGCTGCCGTTCAGCCAGGACGTCAAGCCCGGCTCGCAACCCGAGGTCGTCGAGTTGACGGCGCCGGGACGAGAAGGCAAGCGCTTCTGGATCACCTTCGATCGCCCGGCCAAGCTGGCGGCGGAGCTGCCGACCGGACGCGGCGTGATCCAGGCCAGCGAGGAGGAGACGATGTTGGCCCTGGGCGAGCCCCCCGGCGACGCAGCTCCCGGTGACGCCGATCGAGGTGCCTCGGGAGGACCCAGGCGATCGGGCCACCATTCCAAGACCTCCGGCGGACCGACTTCCGGCGGATCCGAGCTCGCGAAGGGGGGCGCTCCCAAGCTCGCTCCGTCAGAGTCGGCCTCCGCGTCGCAACCGGTCGCGGCGCCGCCCGTGGCCTCGCCGACGAAGATCGCGGAACCGCCGGCCGAGATCGCGGCGCCCGCCACGGCGGCCGTTGCGCCCGCCGCGGGCAAGACCAAACCGAACCCGCCGGCGGCGACGGTCACGGCCCACGCACCGGCGCAAACCGGTCTCGATCCCGCCAAGACCCAGGCGGTCGTCCGGAGCCACCTGCCGGAGATCCAGCGCTGTTACGAACGGGGAAGGATGGATGACGCCGAGCTCAAGGGGCGGGTGACGATGCGGATCTCGGTCTCCGTCAGCGGCGCAGTCTCGGCGGCCACGGTGGAGAGCTCAACGCTCCACAGCGGCTCGGTCGAGGGGTGTATGGAGGGTGCTGTCCTCGGTTGGAAGTTCCCCGTGCCCGTCGGAGGGCCCGCGGTTATTTCTTATCCGTTCAATCTCCATTAATGTTCTCGGATCGTGCGCGTCCCCCTGCCGCTCGGGTCTGTCGTGGTGGTCCTTCTCTGTGCCGGCGGCGGCCTGCGCGCGCAAACGCCCGCGGATGCGCCGCCGCCCGCTGCCGTCGCCCCGCCGAACCCGGCGGGGGAGGTCCAGCGGTTCGAACCGACCGAGGTGACCGAATCGCGTCCGGCGGTCCTCCCGCCGGCCGCACCCACCGCCCCCGAGCTGCCGCCGCTGACGATGGACGAGATCGCCGTCGCGACCACCAACAGTCGGGTGACCATGAATGTTTTCGGCGACAGAGCCTTCAAGGTCGACTCGGTCACCTCCGGTAAGCCGGCGTTCGTGCTGGGGCCTCTTGACCTCTTGCTCACGGGACGATCCGGCAACCTGATGGCGCTCTCCGAAATCGCCCTCGAGACCGGCGACGACGGGGCGATCGGCATCGACCTCGAGCGGGGGTTTGTGGGATGGCACGCCGAGACCTTCTCCATCGACGCCGGTCGCACGCACACCGAGCTCGGCTACTGGAACAACGCGTTCCACCACGGCCGCTGGTTGCAGATGCCCGTCGATCGGCCGCGCGCAGTTCTGTTCGAGGACGAGGGCGGAATCCTCCCCATTCACTCGATCGGCGTGACCGGACGCTGGCGCGTCCTCACCGGCGAGCATCAGGTGGAGCTGATGGCGGCGGTCGGGAACGGGCGCGGCGTCATCGTGGACAACCTGCAGCTCGATCGCGATGACAACCTGTTCAAATCGCTGCTCTTGAAGATCGAAGCCAAGGGTTTCGGAGCCCGGGAGCTGCGGGTGGGGCTCTCCAGCTACTACGATCGCATCGCGTCCGAGCCGGCCGCCGACGCCACGGGGGGCGCGACGCGGCCGGCCCTGCCGGATCAGACGATCACCGAGCTCATCAGTAACGCCTACCTCGCCTACCGGGGCTCCGACCTGACGGTGATCGCCGAAGCCTTCGACATCCTGCACACGGCGACGGGCGGGCACTGGAACACGTTCGACGGGTTCGGCCTCATCGCCTATCGATTCGGGACGCTGGTGCCCTACGCGACGTTCGAGGTCCGATCCGGCGACATCGCGCAGGACCCCTTCTTCTTCCCCGATCCGACCGCCCCGTCGGCGATCCTGGCGAGGTTCGAGGAGGCGACGGCGGGGATTCGCTGGGACCTCAATACCTGGAGCGCGCTCAAGATCGAATACCGGCCGACCTGGATCGTTGCCACGAAGTCGTGGGACCAGCGGGAGATGATCGACTGGACGTTCGGCCTCTGAGCTCGTGGACGTTCGGCCTTTGAGCTAGCCGCTATATTGGCCGAGCAGTCGGCCCTGCGGATCGAGGAACACGATCCGCCCGTCGTGGATGATGTGGGAGCTCTCGTTCATGATTCTGACGCCCAAGAGCTCCGCCAGCTCGCGCGTCTGCTGATCATTTCCACGCAGCAGATGCCAGTCCGCGGGAAGTCCGCGCGCCGCCTTGAAACGGCGCAGTTGTTCGGGCGTGTCGTTCGACGGATCCAGCGTGACGAGCACGAAGGCCGCGGGGCGTCCCTGGCGCCGAAAGGTGTCGCCGAGGCGGAGGAGCTTGTCGATGGTGAGCGGGCAGGTGGTCGTGCAGGAGGTGTAGACCAGCGTCACGACGACAAGGGTGCCGCCCCAGCGTGAAAGCCGAACCGGCGCGCCTTGCTCGTCGGTCCAGATCCAGGGGCGCTCGAACAGAGAATTCGATCGATCCGCGACGGCGTCGGCGCGCGTCGGCGGATTGCTCTGTTCCCCACTCGGGTTGCGCGGTCCGGGGCCCGCCGAGACACAAGCGCTCGACGCCACCATCAGGAGGCAAACGAAGGGGTGGTGAAGCGCGCGCGTCACCGGTCCATGTTACCGGAGGTACTGCGCGCGGCCGATGTTTTGCCTAGCGCGTCGCGCAGATGGCGCGCGCGCACGCGCCTTTACTCCGGGCTAGCTAACGGCGTCTGCGCGAAACGGTTTCGGGTAAGCTAGGCATAATATATTGGCGCGTTCGTTTGAGTTTCGGCGCTGAACTTGGGGCGAGCGCTCCTTGAGTGTCTAAAAGCGGACGCAGGCTTTCCCGGGTCGACGTAGCCTCGGGCCTGGCTAAAAGCGCTGCTAGAAACCAACTAAGAGAGACCAATATGAACCCACGAAAAAGCTTGTGGTTGAGCGGGCCGCTTCTAGGGATGTCACTCGGCATCGTGGTCGGATGTGGGGCGTCAAGCGGAGGGACGTCCTCGACGGGCTCCGGGGGCTCCAACGCGGGCGTCGCGGGCACAGGTGGAACCGCTACCGGTGGTCTGTCGGGCGGAACAGGGGGAAGTCCTTCCACCGGCTCGGGTGGCAGCTCCAGCAGCGGGACAGGCGGCAGCGTGATCTCCACGGGCGGGACCGGTAACATTGGCTCGGGCGGCACAACCGGCGCGGCCGGCGGCGCGCCTGGCAGCGGCGGCCTGACCGGCGGAACCGGGACAGGTGGCTCGGGGGCCGGTGGCGCGGCCGGGGGAGCGACGGGCTCGGGCGGATCGGCCCCGACCGGCGGCTCGGGCGGATCGACCACCACGAGCTCATCGTTGTCGATTGTCGCCTCCTGGCCGAATGGCGCGATTTTCACCGGCGTTCGGGATCAGGCGACTCCCCTGCTCACGCAGGCGGTGAAGGTCCACAATGGCGGCACGGCGTCGGTCGCGATTTCGGCGTTGACCTTGGGCGGAGCCGGCAAGGCCGCCTTCCAGATCAACGGCGCGCCCCAGCTTCCGATGAACCTGGCAGCGGGAGCCGACCTGCCCGTGACCGTTCAGGCGCTGACAACGACAGCCGCTGTTGGGCCGGCCCCGGCCCAAAACAGCGGCGCCGCCGCCTCCATCGCAACCCTCACCGCAACGGCCGGCTCCGTGACCGCGCAGACGAACCTTTACAGTCTGGTGCTGACCGTGCCGACCCACGAACCGACGCTCGGAGAGATCCTGATCGAGCTTGGTTACAAGCTCAACGTCGGAGTGGCGCAGAACGACGCCAATCCCATCTCGCCGAGCGACGCAACGAAGTTGCCGAAGGGGATCGAGGCTGGCACCGACGAGATCGCCGCTCCGCTCTTCGTGAAGGCGGGGACCGGTAACGTCACGATGCTTGCCGTCGCGCGGTTCTCGCCCGAGGGTCCGATGCCATTCGGCTGGTACCCCAAGGGCAGCCCCACCACGCACAACATGGCCGGGACGATGGCGACCACGACAGACATGCAAACGTCCAATGGAGCAAGGATGGTCTTGTCCCCGGTAACTGGCACACAAGCCTTCGACCCTGGCACCACCGTGTTCGGCACCTGGGTCTATTCCGACCAGATGAGCATGAAGTACTCCATTGGAACCGCGACCAACGGAGACTATGATTACTCGGAGGACGCCCCCAACACCCCCGCGGGCACGCACCGCACCAAGGTCTATCCGCTCAAGGACGTGACCGGAACACTCGTCGCCAACAGCTTCCTGATTGCGGTCGAGGAAGCCGGCAACGGAGACTATCAAGACTACGTATTCGTTTTGGGCAACGCCAAGGTCGCGCCTTAACGACTGCCAGCGTGAACACGAAGGGGACCGCCAATCCGCCGATTATCGGCTAAATGGCGAGCCGGCTACTCCATCGCGCGCGGAGCGCGGTGAGTCTGGAGGCTGCCGTTGAGGCCCCGCGACTCGACTCTCAGTTGAACGGCGGCATCGCGTAGGCTGGTGAGCCCGCCGGGTTGGTGTCGTCCACGCGATGGAGCTGCGTCACCATCGGCTCCGCCAGCCAGGCTTGCAACGTCGCGATCTGGCATGCGGTGGGCGCCGGCCCCATGCCCACGGGAGGCATGATCCCACCCTTGGAGCAGATGGCCGGGTTGGCGCCCATGATCAACGGAATCATGGCCTGGAAACGGTAGGGGGTGGGCGCTGGGCAAGAGCTTGGATGCGCGCCCGCTGTCACCCAGTCGTAGGCGTGGTCGAAGCCACCGTTCTTCACCGTGGACGAGGCGTCGACCACGTGGCAGCCGGCGCCGTTGGCGCCGTTGCAGGACGCGATCAGGATGGGCTCCACGTCGGTCTTGTAGCTGACGGTCGCGGGCAGGTTACAGTTATTGGGTCCCGTTCCCCCCTTGCCGCCGGTTCCGGTTCCCGAGCCGCCGCCTCGTCCACCGGCTCCTCCGGCTCCCCCGTGACCCGCTCCGCCAACAGCGCCGACTCCTCCTGAACCGGAGCCTCCGCCGCCGGTCGCGCCGCCGCCGCTGGTGCCAGCGGTACCGCTGATGTCACCACCACTTCCGGTCGTGCCACCGCCGGGGCTGATTCCCCCGGCGCCCGTCCCGGCGGTGCCGGCTCCGGCCGCGCCCCCACCGGAAATACCGGCGGTTCCGGTGGTCGCGCCACCGGCGCCGTTTCCGCCCGGCGCGCCGTTTCCGCCGAGGTCTCCGTTCGATCCTGCGGCTCCCGGTCCGGCGGTCCCGGTGACGCCACCATTACCACTAGGCGACGTTCCGCCCGTGCCAGAGGGCGTGCCGGCATCCCCGGAGGCGCACCCGAGTGGCGCGGCCAGGAGAGCGACGAGGAGGGACAACTTGCCACCAGCGCGCCACGTGCGACGCATGAAGAGCAGGTCACACATGCTTAGCAGGGTATATCACCCCGCCTTTCCGAGACCTTACCTGGTCTGCGCAGGTAGGCCGTATCAACACGCGCGGGTCGGTTCGCGAAGGCGCTCACCGAGGCCGGATCGACGACGGCGCATCGTCGCGGCAGAACGGGCGCTCGATCGTTGAGAGAGGAGATATGTACGTCGAGGTAGGAGCATTCGCCTACGGGCCGGAGGAGGCAGCAATTGGTGGCGGCCCGCCCCTTTCATTGACTGACCATAGTCGAGATTTGGCCCCGCAGCCCAACAGGACGAAATGATGAAGCGCGATCGCCGTCTGTCGCGTCGCCGCTTGCTCAGATCCATGGGAGCGGGGGCGGCTCTCTTGCCGATGCTCCACGCCGATCGCACCGATGCCGCGTGTTGCGTCGGCAGGATCAAGCACCGTGCATCCTGGCGCGGGCTACTTCAAGACAGGTCGAAGTCTCGGGCTGCCTTCGCGATCGTGGCCCTGCTTTCCGCCGGCTTCGTTGCCGGTTGCAGCGCTCGCATTGGTTCTCAGGGGGCGGCCGGCGGCGCGGGCGGTAGCGGCGTGGGACCGACCGGATCGGGATCCGCCGGTGCCAGCGGGGGCGGCGGCCCCGGGAGCGGAACAGCCGGTTGAGGCGGCGCCACCGCCACGGGCACCGGCACCGGCGGGACGTCGGCCGTCGCGATCGTCACCAGCGGAACGCCACCCGCCGAGAGCGCCGGGCCGCTCATCATGAGACGTCTCACCTATCGCGAGTACGACCACATGCTGGCCGATCTTCTGGGCGATACCACCGCTCCGGCCGAAGGGGGCAACGCCTGGCCGCTCGATGCGCCGAATGTCGTCGGGTACGTCGCACCGACCAGCGTCGCCGATCTCCAGATGGCCCTCTACAATCAGACGGCCGACTCCGTCGTAGAAACCGCTTTGCAGGCCGTGGCCGCTGGAAAAACCGCTGGCAAGCTGACCATCCCTTGTGAGGCACCCACCACCAGCGCCGCAGAGACCACCTGCGCCACGCAGTTCATCACGTCGTTTGGGTTAGAGGCTTACCGGCGGCCGATCGCGGCGGCCGAACAGACCGATCTCTTGGCCCTCTTCACCAAGGTCCGCGGCCTCGGTCTCAGTTTCAACGAATCGATTGGCGCGCTGGTCAAGGGGATGATTCAGTCGCCGAACTTCCTCTATCACTGGGAGATCGGGCCGATCGCGCCGGTGGCTGGTTCCGACGGCCTGGTGCCGCTCACGTCCTGGCAGCTCGCCTCTCGATTGGCGTCGACCCTCTGGGAGACGACGCCCGACGACACGCTCTTGCAAGCGGCGCAGGCCGGCCAGCTCACGACCGTCGCCCAGGTCACGACCCAGGTCACCCGGATGCTGGCGGATTCGCGCGCCTCCAACGGGCTCTTCAATTTCCACGAGCAATGGCTCTTCAACTTCGGCAATCAGGGACGGGACCTGACCCAGCCGCTCACCAAAACGAGCGCGCTGTTCACGGCGGCGGTCGCGCAGGGCATCCAGACGGAATTCGCCGACTTCGTGTCGTCGGTCTACACAGGCGACGGCACTTTGCAGGCGCTCTTTACCGCTCCCTACACCTTCGTGAACCACGACCTCGGGGTCATCTACGGGGTAGCTGGACCGGCGACCGGTTTCGCCAAGGTCGCGCTCGATCCGACCAAGCGGGGCGGCATCTTCACCCAGACGGCCTTCCTGGCGACGCTCGCCAACAATGGAGCCGACAACCCCGTCTACCGAGGTCTTTCGATCTATCTCAGGGTTCTCTGCGGAACCATTGGTCCGCCGTCCGCCAACGGACCGGCGGTCACCTTCATTGCGAACGGGACGACACGCCAATCGTACGAGGCCCACGGCATGTCCGCCTGTGCCGCCGGTTGCCACAGTCTCTTCGACCCGCCCGGGTTCTCGATGGAAAACTACGGCGGCATCGGCGCCTATCGGACCACCGACGCGAACGTGGCCGTGGACGCCACCGGAAGCTTCGTGACGCCCGCGAACGCCACCATCACCTTCCAGAACGTGCTCGATCTGTCGAATCAACTTGCGCAGAGCGCGGAGGCGCGGACCTGCATCGATCGTCAATGGACGCGCTACATTATGGGGCGGCCCGAGACGGCGGCGGAGTCCGGTTCAATGTCGATCGCGTACCAGAAAGCCGCCGCCACGACGGGGTTCTCGATCCGCGATCTGGTGGCGACCCTGGTTCAGTCGAAGGCGTTCATGTATCGGCAGCCTTCACCCGGCGAAACACTCTAGCTAGGAGAGACGTTGAAAATGACGATGAAGGCGACGCCGTGGTTGGTGCGGGCTAGCTTGGTTTCATTGACGCTGGTCCTTGGTTGCGGCAGCTCCGGAGACGGCACACAGCCGTCGGGCACGGGCGGCCAGAGCGCGGCGGGCACCGCCGGGCAGAGCGCGCCGGGTGCCGGCGGCCAAAATGAGGCGGGGACGGGCGGGCAGAGCGCGGCGGGCGCCGGCGGTACCAGTGCGGCGGGGACGGGCGGGCAGAGCGCGGCGGGCGCCGGCGGCACCAGTGCGGCGGGCGCCGGCGGGCAGAGCGCGGCGGGCACAGGCGGCACAAATGCGGCGGGCACCGGTGGACATCCCGCCGCGGGCTCCGGCGGCACAACGACCGGAGGTCGATCGGGTTCTGGCGGTTCGGGTGGGACCGCGTCAGGTGGCTCGGGCGGGAAGGCGACAGGTGGCACGGCCGGCAGCGCGGCCGCCCCTCCGATGTCCGATCCGACTTCCAAGCTGGGGATCTCGGCGCCGGGATCCGGATACCACGTCGAAGGCAACATTCCCTACGGCCCCTACACGATGCAACGCCTCGATGTCATGTACCCCAACGCCGCGGGCCCGATGGGCACCACCACGCTCCCGGGCGTCATCATGTTTCACGGGGGCGGTTGGACCGACAACAGACCGGCCGCCCTCAAGGCGAGCATGTCGAGCTTCTTCAGCCGATTCCTGAAACACGGGTTTCTCGTTTGCAACGTGGAATACCGGCTGGCCGACGGCACGGCCGACGGCGCCATCGCGCCGGCCGCGGATCAAGATGCGCTCCTCGCGGCGAAATGGTTCTGGGATCACATGGACTACTATCACGTCGACAAGACCCGCTATGTCACCACGGGCGCGTCGGCCGGCGGACAGCTGGCGCTCATGGTCGGGATGGCCACCCCGGCTGCCCAGCTCGGACCCACCAGCCCCACCGACTACACGATCGCCGCGATCGTCAATGGCTACGGTCCTTCGGACGTGACCGATCTTCTTGCCAAGCACGTCTCCTTCGCCGTGCAGTGGCTCCCCGCCAGCACGCCGAACCGGGCCGCCATCGCCACGCAGGTCAGTCCCGTCACCTACGTTCGTCAGGACGTCCCCCCTCTCATCACGGTTCAAGGCGACATGGACACCACGGTCCCCATGAGCGAGAGCCAGGAGCTCTACGATCTCCTCACCGCCGCGGGTGCCGACACCGTGCTGCACTTCGTCGCGGGCGCGGGCCACGGGTTCACCACGCCCGCCACCGCCTGGCCCGACGCCGAGAAGGCCATGTTCGACTTCCTCGTTGCGCACGGAATCGGCAAGTAGCTTCGGATGGTGTAGCCGCTGGCGGCGCTACGAGCGACCCACCCGCTTCAAGAGCCAACTCCAACCCAGCCAGGCGCAAAGCGCCGTCGTGCCGCCCGCGAACGCGAACCAGAACGCCCGCTGGCTAGGTGGCGCGTGCTGACCCGCGACGTCCGCGGCGCCGATGGCGAGCGAGAACGTGACGCAGACCCGCACCGCCAGGCGAAACGCGCGCTGGAAGGGTGGCGGGTTGTCGAGCGGCGGCATCTCGGAGAGGCTACCGCAATCGGGTCGAATGAAGCGGACCCTGGCACGCCTCAGTTACACGTGCCCGAGCAGAGAACGAACGTGCCCGCCGAGGCCTGAACGGTTGCGGTGCCCCCGGTGAGCCCGGTCGACGACGCCGTCACGGTGATGGTTCCCGGGCCCGTCGCCTGGACGATGGCAAAGGCGATGCCATTGAAGGCCATGCGGACGTTGCCCCGAAAAGACTCCGCCATCTGACTCCCGCTGTCCACGCCCACGATCGTGCCGGGACCTGTGATGGCGAAGGTCACCGAAGCGGAGGAGCTGGTCACGACCTTGCCGGTCGACGACCGCACTTGGACCATGCCGCCATTTGTGG
>CAYTTF010000045.1:14444-19529 GCA_964440665.1 uncultured Myxococcales bacterium | reverse complement strand
GAGTAGTAGTGAAACTCGTCCATGATCACGTAGTCGGCCTGGGTCGCGGCGTCGCGCAGCGCCATGTTCGCCAGGATCTCGGCGGTGCAGCAGAGGATGGGCGCGTCGCGGTTGATGCTGGCGTCGCCCGTGAGCATGCCGACCTTCTCGGGCCCGAACAGCCGGCAGAGATCGAAAAACTTCTCGCTCACCAGCGCCTTGACGGGCGAGGTGTAGAACGACCGCTTGCCTTCGGCCAGCGCCTTGAAATGAAGCGCCGCGGCCACCAGCGATTTGCCCGAGCCGGTCGGCGTGTTGAGCACCACGTGCTTGCCGGCCAGCAGCTCCAGCAGCGCCTCTTCCTGCGCCGGATAGAGCTCGATCCCCGAGGCGGCCACGAACGACACGAACTGCGCCAGGATCTCGTCCGCGCCCGCGCCCCGGCCCGGCAGGAGCGCCGAGAGCGGCGGCGGTAGAGTCGATTCGACGGTTGAGGTCATCGCGCGGCGCCGCGCGCCGCGCGATCAGTCTGCAACAGAAACGTCCGCCGTGGAGCCGGCGTCGGCGTTTTGGCCGCAGGGCGGGTTGGGCGCCCCCGGCGTGCCGAAGCTGGCCGCCGTTCCGAACGGCGTGCTCGCCGCACAGATCCGCCTGGATCCCGGGTCGACGACCAGCGCGTGACCGGTATAGGCGTCGCCGAGCGTGCCCCACGAGACCTTGTCGAGCACGACGCCCGACGCGCAGACGCCGACGCAGATCGAGACCTGGCCGTCGGCGTTGTTCAAGATGAGCTTGGTGCCATAGGCCACCTCGACCGGCGCGCCGCCGTTCTTGGTGGGATCCGCCGACTGGCCGTAGAGGAGCAGACCCCCCGGCGCGATCGAACCGGCCGCCACGGCCAGATCGACGGAGGCGTTCGCCAGATGGAGCCCGGAGAGATCGAGCCAGTCGGCACCCAGATTCGCGATCTCGATCCATTCCCGCCCCAGATCGTCGCCGGCCGGATTGACCAGCACCTCGTCGATGATGACCTCGCCGACGCGGGGTGCGCGCACGGATGGGGCGTCGGCCCGGACATCCTGCAGCACGTCCCGCGACGTCGCATCCTCGGGCGGCGCGGCCGCGTCATCCGCCGCGTCTTCCGTTGCCCTGCCGGCCGCGTCGGGTCGCTGCAGCTTCGGCATTTCTGGCGGACCCACTTCGCCGCTGCGGGCGGCGTCCGGGGCCATCCCCGCGTCGCGCCCGATGACAACCTCGCCGCCGGCCGCATTTGCGGCGTCGTCCGTCGGGGCGCGCTGCCGCGGCGCGATCGCACCGGGAACACACCCGCCATCGAGAACGGCGACGGCGACGACCATCACCAGGCCCACACGGGACGCTGCGTTTCGAAACATGCCCCCTCTTCGGCAGCTCGCCGGGGGAGTTGTTTCGACTAGGAGGGCGTTGCCGTAAGGCAACGGTGAGCGAAGCGAACCATGCCCGACGACGTGTCGCCCGAAGGCGACCTAACGGCGCAGGTGACGCTCGAGCGTCTTGTAGGCCTCGGTGAGGCGCTGCGTGAGGTCGGTGGCGGCGCGCTGCTGCTCCAGCGTTTCAGCGTGGAGGTCCGGATGGTACTTGCGCATGAGCCGCCGGTACGAGCTGCGCACGGCCTCGAAATCCGAGCCCGGCCGGATCTCCAGCGCGGCGTAGGCCTTGCGAATCGCCTCGTCACCGGCTGCCGTCCGCCGCGGCGCCGAGCGCGGTGGCGGCCCCTGCCGGCCGCGCATGGCCTGCTCGACCTCCTCACGCGCCTGGCGCCGGCGCTCGATCTCGGCCGCCAGCTCGGCGTCGGAGAGCGATGACACGTCGCCGCCGTAGTCGCGCAGATCGTCGCTGTCGTCGACCTGCGCGGCCTTGTCGAGCAATGAATTCAGCTCGGATCGCGCCAGATCGATGAGCCGCTTGCCGATGCTCATTTCCCGCCAGCCCCGCCCTCCGCGAAGAGGCTCACGCCATCCATCTCGGGCGGCGCCGCGATCCCCATCGCCTCGAGCAGGGTCGGCGCGACGTCGGCCAGGCGCCCCCCGCTGCGCAACGCACGAACCGGTTTTCCGCCGACGACGATGAACGGCACCGGGTTCATCGTGTGCGCGGTGTGGGGCTGGCCGGTCACTGGATCAATCATCTCCTCGCAGTTGCCGTGGTCGGCGGTGATGAAGACGGTCGCCTCGACCGCCGCCGCGGCCGCCACGATCCGGCCGATGCAGCCGTCGATGGTCTCCATCGCGCTCACCGCCGGCTGGAGCTTGCCGGTGTGGCCGACCATGTCGGGATTGGCGTAGTTGACCAGGATGAACGTCGGACCGCCCGGCTTGAGCGCCTCGACGACGCCGTCGGTCACCGGCACCGCCGACATCTCGGGCGCGAGATCGTAGGTCGCCACCTCCCGGTTCGACGGCACCAGCTTGCGCTCTTCGCCGGGGAACGCCTGCTCGTTGCCGCCGTTGAAGAAGTAGGTCACGTGCGCGTACTTCTCGGTCTCGGCGGTGCGGAGCTGCGAGACGCCGTGCCTCGACAAGACCTCGCCCAGGATCATGTGCAGGCTCTGGGGCGGAAACGCGGCCGGCACGTCGACCTTGGCGTCGTACTTGGTCATGGTGGCGAAAGCAGCCAGCTTGGGACGACGGCCGCGATCGAAAAACGGGAACCCGTCGTCGCCGGCGCTGAGCGCGAGCGTGAGCTGGCGTGCGCGATCGGCGCGGAAGTTGTAGAAAAAACAGGCGTCGCCGTCCTTGACGACCGCGCGCGGCTTGCCTTCGCTCCCCTTGGCGAGAAGCGGCGTCACGAACTCGTCGGTCAGCTCCTTGTTTCCGCCGGCGCCCGCGTAGCCCGCCTCGACGGCGGCGGCGAGATCGTCGACCAGCTGACCCTCGCCGCGGGTGAGCATCTTCCAGGCGACCTCCAGACGGTCCCAGCGCTTGTCGCGATCCATCGCGTAGTAGCGCCCGACCGCCGAGCAGAGCTCGCCGACGCCGATCTCGCCCAGCTTCTTGCCGACCTGGCGCAGATAGCCGGCGGCCGATCGGGGCGGCGTGTCGCGGCCGTCGAGAAACGCGTGCCAAGCCACCTTGGTGAACCCGCGCCGCTTGGCCAGCTCGCAGATGGCGTAGGCGTGCTCGAGCGACGCATGCACGTTGCCGGGGCTGGTCAGTCCGAAAAGGTGCAACGTCCCGCCGCTGGCCTTGACGGCATCGACCACCGCGGTCAACGTCGGGTTCGAATAGAAGTCCCCGTCCTTGATCGACTTGTCGATGCGCACGATGTCCTGATAGACGATGCGCCCGGCCCCCATGTTGAGGTGGCCGACCTCGCTGTTCCCCATCTGCCCGTCCGGCAGCCCGACGTCGCCCGCCGACGCCCCGATCAGTGTCCAGGGCGAAGTCTCGTACAGGCGCGCGAAGACCGGCATGCGCGCCAGTCGGACCGCGTTTCCTTTCTGGTCGGGGTTCTCACCGAAACCGTCGAGGATCGCCAGCACCACACGGGGGGTCTTGCTCATGAGCGCCAATTTAGCATCAGTGGGATGAGGGCGTAGGCGGGCAGCGGAGAAAGAATTCCCGGCGAACCGGGAGAGCGTAGACTGCTCCGGTGACGAGCACATGATGAGCCTGCGCGGCCCGCTCTCCGTCGTCGCTGTCACCTGCGTCGTGCTGGGGTTACTCGGATGCGGTTCCCAGACAAAGGCTCCCCTCGGATGCCCGGCGCCGACGGGAGCGGGCACGATGCATTCCTCGGTGACCGCGGCAGAGACATGGACGGCCGCGGACAGCCCGCACGATCTGCCCTACGACACCGAGATCACCGCCGCCGTGACCATCGAGCCTTGCGCCGTCGTGACGATTGCCGCGGGCAAGACCGTCACGGTTTCCGCCGGGGGCAGCCTTGTCGCGTCGGGCACCGCCGCTCAACCGATCTCGATCGGTGCCGAGCCGGGCGCCGCGCCCTGGGCCTCGATTCGTTTCATCGGCGGGACGGGAAAGCTCGCGTACACCACGCTCGATCATGGCGGCGATCCGCTCAACAGCGGCCCCGAATACGCGGCCGTGCTCGACGTGCGGGGCGGTTCGGACATCACGAAGCTCCAGGTGCTCGAGGTCGATCACGTCACCGTGAGCGGGTCGGCGAGTCAGGGTCTCTACCTGAACGCCGGTGGTCAGCTCACCGATTCGTCCACCAACTTGACGGTCACGGGATCGGTCGGCGCGCCGATCCACAGCTGGACCAGCGCGGCGGGCACGATCCCGTCCGGCACCTACACCGGCAATGGCTCCGACGTCATCATCTTGTCCGCCATGGGCTGCAGCACCGCCGGCGCGGTGGGAGAAGGGGTGTCGAACGGCACGGTGACACTGCACCAGCTGGGCGTGCCGTATCTGGTGGGCCATTCGGCGTCGGCCGGAGATCTGTGCGTCACCGGGGGACCCACCGGAAACCCACTCGCAACGCTGGTCATCGAGCCGGGCGTCACGATGCAATTCAAAAAGGGCGGGCAGATGCGCATCGACGAGTTCGAGGGGACCGACCCAGCGACTGGAGCGCTGGTGGCCGTCGGTACGGCCGCCGCGCCCATCGTGTTCACCTCTGCCCAGCCGACCCCGGCCGCGGGCGATTGGAACGGTATCTGGCTTCTGGAAGTGCCCGTCGCGTCCACCAAGATCGCGTATGCGAAGGTCGAGTATGCGGGGGCTGCGAGCGTGACGGGCAGCGCCTCGTGCCCCATCAACCCTTCGGGCATCAACGACGCCGCGATCCGCATCTTTGGCCCACCGTCCGGCGAGATCGTCACCAACACCGCGATCTCCGATTGCGCATCGAACGGCATCGATCGTGGCTACCAGGGCACGCCGACCGACTTCTTGCCGACCAACACGTTCACGAACGTCGCGGGCTGCAAGGAGACCTACCCCAGACCCACGACCGGCGCCTGCCCGACCTCCCTCCCCTGTCCGTAGGCCCGGAACCTGACCCGGGGAGTCGGCTTCGTATCGATCGCCGTCGGGTTCTTGGTTTCAGTGGTGATACGGCTCGTGGCGGATGATGGTGAGGGCGCGGTAGATCTGCTCG
>CAYTTF010000045.1:11042-14344 GCA_964440665.1 uncultured Myxococcales bacterium | reverse complement strand
CGCGGCGCCTCGATCCAGAGGCTCTCGAGGTCATAGAACTCGCGCACCGGGTGATAGAAGACGTGAATCACGAACGCGCCGAAATCGAGCAGCGTCCAGCGCCCGGTGCCCGTGCCTTCGCGTCCCAGCGGCGGGCGGCCGCCCGCCTTCATCGTCGAGCTGACGCTCTCGGCGATCGCGTCCACCTGACGATCGCTGCGGCCGCTGACCACGCCGATGAAGTCGGTGTAGCTCCCCATCGCCGAGACGTCGATCAGCACCGGCTCGAGCCCGCGCTTGTCGACCGCGGCCTCCATGGCCGCGATGGCCAGGGCGCGCGTCTCGGCGAGATCGGCCTTGTTGCGGATCGGCGCTGCGGTCTCCTGAGGTGGCCGCGCCTTCACCTTCGACTTGCGGGCGCCCCGCACCGGGATTCGCTCGGGCGGCTTGCGACCGGGCGCCTGCCCGCGGCCCGTCCCGACCGTCCGACTGGCCATGGTGCTGGCGATCGTTCCCTCGACCTTGCCCCCCGCCTTATCGGACGACCTCTCGGCCCTGGCCGCCTTCGCGGCCTTGGCGCCCTTGTTGACCGATTTTCCTTTGCCCTTACCGGACCCGGACGACGATGACCGCTGAGTTTTCTTCACCTGCGATTCAATTTAGCAAAGCCGCCGCGCGCGGGCCAGCCCTGCCTCACGCCGGGCTGGCGGCCGGCGGCGCGGGCGGCGGTTCGGCTTTCAACCGGCGTTCGAACGCGGTGACCAGGCCAAGGAGGTAGCTCTGGCCGGCGCGCGCGAGCCGATCTTCCACCGCGGCCGCCGCACGGTCGACCCAGCGCGCCTCGACGCCCGCCTCGTCGCGGTCGAGCCCATCGCCCGGATCGGCGCTGCGGCCGCCGCTTTCGGCCCAGCGGTGCGCGGCCCGTTCGACCTTCTCGCTCATCCAGGCCGGCGCCTCCAGCGCGGACTGACCCAGCACGCGGGTCCCCTCGCGGAACGCCGTCACCAGCGCCGCCCGCTCCGATTCGGCGAGCGCGCCGTGGATGGTGACGCGCAAGAGCGTGGCCTGCGTCCGGTCGATCTCGCCGCCCACGTGGAGCTTGGCGCAGTAGTGGTCGAAGAGCATGCCGAGCTGGAAGGTGGTCGCCATCTCCTCCGCGCGGCGGCCGAGCGCGAGCACCGCGAAGAACTTGCGCCAGGCCAGCTTGAGCGCCAGCAAAGTCGCCGCCGTCATCGTCGCGTTGCGCACGGTGGTTCCGTCCCGTGGATCGCCGAGCAGCTCGGCCGAGGATTGGGCGATGTCGACCTGCCGCCGCTCGCCGATCTTCATGAGCATGCCGGCGCGCACGCGGCCGGCGAAGTAGTCGTCGAGGACCGGAATGGGGATAACGCCGCCCACCGCGGTCGCGATCAGCGCCCGACGGACCACCAGCCGTCTATTTTCGGCGAGATGCGCGAGCCGTGGGTCGCCGGCCGCGGCCTGCGCGGGCGACACCAGCTCGGGCACCTGGTCGTCCGGGGGCGTTTTGCCGAAGCTCATGGGTGCGCCTCGTGGGACGGAGCGGCCACCCGACGCTGAGGCTCGGCCGCAGAGCGTGGCTCCGCGATCCCGCGCAGCAGCTCGTGCATCTCGGGAAGCGTGCGCTGACGCAGGACCAGCTCTTCGGCGGCCGGAGGTTGCACGGGCGGCGTGCTGGCGACGTCGCTGAGGACGGTGTGGACGTCGAGCGACCCCTTTTCGGCTGTACCCGCTTCTCCTTTCGCCGTGAACGTCGCCGTCAAATCGGCCTTGATCAGCGCGCCGCTGGCGTCATCGATGACCATTCGCCCGGTCAAGGTTTCGATGGTGGCGGTGCCGCGCCAGGCCCGTAGCCCCGAAAACGCCGGCCCGGTGGCCGCGACCTGAGGCGCGCCGTCCGCCAGCGCCAGCGAAAATACCGAGGCGCTCGCACCACCGACCGACTCGCTTCCCGCCGGCGTGATGCGCGCTTGCGGCGTCACCAAGTCGAGGGCCGCCGCCGGACCGCCCAGCGCTTCCGCGAGCAGACGGCTTGGCTCTGGCTCCTCGGCGACGCGGCGGATCATCTTCCCATAGCGTAGCGCAACCGAAAGCTCCCGCCCGTAGAGCACCACCTCCCGCCCGCCGTCCCGGTCGTTCTCCTCCCGAAAGCGATAGTTGCCGGTGCGGTCCACCCACACATCCGTGGTGGTGGTGACGGCGACGGGCGGAGCGCCCGAGCGGCCGACCGAGAAGCGCGAGACCCCGTGAAAATGAGCGCCGCCGACCTGCCGCAGCGCGCGCGCGAGGAACACCGGTTGCACGGCATCTGCCAGCGCCGCCGCCCGGCGAGCCGCCCCGGGCTCGGCCTTGCGCCCGTGGCAAGCGCCCGCACCGACCAGGCCTGCCAAAAGGACGTGCGCAACAACATTATTTCCCTTCAAGGCGCCGCCAACCTTAGCATCGACCGGCGATGGGTGAGGCTGACAGCGCGGCGTTCCTTTCGTCGCCCCTCGCTACCGCTTTGGCCGGGGTGTTCGGCGCCCTGTGGGGAAGCTTCTTCAACGTCTGCATCGACCGCGTCCCGCGCGGCGAATCGGTGGTGCGGCCCGGCTCGCGTTGCGAAAGCTGCGGGACGCCGGTTCGCGCCGCCGACAACATCCCGATCCTTTCGTACCTCCTCCTTCGGGGCCGCTGTCGGACCTGCCGGGCGCCGTTCTCCGCGCGCCATCCGGTGGTCGAGCTCTGCGCGGCGCTGCTGGCGGCGGCGATCTGGTGGAAATTCGTGGCCGCCGATCCGACCGAAGCCAGCGGCGTCCGACTCGCGCGCTTCGCCCTGTATTTCACCTTTGCCGGCGTGCTGCTGGTGCTGTCGTTCATCGATCTCGCCACCCAGCTGCTTCCGGATGTCATCACCTTGCCCACCATTCCGATCCTGTTCTTGGCGGGCTTCGGCGCGCACGGGCCGAGCTGGCTCGAACGCCTGATCGGCGCCGCCGCCGGCTATCTCCTTTTCCGGATCATCGCCGATTTCTACTACTACGTGCTCAAGCGCGAAGGGCTGGGTCTGGGCGACGGCAAGTTGCTGGCCGTCATCGGAGCGGTGCTCGGCTGGAGGTCGCTCCCGTTCGTGGTGTTCGTGGGGGCCTTCGGCGGCGCGCTCATCAGCCTGCCGATCGCGCTGTGGACGCGGCGACGCGATGCGACCACAGCCCACGAGCCGCTCCGTCGCCTGCAGGTCCCGTTCGGTCCGTTCCTGGCGCTGGCGGCGCTGGCCTACCTGTTCGTCGGACAGGCACTCCTGCAGCGCTGGCTGGGACTGAGTT
>CAYTTF010000045.1:0-10942 GCA_964440665.1 uncultured Myxococcales bacterium | reverse complement strand
GCGCCCGCGTCGGAGACGGGTGTGGCGACCGCCGGCAGGGGCAATCCCCACATCTGGCGCCGCTGGCGGTAGAGCGGCTCGCCGTAGAGCAACTCGGAGATGCAGGGGTGGTAGGGCAAGCTCCAGCTCTCGGTGCCCACCGCGAGCTCCGATTCCTCCTCGGTGATCACGCGTTTGGTGCCGGCCTTCTCCGCCCACTTCACTTCGATCTCGATCTCGGTGGCCTTCGCGATCTGCTCCGGTAGGCGACGCCAGTTCTCTTCCAGGACGCGCTTGACCTGTTTGAGCTGGAAGTCGTTTTCGAACGCAAACCTCTCCTTGCCGCCCCGCATTGGCTTGCCACCGCTGCTTGCCCCTTCGAGATCGAGAGCGCTCACGACGCGCGGCGACGGCGAGGTCTTGATCTCGATCGCATCGAAATACGCTTGCAGGCCGCACATGTCATCGAATCCGACCTGGCCGGGCGGCACCGCTGACAGATCGCGGCGAATGGCAATGCCACAACCCACCGCCACGAGCACGAGCAGCCCGCTGCCAAGAACAATCAGTCGTCTCACGCGCATAGAACGTCGGGGAGCTTAAATGTTTGTCGCCTCGGCAGCAAAAAGCTGTGCGAAAAAGCTGGCGCCGTCCCGTGTGCAGGCCCACCTTTTTGCGTGCGGGATTGAAAACAAAATTGCGAGGGACAGCCAAGATGCCAGGCCAAAAACTACCTGCGGCGGGCCGACGAATTTGTGAAGTTTCAGTTCTATCACTGCAAATAGCTACTGAAGTTTCGCTCACTTATATGATTTCCTCGGGAGAATCACATGTGTTTCCACCGAGTTTGCATTCGTTACGCAGTTGCCTACAGTTGTCGGGCCGCGGCGAGCAAACCCCATGAAAATGCTACGACATCCCCCGTCCAAGGAACTCTGGAAGTTTTGTATGGAGCGTCTGCGTGAGCTCCGCGGGCCGGATACCCGCGAGCGCGACCTTGCAAATATTCTCGGTTTCGAACACTCGCGCGCCGTCCGCTGGAAAGAAGGCCAGATGTACGTCGATCGGGCCGAATACCTGGTCCGGCTGGCCGATGCTCTGGATGTCGAGACCATGCTGCTGGTCGCCATGGCCTCCGGTACTTTGACGGTCGAGCAGGCGCACCGGCAGATCGCGGGCGCCGGGCGGGCCGACGACGGCAAAAAGAAGCGCGGCGGACCACGGGCGGAGCCCCTCGAGGTGAACACCGATGCCTCCCTCTTCGCGCTCGACGGCGCGAGATTCGAAACTCCCGGGCGGGGTGTGGTCCTCCTGATCGCCACCAGCGGCGAGGGGCGGCTCGAGTTCGGCGAGGCGCTGGGACGCCATCCGGACGTCAGCGGAATGGTCGCAACCGGGCTCTCGATCGGCCTATGTCTGGCGGAACGCTACCGGCCCGAGCTGGTGTTTCTGGATCTGGGCGCGGCCAACGTTCACGCCTTCGAAGCGTGCAGAGTGCTATCGAGCCTCACCAGCCGGGCGCAGCGGCGCTGCCGGGTGGTCGCCGGGACCGCGACCGTGACCGACGCGGTTGAAAAGCCGGCGCTCATGTCGGGCGCCGCGAACGTGACCCTGTTTCCGTTTACGCCGACGCTGTTCGAATCGGAGCTGGATCGTCTGGAAGAGCGCCTCGGGCCACGCAAGGCCGTGCGCAAGTAGCCGGCGCCGCCGGGGCGTCGAGACAAACGCCCGCCGGGGCGTCGAGACAAACGCCCGCTGGGGCGTCGAGACAAACGCCCGCTGGGGCGTCGAGACAAACCTGCGCTCGGCTGGTAGGGTGCGAGCGGGCATGGAGCTCCATCGGTGGGTCGCGGCGGGCGCCTTCCGGCGTCATGCCGCGTGGCTGCTCGTGGTCCTCGCCACGTTGCTCGTTTCGCCGTACTACGAGCGGCTCAACAACCCCAACGAGAACGTCCGGGTCTGGGCGACGCGAGCCATCGTCGCGCACCACGTCCTCGACATCGACGCCGTCTCGCGTGAGTGGGGGTACGTCAACGACAAAGCCAAGAACGATCGCCACATCTACTCGAGCAAGGCCCCCGGCGTGAGCTTCCTCGGCGTGCCGGTGCTGTTCGTACAGACCAAGCTGCGCGCCCTGTGCGGGTGGCCGGCGCCGGGCAAAGGCGAGGCGACGTTCTGGCTGCGGCTCTTCGCGGTGAAGTTGCCGATGGCCATTTTTCTGTGGGCTTTCGCCCGTTACGTCGAACGAAAGACCCGTTCGACATTGGCGCGGGACCTCCTGGTCGTCGTGCTCGGACTCGGAACGCTGCTCTATCCCTACGGCGGCCTCTTCGTGGGCCACGCGCTGGCCGCCGCCGCGGCGTTCGCCGCATTCATGCTGCTCGATCGGGATGGCCGCGAATCGACCGCCGAGGCGCCGCGAATCTCCGCGCGATCGGCGTTGGCCAGCGCGGGGTTGTTGGCGGGGCTGTCGGTGATCTTCGAGTACCAGGCGCTCTTGGTCGCGCTCGCGCTGGGCGGGTATGCGCTGGCGCGGCATCGCCGTGGCGCGCTGGCTTTTGCGGCCGGCGCGGTGCCGCCCGTGATCGCGCTGGGGGCTTACCACACGGCGCTGTTCGGCCGACCCTGGGCGTTCCCCTACGCCCACATCGAAAATCCCGTCTTCTTGACCTCGCATCATCAGGCCGGCTTTCACGGCTTGGCATTGCCTCGGCTGTCCACCGTTCCAACTTTTCTGTTTTCCCCGGCCTACGGTCTCTTCGCCTTTTCGCCGGTGCTGATCCTCGGCGCGGCGGGCGCGATCTTCCTACTCGTGCGAGGCCCACGCCGACGGGCCGCACTGGTGACGGCCGTCTGTTTGTGCATGTTCATTTTTCTGGCCGGCATGACCAATTGGCGCGCCGGATGGTGCGTGGGGCCCCGCTACATCGCCACGGTGGCGCCATTCCTGCTGGTGCCGTTCATCGAGCTGTGGCCCCGACTCACCCGATATCGGTGGGCATCCGCCGCGATCGTGGGGCTCACCATTCCGTCCGTTCTACTGAACGTGGTGTCGGGCGCGGTCTACCCGCACTACCCCGAGCAGTTCGACAACCCCGTCTTCGACCTGGCGTTTCCGTTGCTCGGTGCGGGGTATGTACCGTACGGACTCGGCTGGTGGCTCGGATTGCCCGGCGTCTGGGCGATGGCGCCGCTCGCCCTGGTCGTCCTGGCCGCGATCGCGCTTTCCGCCGGAGGCGACGATCCGAGGCCGCGCGGCACCGCCGCCCACCTGGCGATCGCAGTGGGAATCGCGACGGCCTTTCTGGTGCCACTCAGCGCGTACGGCCGCAAGCCCCGCGCCGAAGAGACATACGCCGCTGCCACGGTCCGAGCCCTCTGGGATCCGCCGCGGGCCGTCCCATCGCCTGAAAATCGGCGTTAGGCATGATAAAGGGGAACGGAGCGTCGGGCGCCGGCGTCGAGATCGACATGGACATCAGCGTCGTCCTTCCCGTTTACAACGAACGCGACAACTTGATCCCGCTGCTCGACGAGATCGCGGCGGTGCTCGGCCCGATGGGCAAGCGGTTCGAGATCATCGCGATCGATGACGGAAGCCGCGACGGCGGTGACGAGATCCTCCGGCAGGCCGCCGCGGCGCGTTCCTATCTGAAGGTCATTTTCTTCCGGCGCAATGCCGGCCAGTCGGCGGCTTTCGACGCCGGCTTTCAAGCGGCGACCGGCGCGCTGGTCGTCACCATGGACGCAGATCGCCAGAACGATCCCGGCGACATTCCGGCGCTGATCGCCAAGCTGGATGAAGGATTCGATCTAGTCACCGGGTGGCGCAAGAATCGCAAGGACGGATTTTTCCTCCGCAGGGTCCCCTCGCGAATCGCCAACTTCCTCATCCGCAAGCTCACCGGCGCCGAGATTCACGATCTCGGCTGCTCGCTCAAGATCTACCGCAAGCAAGTGACCGACGAGATGCGCCTTTTCGGC
The DNA here is from genome assembly GCA_964440665.1 of uncultured Myxococcales bacterium. GTDB lineage: Bacteria > Myxococcota_A > Polyangia > Fen-1088 > Fen-1088 > JADGRB01. Next base: position 6,979 of record CAYTTF010000045.1, on the reverse strand, counting down.
GAGATGCACCGGTTCATCTCGGTGCTGGCCGACGGGATGGGCGCGCGGGTGGGCGAGGTGGTGGTGGGCCACCGGCCGCGGGTGGCCGGGCGCTCGAAGTACGGAATCCTGCGAACGATCAAGGTGACGCTCGACATGACCACCATCTGGTTCATGCGACGCTACCAGACTAAACCGATCTACGTCTTCGGCGGGCTCGGGGCGCTCATGGTGTCGACAGGATTCGCCCTCTCCGCGTTCGTCCTGTACGAGAAGCTCGCCGATGGGATCTGGGTCCACCGCAATCCGCTCTTCTTGATCGCGGTCACCTGTTTCCTGATGGGCGTGCAATCGATCGGAACCGGCATCCTCGCGGAGCTGATCGTGCGGACCCATTTCGAATCTCAAAAGAAGACCGCCTACGCGATCGCGTCGCGCGCGGGATTCCCGCCCGAGGCCTGAGCATGTGCGGCATCGCCGGCTTCATCGCGCGGGAGCCCGACCCGGGCGCCCTCGCCCGCATGCTGCGCGAGATCGCGCACCGCGGCCCCGACGGTGAGGGTGCCTGGCATGGCGCGGCCGGCCCCTGGCGGGTGACGCTGGGGCACCGGCGCCTCGCGATCATCGACGTCGACGGTGGCGCGCAGCCGATGGCGAACGAAGACGGGACCGTTGTCATCACCTACAACGGCGAGCTCTACAACTACCGGGTGCTGCGGCCGGCGTTGGAGCGGCAGGGGCACGTCTTTCGGACCCGCAGCGACACCGAGACCCTCATCCATTACTTCGAAGAGCACGGTACGGCGGGCGTCCACGCGCTCGACGGCATGTTCGCCTTCGCGATCTGGGACGCCGCCGCCGAGCGGTTGGTCCTGGCACGCGATCGGAGCGGCATCAAGCCGCTCTACTACGCGGAGCTCGCGGGCGGCGGCCTGGTCTTCGCGTCCGAGCTGAGAGCGGTGCTCGCGCACGGCGGCGTCGACGGCACCCTCGGCGTCGACGGTCTCGTCTCGTATTTCTTCTCCGACTACGTCCACCCGCCCCACTCCATCGTGCGCGGCGTGAAGAAGCTGCCGCCCGGCCACACGCTGGTCTGGCAGCGGGGCCGGCTGGAGGCGCCGCAAGCGTTCTGGCAGGTGCCGGCGCCCGGCGCGCCCACCGGTGAGAGCGACGCCGCGCTGGCGCGAAGACTGTGGGACGGGATCGAGCGCGCGGTCGAGTCGCAGCTGGTCGCCGACGTCCCGGTCGGCATCTTCCTGAGCGGTGGGATCGACTCCTCGTCGGTCGCGGCCGCGGCGGTGCGCCGCGCGGGGCGCCGGATGACGGCGTTCTCCATCGGGTTCGAAAACGCGACCTTCGACGAGAGTCGTTACGCGCGGCTGGTCGCGGAGACGCTGGGCATCGAGCTTCACACCGAGACGCTGCGCGAGCAGAATCTGCTCGACGTCGTCGATCTGGCGCTGGACCGGCTCGACGAGCCGCTGGCCGATCCGTCGTTCCTGCCCACCTATCTCCTCGCCGGCCTGGCCGCACGACACGTCAAGGTGGTGGTCGGCGGCGACGGTGGCGACGAGCTGTGGGGCGGTTATCCGACCTACCCCGCCCACGTCTACGCGATGTTCTACGCGGCGATGCCGGCCTGGGCCCGATCGGGCCTGGTCGATCGGCTGATCGCGAAGCTGCCCATTGATGATCGCTACCAGAGCCTGGAGTGGAAGCTGCGGCGTTTTACCGAACGCTGGGACGATGATCTGGTGAGGCGGCACCTGCGCTGGATGTCCAGCGTCGATCTACCGGACCTGGCGGCGGGGATCCCCGCGGCGCGCGGGATGTTGCCGCCTACGTTCGGCGCGGCGCTGCCGGAGACCACACATTGGCTGCACCGCCTCCTGGCGCTCGATTTCACCACCTACTTGCCGGGGTCGGTGCTGGCCAAGGTCGATCGCGCCTCGATGGCGCACGGCCTCGAGGTCCGGCCCCCGCTGCTCGACGATGCGCTGGTCGATTTCGCCTTTTCGCTTCCACCCCGCCACAAGCTGCGCGGCCGGCGTGGCAAATACCTGCTCAGGCGGGCCGCGCGCGGGAAGATCCCGGACGCCGTCATCGACCGGCCCAAAAAGGGCTTCGGCATCCCCCTCGGCGCCTGGCTACGCGGACCGCTCAAAGATCGCCTGGACGACGTGCTGAGCGACTCGCCGCTGTGGGACACGGGGCACCTCGACCGGGCGACGTTCCGCGGCTGGCGCGACGAGCATCAGGACCGCCGGCGCGATCGCAGCAAGCCGTTGTGGGCGCTCTACGTGCTCGACCGCTGGCAGCGCCGCGCTCAGGGGCCGAGCTCGGGGGCGACCTCGGGACCGGGCACCGCCACGGCCGTGGAGGCCGCGTCGCCCACCGTCGGCGCCGGGCCGTAGTCGATCCCGGGCTTGCGCACGAAGGCGGTGATCGGCTTCTTCACCTCGCCCATGATGCGCCCATCCAGCACGTTCACCGGAACCGGATTTTCGAGCTCGTAGTAGTATCCGCGCGTCTTGATCGCGTAGCGGTAGGTCTGGCCGTCGACCTCGAAGTGCTTCTTCAGATTCATCGGCACGTTCCCGACCCGGCGAAACGTCCGGTGGCGCAGCACGAAATCGAACAGCCGCACCGCGCGGTTGTTCACCAGCCGGTGGCAGCCATGCGAAAAGCGCCGCGCGATCGAGGTGTAGTCGACCGACCCGTGCGTCCGGATCTGGTTGTCGAAGTCGCCCCGCTTGGGATCGACGTGGATCCCCATCACGAGGCCGTAAGCCGACTGGTACCCCGGTCCCATCACGTCGGTCTTGACCACGGTCACCGGCCCGACGTTGCGGTCCAGCACCTTGCGCGTGAGCAGATCCTCGACCGGCGTGCCGTCGGGCGGGATCCAGACCGGCGCGGCCACGATCTCCTTCCAGATGCGCGGTCCGACGTCGGAATTCTTGTACTTGAAGTAGACATGTCCGTCGGCGTGCAGCTCGCTCCGCCAGGACCCGACCGTGGTCCGCCACCAGCAGAGCGGGATCTTCTGGCCGTGCCACTTCACGAACAGCGTCAGGTGCGGAAAGTGCTCACGCCGCTGGACGATCGGCTTGCCGCGCGCATCGAACGGAAAGTCGTACCAGACGTCGCCGCGGTCGATCTCGGCGACCAGGTTCATCTCGGTCGCGCCGCTGTCCGGCTGGTAATACGGGGGCAGCGCGGGTGCCTGAAAGGCGATGTGGAGCCCGTCGAGGCCTGCGTGATGCGCGCGCAGGAACGCGATCGCGTCCTCGGCCGTGCCCACCCCCAGCGCGCCCATCAGCGCATTCACGTGGTCGTCGATCAGATCTGGAACCGGGTGCGTCGCGCCCGCCTCGTCGCGCCAGGTGGGCGGGTTGCGGCGGCGCGCCAGGTTGATCGATCCGTCCTCGACGATGCTGGCGGCGTCGGCGATCCGCTCGGCCAGGATGCGCCGGAAGTCGTCCAGCAGAAGGTCGCGCGTCGGCCGGAGCAGCGAGCCCAGCGTCTCGCCGCCCAGGAATCCCCACCCGAAGATGTCGTTCTTGCGCTCCCAGCCCGCCAGCGCCTCGTGCGTCGGCAGATCGTAGGTCCCCGAGACGAAGCGACTGCGCGGCGAAAGCAACCCCTCACACAGCAGGCGCGCCTGCGCCGCCCGCACCGCCCGCACCCGCGCCCGGCCCCGCGCCTCCCGATCGACACGGCCGCGCGCTTTCGGATCGGCGCGCAGCGCCTCGATCGCCGCCTCGCGCGTCATCGAGGCGTCGGCCACCCGCGCGGCGATCTCCTTCTCGAGCCAGTCGGCGTCGCGCAGCGCCTCGTTGTAGTCGCGCTTGGATCGGTCGCGATCGACAAACCCGATCTCGCCCGTGAAACGCTCCAGCCCTTCTCGATCGACGGCGTCGTAGCAAGCCTCGCGCGCGGGAACCACGTCCTCCTCGGCGCGCGCCGCCAGCACCGACAAGGTGGGTGGGATGCCGAACGCCTCTAGATAGTTGTGCCCGCCCGCGCGCGCCGGGTCGCCGTCGGCGTCGAGCCGATCGTTGGCGAGGCCAACGAACGTCTCGCGGTAGGCGTTGGGCTGGGGCGGATCGCCGTCCTGCAGGATGTAGGGCGCCCACCCGTCGCTCAGATCGACGTCCAGCAGCCCCGCGGCGCGCGCGTCCGCAATGGGGATCCTCTTGGCGACGCCCCGCTCGTACGCGAACGTCTCCCCGGCCACCAAGCTCGGCGCCGCCTTGCGGGTGGGGATGGTCGGCCGGGCCAGTTTTGCCGATGTCGGGATCGGCGGCGTCGCGGGCGGCCCCGGCTTGTGGTGCCGGCAGCCCAGCGCGAAAAGCGCGAAAAGCTCGGCGACGGCCAGCCGAAACCACTGGCGCGAGTGTCTCCGATCCAGCACGGTGCGGATCTTAGCGCCCGCCACCGATGGACGCTCCATTTCGCACCATTGGGCCGGCGGCGCGACACCATCGAGGGCCGGCCGGCTCGCGGGTCGTCGCGGCTCGCGTCGGCTCAGTCGCGGAAATTCACGAACTGGAGGTCGACGTCGAAGTCCCCTTTGCGGATGAAGGCGATCGCCGCCTGCAGCTCGTCGCGGGTCTTCCCAGAAACGCGCAGCTCGTCCCCTTGAATCTGCGCCTGCACCTTGAGCTTGGCGTCCTTGACCGCCTTGACGATCTTCTTGGCCGTCTCCGTTTCGATCCCCTGCTTGACGAGGATCAACTGCCGCACCGTCTGCCCACCCGCCGCCTCGATCGGCTTGGGATCGAGCGCCCGCTGCGAGACGCCGCGCTTGGCCATCCGCTCGCGCAGGACGGTCAGCGCCGCCACCGCGTGCGGCTCGTCCGAGGACCGAAGCACGATCCCCTCCGGCCCCCGCTCGAGGTCGGTGTTCGTCCCACGAAAGTCGTAGCGCTGCGCCAGCTCCTTGCGGGCCGTGTTGAGCGCGTTGTCGAGCTCCATCAGATCGACCTTCGAAACCGCGTCAAAAGAAGGCATCGCCGCTAGTGTACCGATAAAGCGCGCGGCGGCAGTGGCCGATGACTTCTGGGGGAGTCCATACTCGGATCATGGGGCAGGCAGACGCAGCGAAGCCGGCCAGCCCGACCGGTGAGCCGGCCAGCCCGACGGCTGAGTCGGCCAGCACGACCGGTGAGCCGGATAGCCCGACCGGTGAGTCGGCCAGCACGACCGAAGAGCCCCCCTTGCCCAGCGCCGCCGCCCGCTTCGTGCGCGACGAGCACCTGAGCGCGGACTACGCGCCCGGGCGACAAATCGCCCTCACCCTGACCATCGCGGCCGCCATCGCCGCGCTCGGCGGCGCGCTGGCGTCGCGGGCGCGCGCGACCGACTGGATCTTGATGCCAGTCTTCTTCGTCGTCGCGAACTTCATCGAGTGGATGGTCCACCGAAACCCCATGCACCGCCCGCTGACGCCGCGGATCATGTACCGGAACCACGCCCAGCTTCATCACCTGGCGTTCACGGACCAAAACATGCCGATCACCGGGGCGCGCGATCTCGGCCTGGTGATGATGCCCTGGTACACGATGATCGGTCTCTTCGTCGTCGCGTCGCCGGTCATGCTGCTGGCCGGGTTCCTGCGCGGGCCTGGCCTGGCCGGCATCTTCCTGCTGGCGGCCGTCGCCTACTTCTTGATGTACGAAGCGCTCCACGCCCTCTACCACCTGTCCGACGCGACGCTGGATCGCGCCGGCATCGGCCGGCTACCCGCCTTTCGTCGGCGACAGGCCCACCACCGTCGCCATCACGTCCTGGGACGGATGGCGCACGTGAATTTCAACGTGACCTTCCCGTGGATGGACTGGATCTTCCGGACCACCGAGAAACCAGGCAAGCCCGGGTAGCTACTTGATCTCGGGAGCCAGCTTCTTGGCTTCGACCTTGGTGCAGACTTTGATCGACGCGTTCACGCTGACCGAGTAGCCCTTGGCCGGCATGTAGAGGCCGGTCTGCGAGAGGAGCATCGGCGCCGACTTCGGCGACTTGGCTTTCTCGGTGACGTAGACCTTGCCGATTTTCTTGTACGAGAAGAACGGATCGTTCGGCTCTTGCAGGACTTCCTTCTGCACCGGGGCGTAGACCTGAACGTAGGTGTCGTCTTCCTTCTCGTTCGCCACCTTGAAGACGTACTTGCAGGTGTCCTTCGAGCCATCCTCGCCGAGGTAGGTCGTGTCCGACTCGCCGCAGGCCTTGTAGACCGCCTCCTTGGGCAGGTGCGCCGCGACCGCCGGATCGCAGCACTTCTTGCCGTGCAGCTTGCATGTCGGCTTCGCCGCCGGAGCCGCAGGTGGAGGCGTCGGGGGCTTGCTGTCCGCGCGGGCCGGCAGGCCGGGGACGTAAGCCGCCACGAACCCCAGCGCCGCCGCCAGCGTCAGACCGACCAAAATCTTCCGATGCGCCATGGAGTGCCTCCTGGAAATGTGGGGCGCACCGTACCACAGCCACGCCGGGGCGCGCCCTCCGGTTGACACTCCACCCCCTAGCAGGTAGATCCAGCGCCGCGTCGGGCAGCACCAAGCCCGTCGCATCTGGGGTGGTAGTTAAGCTTGGTTATAACGCCGGCCTGTCACGCCGGAGGCCGCGGGTTCAAGTCCCGTCCACCCCGCTGGAATCATTAGGTTTTCAGGCCGACCATTGACTCGGCGAATTCAGCTGTCTACCGTCTATCTACTGGATTGCACCACGACGGAAGGTAGACGGCCATGGCATCGATCGTCGATCGCGGAACCCGGGCGGCGCCTAAGTTCTTCGCCAAGTACGACTTCATCGACGGTGATGGGGCCCGACGGCAGAGATGGAAGCTCCTCGCCGGCATTCAGAACAAGAAGCAGGCGACCCAGGAGCTCGCGCGAGTCGAGCGCGAGGTCGCCGCTGGCCGTGACCCATTTCCCGAGCGCGTAGCGTCAACCGCGATCAAGGCGCTCCTCGACCAGTGGGGGAAGAGCCTCAAGAACCGCAA
>CAYTTF010000044.1:0-19933 GCA_964440665.1 uncultured Myxococcales bacterium | reverse complement strand
AGCGTCTTGTCGATGCACCAGTAGAACTCTTCTTTGTTGAGGCCGTGCCAGGCGTAGATCTCGGTTCCCTCGGCGGCCAGCGCGGCGGCCACGTCGTCCTGGGTCGAAAGCGGGTTGCAGCCCGACCAGGACACCTGGGCGCCGGCGGCGCGGAGGGTGCGGATCAGGACCGCGGTCTCCTTGGTCACATGCAGGCAACCGGCGACCTTCATTCCGCGCAGCGGCAGGTCCTTCTTCCCCGCTTCGCGCAGGTGCATCAGCACCGGCATCCGGCTTTCGGCCCATTCGATACGCAGCCGCCCGGCGTCGGCCAATTTAGGATCCGCAATCTTGAAGCTCGACATGCGCGGGACCCTACTTTCCGGGTTTCGCGGAGTCAAGGGAGGGCCATGCAAAAGGGCTAAATGAGACTACGGAGACGCCGGCTGGCGGCGCGGCCTGGGGTCAGCCCATGATAAAATCAAGCGCTTGCCCCCGCACCTCGCGCCCGAGTGGTCTTCCCAAGGGCCGCTGCCCATTGTCGGGATCGCGCTGCTCGCCGTTCTGTTCTTGCTGCGGTTCGTCGTTCCGGCGGCGGAGGTCGGGCGCGTCAGAGCCGGGATCTTCTTCACGGGTGCGTACCTGGTCTCCGTGGTGGCGGTGAGCGTCCTCCATCCGCCGGTTCCAGCGCCCTCACATCACGACTGGCTGCGTCTGCTGCCGGTGCTGCTGTTTTCGTTTGCGGCGGTCATCGCGGCGGGTCTGTTGCTGTTCGACGTGGTGTTGGTGCGGCGCGAGATCCCGCGCATCATGCGCGACCTTCTGCAGGGGATCGCCTACCTCATCACCGCGGCGGTAGTGCTCACGCGATCGGAGGTCGACGTCACCAAGGTGTTCACCGCGTCGGTGCTCACGACGGCGGTCATCGGCCTCGCACTGCAGGAGACGTTGGGGAACGTCGCTGCGGGGTTGGCGTTGCAGCTCGAGCGCGACTTCGAGGTCGGCGACTGGATCACGCTCGACGATCGCATCACCGGGCGCATTCGAGAGGTGCGCTGGCGCGCCACCACGGTCGTCACCAAGAACGGCGACCTCATGTTGATCCCAAACTCGGCGATCGCGCGCGCCACCATCGCCAACTTCAGCCGGCCGACCACCGCCCACCGGCAATGGATCCAGGTGCGGGTCCATTTTCGGCACCCGCCGGCGCGCGTGCGCCAGGTGCTCGTCGCGGCCGTCCGCTCGCTCCCGTTCGTGCGCGTCGAGCCCGCGTCCGACTGCATCCTGCAGGAGTTCGAAGCAGACGCGGCGCTCTATTCGATACGCTACTGGATCGACGACTATCAGCGCGGCAACACCTTTGACAGCGACGTGCGCAGCGCCATCTGGTACGCGCTGCACCGCGCCGGGATGGAGATCCCGTTCCCGTCGCGCAACGTGAACCTGACCGAGATGAACGAGGATCGCGCGCGCCGCAAGGACGACGAGGAGTACGCGCGCCGGGTCGATGCGCTCGCGCGCGTGGACGTGTTCCGCGCGCTCGATGCCGAGAAGATCGATCGGCTGGCGCGCCGCCTGCGCATGGTGCTGTTCGGTCCGGGGGAGGTGATCCTGCGCCAGGGGGACCCGGGCGATTCGCTCTACGTCGTGCGCGGGGGTTCGGTGGCGGTGCAAATCGGGGTACTGGGGGCGTCGAAGGAGGTGGCCACGCTCAGCGACGGACAGTTCTTCGGCGAGATGTCGCTCATGACGGGCGAGTCACGCTCGGCCACGGTGGTCGCGAAGACCGACGTCGAGTGCTACATCGTCGACAAGGGAGCGTTCCAGGAGATCTTGCAGGAGAAGCCCGAGCTGGCCGGCATCATCAGCGACATCCTGTCGCGGCGTCAGATCGTCCTCGGGCAGGAGGCGGCGGCCAGCGCCGTCCCGACCGCCGTGCAGAAGAACCAGATGCTCGCGCGAATCGGGGCGTTTTTTGGTATCAAACCCCGATGAGCCAGGTCCAGGCTATAGTTCGCAAGAAGCTGCGAAGGCGAGCCTGAGTTGTCGATGCTGGCATCTCAGCTTGCCGCCGAGATCAAGGTCCGGACGTCGACGCCGCGCATGCCGGCGCGGCGGGCGGCTTCGAGGCCGATGTCGGTGTCTTCGTAGACGGTGCAGACGCCGGGATCGGCGTCGAGACGGCGGGCGGCCTCGAGGAACACGTCGGGGTCGGGTTTGTGCCGGGAGGTGTCCTCCGCCGCGACGACCGCCGTGAACCAGTCGGCGATACCCAGCGTCTGCAGCGTACGCACCACGACGCGGCGGACGCCCCCCGAAGCGATCGCCAGCGGGCCCTCGCTGCGATGCTGCCGGGCGAGCGCCAACACCGGCTCGATCGCCTTCAGACCGGCGCCTGCCGACAGGCTGTCGAAGTACGCCTGCTCCTTCTCGAGCGCGACGGCCGTCGGATCGAGCGCCAGGCCCGCTTCGGAGATCAACATCGCGGCGATCTTGGCGGTGGGGACGCCGCCGAGGGCGTAAAAGCGCGCCTCGGGGAAGGTCAGGCCATGGCGGGCGGCGATCCGCGTCCAGGCGAGGTAGTGCGACGGCATGGTGTCGGCCAGGGTCCCGTCGAGGTCGAAGATGAACGCGCGCTCAGGTTTCGCCATTTCGGTCGACTCTGAAAAGAAGCAGCCCACCATGTCAAGCGCGGGTGGGGGTTGTAGACTCGTCGGGCGCGCGTGCCGAGCTGTCCAACCTGCCAAACGGAGTATCCGCCGGGGACCGAGGTTTGCCCGCGCGACGGCGCGCCGCTGACCACGCGATCCGAGCCCGAGGTCGTGATGGGAAGCGCGCCGACCCTGCCTGAGGGCCCGGGCAGCGCGGTGGCGGCGGCGGCGGTGACAAAGGCGCAGCCCGAGGAGCGATTCGATTCGCTCTTGGGGGTGGTCCTGGCCGGGCGCTACGAGGTGCTCCGCCGCATCGGCGAGGGCGGCATGGGCGCGGTCTACGAGGCCAAGCACACGCTCATCGGCAAGCGGGTTGCGGTAAAGGTGTTGCTGGAGAAATTCCACGCCCAGAGCGATCTGGTCGCGCGGCTCCTGCAGGAGGCGCGGCTGGCCAGCTCGATCGGCCACGAGAACATCGTCGACGTCACCGACTTCGGCACCACCGACGACGGTCGCTCGTTCGTGGTCATGGAGTTTCTCGACGGCGAGTCGCTGGCGGAGCTGGCGATGCGCGAGGCGCCGCTGCCCATCGAGCGGAGCCTTCGCATCGCGCGGCAGGTGGCCAGCGCGCTGGGCGCCGCGCACGCCAAGGGGATCTTTCACCGCGACGTCAAACCCGAGAACATCTACCTGGTCCAGCGCGGCGACACGGATTTCGTCAAGGTCGTCGACTTCGGGATCTCGAAGGCGGTGAAGCCGGGTGGCGACGAGGGGCCGGAAACGTATCGCCTCACCCACACCGGTCTTCTGCTGGGGACGCCGCTTTACATGTCGCCCGAGCAGGCGCGCGGCAGCGAGGATCTCGATCACCGGGTCGACATCTGGGCGCTCGGCGTGCTGCTCTACGAGTGCCTCACCGGGGAGGTCCCGTTCCGCGCCAACAACTACCTGCAGATCATCTCGCAGGTGTTGACGCACGAGCCGATGCCGCCGTCGCAGCTGCGGCCGGAGCTGGGCATCCCCGATGCCGTCGAAGCGGTGGTGATGCGCGCGATGGAGAAGGACCGGACGCGCCGCTACCAGACGATGGCGGAGCTGGAGCGGGATCTGGAGCGTCTCCTGGCGGGCGATCAAAACGTCGGCACGCCGCCGGTGCCGGAAGGGGGCACGCTGCCCGTGGCGCGTCGGGCGCCGCCGCGGTGGCCGCTGGTTCTGGCGGCGACCGTCGCGCTGGTGGGCGGCGTGGTGGCGGCGATCAGCCGGCCGGGCAGCTCGACGGCGGGCCCGGCGGCGCACCCGCCGACCGCCTCCGCGCTACAGCCGTCACCGTCAGCCCCGCCCGGGATCCGGGCGGCGGTGGCCCCGACGGCACCAGTCCCGTTGCCGCACAAGGTGCACGTTCGTCCCGAGCGGCACGCGGCCAAGCCCGCGGAGCCGGCGGCCAACGCGAAGGCCACCGAGTCGGTCCAACGCGGCGTGCTTCCCGCGGGCTCACAAGAGGCTTACCCCCAAAGGTGAGACGGGTCGTCCTGCTGTCGCTGGCGTTTGTGCTTGTCGGCACGGTCCTGGCGCGACCTGCGCTCGCCGACGACGAAACCGCCACCGCCGAAGCGCGCTCGCACTACGAGATGGGGATCAAGTTGTTCGATGCCCGCGCGCACGAGCAGGCGCTGATCGAGTTCGAGAAGGCGAACGAGCTGAAGACCCGCCCGGCGGCGCTCTTCATGATGGCCCAGTGCGAGTACCTGCTCGGTCGCCTCAAAGAGGCGCGCGGGCACTACCAGCGCTATTTCGAGCAGAACCCGGACGGCGAGTTCGCGGCGCTGGCCCGCGATCGGGTCGAGGCGATCGACAAACGCCCGAGCACCTTCGTCATCAACACCGTGCCCGACGACGTGACGGTTCGAATTTCGCTCGACGGGCAGACGGGTGTCGTCGTCGCGGGCGGGCAGGCGCCCAACAATTTCTCGGTGCCGCGCGGGCGTTACCGCGTCGATGTCGTCAAGCCCAACTACCAGGGACAGACGCGGATCGTCGACGTCGATGTCGCCGAGACCAAGCCGCTCTTCTTCAAGCTTGAGCCGATTCCGGCTCGCCTCGAGATCGAGACGGCGCCGCCGGACGCGACGCTGTACGTGAACGGCAACCGCGCGCGCAACCCGTACCGACAGGAGATCGCGCCCGGATCGGTCGAGATCTTCGCCGAGGCGCCCAACTACGTGTCGCGAACGGTGGACCTTTCCCTGGCGCCCAGCGAGCACCGGGTTCTGGCCGGCGACGCGCGGTTTGCGCTGTCGTACAAGCAGCGCTCCGGGCGCCCGGAGCTGATCTTCGCGTCGGCGCTGCTCGGCGGCTTCGTCGGCGCCGGTGCGGTCGCCGCGGCGATCAACAAGAACCTTCAGGCCCAGAACGTCGAGTCGGTCTTGCTGGCGACGGGCGGTTTCATTTCGGGCGCGGCCATCGGCGCGCTGCTCGCGACGCCGCTGGTGCCCAAGTACATTCCGGACAACCGCGCGCTGTTCATCATCGGGGGCATGTGGATCGGCGCCGCCGAGGGGTTCGGGGTCGGCGTCGTCGGGCGGCAGATCGCGACCCTGCAAGAGGCGGCGGTGCCGCCCTGCGGACCGGACCCTTGTCGCGGGCCGATCGGAGAGCAGCTGCAGGTCGGCTTCATCGGCAGCTTGACGGGGCTGGGGCTGGGCCTCACCAGCGGCGCGCTGTTCGCGAAGCGCGCGCCGACCTATGGGCGCGTCACGCTCATTCAAAGCGCGGCGCTGGGGGGCGCGGTGACGGGCGCGCTCGCGCAGGTGGGCCTGCAGTGGAAACCGTATGGGACGAGCTGGCGAGTTTCGGTTCGGCAGCCGACGAGCACCGATGAGATGAGCGGCTCGATCTACTCGACGGGGATGGTTGGGAGCTGCCACTACACCTCGACGATGGTCGGGGACAACACCATCAACACCTCGGCACCCTGCGCATTCAGCGATCCGAGCAGCTTCCTCGACCTCGCCCCCGGGATGTTGATCGGGCTCAACGTCGGTCTGGCCGCGGGGTTGCTCGGCGCCTACCTTCCCGATCAGTCTCACTATGGCCCCAGCTGGAAACGGGTGCTCTTCATCGACATCGCGGCCGGCGCCGGCGCCGTCGCGGGTGGCGTCTTCGGTTGTGTCTTCAACGTGGACGGTTGCTTGCAGGCGGCTCAGCCGAACGAGACCGCGCACGCGATCACGGCCTGGTCGGCGCTCGCCGGGGGCGTGGTCGGCGTCGTGGGAGGCCTCTTTCTCACCAGCCACTTCGACGACGAGACTCCCCTCGGATCGGGCGAGCCGACGGCGCCGCCGATCGTGACCTTCGCGCCCATGCGGGGCGCGGGCGGGGCCATGGTCCCGGCGTTCGCGGCCATGGGCAGCTTTTAGTAAGCTCAGAGGCGAAATGCCCCCATCGCCACGTGACGTCTTCGTCGTCGACGCCGTTCGGACGCCGGTCGGGCGGTACCGCGGGGCGCTCGCGGAGGTGCGACCGGACGATCTGGGGGCGCTGGTGATCGCCGAGATCGTGCGGCGAACGGGCGCCGATCCCGCCGCGGTCGACGACGTGCTCATGGGGTGCGCCAATCAGGCGGGTGAGGACAACCGGAACGTCGCGCGGATGAGCCTGCTTCTGGCGGGGCTGCCACCGACGGTGCCGGGCGGGACGGTGAATCGGCTGTGCGGCTCGGGCTTGATGGCCGTCGTCGACGGCGCGCGGGCGATCGCGGTGGGCGACGCCGATCTGGTGATCGGGGGCGGGGTCGAGTCGATGTCGCGCGCGCCCCTGGTGATGGCCAAGGCGCGCGAGCCGTACCCGCGCGGCGACGTGGTCGCGTACGACAGCACGCTCGGGTGGCGGTTCGTCAATCCGCGGATGGAGGCGCTTTACGGGACGCACGCCCTCGGCGAAACGGCGGAGCTGGTGGCGGAACAGTACGGCGTCTCGCGCGAGGCGCAGGATGCCTTCGCGCTCGAGAGCCAGCGGCGCTGGGCCGCGGCGCAGGCGGCCGGGCGCTTCGCGGCCGAGATCTGCGCGGTGGAGATCGGCGCGCGCAAGGGACCGCCGAGGCGCGTCGAGATCGACGAGCATCCGCGTCCGGAGACCACCGCGGCCGAGCTGGCGGCACTGGCGCCGGCGTTTCGGAAGGCGGAGGCGGGCGGAACGGTGACCGCGGGAAACGCGTCGGGCATCAACGACGGCGCGGCGGCCGTGCTGCTGGCGTCGGAGGTCGGTCTCAAGCGGCTCGGGCGCAAGCCGCTGGCGCGCATCGTGGCCTCGGCGGTCGCGGGCGTCGAGCCGAAGTACATGGGGATCGGACCCATTCCCGCCACGCGCAACGCGCTGGCGCGCGCCGGGATCGCCGCGGCGGATCTCGATCTCATCGAATTGAACGAGGCGTTCGCGGCGCAGGCGATCCCCTGCATCCGCGAGCTCGGCCTCGATCCCGCGCGCGTCAACGTCAATGGTGGCGCCATCGCGATCGGCCATCCGCTGGGGGCATCGGGGGCCCGCCTCCTGGCCACGTTGGCGCACGAGCTCGGCCGACGGGGTGGCAGGTTCGGTCTGGCGACGATGTGCATCGGCGTCGGGCAAGGGATCGCCGCGGTGATCGAGCGGGCATGAGCGGGCGACCGAACATGAGCGCGGGCGGGCGAACATGAGCGCGGGCCAGCGAACACCGGACGCGTCGACCGAAGACGCCACCGTCGCGCTCGCCGCCGCGGCGCACGAGATCAAAAACGCCCTCGGCCCGCTCGGGATGACGCTGCAGATCGCGGAACGACAGCTCCTCGGCGGTCAGCCGATCGCGCCCGCCGATCTGGCGTTCGCCCGCGCGCAGGTTCGGCGCCTGGCCAGCTTGGTCGATGACCTTCTGGACCTGACGCGCGCGGATCTGGGCGAGCTCCCGTTCCGCCCCCGGACCGTCGACCTGCGCGACGTGGTGACCGAGGCGGTCGAGACCTTCAAGCGCGGCCGGTCGGCGGCCGTCACGCTGGAGCTGTCGGACGCGCCGCTCGCCGTCGCGGTCGACGTGGGGCGAATGGTGCAGGTGCTGATCAATCTCCTCGAGAACGCCGTCCGCTATTCCCCGGTCGGCCACCCGGTGGTGGTGGCCACGATTCGGGTCGGTGCGACGACGGCGCGGATCGAGGTCCGCGATCGGGGACCGGGGCTGGGCGCCGATGAGCAAAGGCGGATCTTCGGTCGCTTCGTCCGGGGCGCGGCGGCCGAGGGGACCAGCGGCCTCGGAATCGGCCTCTACCTTTGTCGCGCGATCGTTGAACGACACGGCGGCACGATCGGCGTCGACAGCGTCGCTGGCGCCGGCGCGACGTTCTGGATAGAGATTCGTCTGAGCTAGCCTCGGTCTTCCGACTCGGTCTTGCCGTCGCGGCGGTTGCTCGATATTCTGACTCTTCGACGGAGATCGAAGTGCCCCGCGATCCGAAAATCACGCCCATCACGCGGCACGAACCCCGCACCTTCTACGCGACGCGGGTCACCCGCACCCAGGCGGGCGAGTCCTGGGACCTGTGGTCGGTCGAGGACGGCCGGCGGGTCGGATTTCTGTCGGTTGTCGACGATGGGCACGTCGTGTACGCGCTGGCGACGGTCAAACGCGGGACCTCCCATGAGGAGGTCGCCGACCTGGTCGAAGGTTTTTTCACGCCGTCCTCGACGGACGCCCACAATCGCGAGATCATCATCTCCGACTATGACGAAGAGCCCGAGATGCTCGAGTCGGACATTCGGCAGAGCTAAGCCCGAACGATGACCGACGCGGGCGCTCCCGGCGGTCTTTTCGGCGGCTTCGCGCCGTTCGACGAGCGGGGCGCGGAGGCCTTCTTCGGACGCACCGACGAGGTCACGCTTCTCGATCAGCTCCTCGGTGGTGAGGCGCACGTCGTCGCGTTCACCGCGGCGTCGGGCGTCGGCAAGACCTCGCTCTTGCGCGCGGGGCTCACCCCGGCGCTCGCCCGACGCGGGGTGGCGGCGATGACGATCGGCGGCTACCGCGACCTCGAGCGCGAGCTGGTGCGCGAGACCAGCCGCCTCGGCATCGCACCGCCGGTTCCCGGTCAGGACCCAGCCGACTATCTCGGCGGCATCGCCCGCGAGGCGAAGGGCGGCCTCTGCCTGATCCTCGATCATCTGGAAGAAGCGCTGCGACCGGGTGCAGCCGACATGGCCGACGTGACGGCGCTCGCCACTCAGGTAGTCGATGAAGGCGGTCCGCTCCTCCGGTTGGTGCTGTCGATCGACGAGGCGGCGTTCGCGCACCTCGAAACGCTTCGCACCGCTCTTCGCGCCAAGGTCGGCGGTCGCGCGACGACGACGCTGCCGCTTTTCAAGGAAGCCCAGGTCGCCGATATCCTCGAGCGGAGCGCGGTGCAGTCGGGGACGCCGTTCGAAAAAGGCCTGGCCGCCGCGGTGGCCGCCGATCTCTGCCGCGATGGTCTTTGCCGGGCGATCGATCTCCAGCTGGTGGCGCGTGCCATCAGCGACCTTCGTCTGGGGTCGGTGCGGCGGTATCGGCGCAGCGGCGGTGCGGCCGTCCTACCCGCCGTGTGGCTCGACAAGGTCTGCTCGGAATCGGGCGGCGCGCTGGCGCGGCGGGCGCTGGTCGCGGCCTCGGCCCCCGGGGGAATCGCCGCGGCCGATCTGGGTGCGCGCGCACGCGGCGGCCGCGATCTCGGGGCAGAGGCACTGGCGGCGTTGCGGGCCCGCGGTCTCGTCGTCGCGCAGGCGCGCGGGCGGACCGAGGCGTTCAACCTGGCGCACCCGGCGTTGCGCGAGGTCGTGCTGGAATTGACGA
The DNA here is from genome assembly GCA_964440665.1 of uncultured Myxococcales bacterium. GTDB lineage: Bacteria > Myxococcota_A > Polyangia > Fen-1088 > Fen-1088 > JADGRB01. Next base: position 10,456 of record CAYTTF010000044.1, on the reverse strand, counting down.
TGGCCGATCGCGCCCGGGTCGGCTTCGCGCGGCGCATGCTCCAGCGCCGGCGCGCGGCCGGCGATCGGCTCCGGCTCGGCGAGCTCTACGCGATCGGCCGCCATCTTCGCGGCGCGCTCGGTCCCGACGAGCGGGCGGCGGTGCGCCGCAGCCTGGGTGGAGCGGCGCTGCTCCTCGGCCTCGGTGTCGCGCTGGCGGCGCTGGTCCTGATGGCGCTCTTTGCCGATTCGCGCCGGGCTTACACCTTGGCGCTCGATCCGCCCGACGGTGGGGGTGCCGCGCGCATCGTGGTCCGCCTCGGTCGCCTTCGGCTTTCGTTCCTGGACTTCATCCCCAACCACCCGCCGCTGGGATCGGTTCTGGCCGACACCGGCTACACCGCGGCCGCGCTGTCGCCCGAAACGGTCGCGCGGATCGCCGCGGGACAGGTCACGGGAACGCTGGACGCCGCACCGGTCGATCGGGGTGGGGCGAGCGGCCGCGCGCACGTGCCCGGCTGGCTGCGCGAGGTCCTGAACGGTCTGCGGCCGGTGCCGCGGGGGATCGCCAAGGCCCTGCTCGGCGATCCCGACGGGGTGGCCGCGCTCAAGCAGGCGTTCGCCGATCCGGCAGCCCGCGGTGAGATCCTTTCGGCGCTGGCGGTGACCGGTCGCGGCGGCGCCGGCGAGGACGAAATCCTGGCGGGCGCGCTCGCCGATCGCAACCCGCAGATCCGGCGCCGCGGCGTCGAGGTCGCAGCCGCCATAGACCGCCGTCAGGCGGGCGAGAAGAACGACGGCCGCCCGCCGGGCGACAGGGGCGAGAAGAACGACGGTCGCCCGCCGGGCGCGCACGCGGCGACGCTCCTTGCGGCGCTGGCCGATCGCTCGGCAGACGTGCGCGCGGCCGTGCTGCAAGAAGGACCGACCCTGCCGTCGATCGAGGCCGCGGGAATCTTCACACTCGCGCTGCGCGATCCGGATCCGACGCTGCGGCGGCGCGCCGAGGAGGAGACCGCCGCGCTCGCGATGCGCGCGCCGGGAACGGTCGTGGACGCGCTGGTCGACGTCCTGCAAGGCTCGGACGCCGGCGCGCGCCGCGCGGCCCTGACGTTGTTCGAGGGGATCGCGGCCCGAGAGCCCGCCGCGTGCGCCGCCGCGCTCGGGCGGGTGGTCACCAGCGAGCGCGCGCCAGACGACGTGCGGGTCGCCGCCCTGTTCATCCTGCGGCGCGCGGGGACCCCGGCCCCGGCCCTGCGCCCGGCGCTCGAAAAGGCGATTCGGCCCGAGTCGTCGCCCCGGTTGCGGGCCGCCGCGTTGCCGCTGTACGCTCGCCTCATCTCACCGGCCGAGGCGGAGGAGATCGCGCGCAACGAGATGAAGGGCCCGCCCGCGGCGCGCGCGGCCAGCGCGGCGGTCTGGGGCGCGGTGGCCGCGACCCGGCCCGAGGACGCGGTGAAACCCCTCAAGTCGATGCTCTACGATCCCGCGACCGAGACCCGCATCGAAGCGGCGCGGGCGTTTGGTTTTCTGAGGCGTGACGGGATCGAGCTGACCGACAAGGCGCTCAAGGATCCGAGCCCAGAGGTGGAACGCGCCGCGATCGCCTCGGCCCTCACGCTCGGCGCGCAGAACCCGAACCCGATCGCCGACATGCTCGGCCGCGCGATCAAGACGGTGCGGCCCGCGGTGCGCAAGAACTTGGTCGAAGCCCTGGCGCTCCTGGGCGAGAGCCGTCCGGCCGCGGCGCTGCCGCCGCTGGCGCGCGCGATCAAGGACAGCGACGTCGCGACGCGCCTCGCCGCCGCGAACGCGTTCTGCGCGCTCGCGAGGAAGAATGCCACCGCGGCGTCTCCCTATTTGCGCATCGCCGCGCGCGACGACCACGACGAGGTTCGCGCGGCGGCCGCGGCCTGTCTCGGCGAGGTGGCGGCGTCCGATCCGAAGGGGGCGGCTCGGATGGCGGCCGAGCTCGCCGATTCGTCGCAGCCTTCGGTCCGCAGCGCGGCCGCGAAGGCTTTGGGCGGGGTGGGCGGCGCGACCGCGGAGCTGGCTTTGCCGACGCTGCTCAAGCTCGTCGGTGATTCGGACCGCGACGTGCGCGCGGCCGCCGAACACGCCTTCGCCGCCAGCGCGACGGGACTTTTCGCGTCCGGGCCTTCCCGGCGCAGCGCCGACGCGGAGCGCGCCCTCGAGGCGGCGCTCGTGCAAGGCGACGTCGCCGAGCGGCGGGTGATCGTGGCGGCCGCGGCGAAGGCCGGTCTGTGGGGTCTTCTCAGGCAGGCGGCCCGAGACGGCGACGAGACGGTGCGTCTCGAGGCGGTGCGGGACGCCGGCGGCGGCGCCGGTCTCGATATCGTGCGCGGCGCCGTCGACGATCGGGCGGAAGGCGTTCGCGCGGAGGCGATGCGTCTGCTCGCCGGGGCGGCGGGCGGCGGCGCGCGCGATGTTCTCCCCACCTTCGAGGCGATGCTCCACGGCGGCGATCGCGCGGCGCGCGAGGCGGCGGTCGCCGGCATCGGCGAGCTCCCGGACCCGGGCGACGCGGGATTTCGCCTGCTCGGCGAAGCGATCGCGTCGCGCAGTGAATCGCTGCGCACCGCCGCGGCGCGCGCCTTCGGTCGCCTGGCCGAGCGCGAGCCGGCCCGGGTGGCGCCGGTGCTCGAACGGGCGGTGCGCGATCCGGCCTACGACGTGCGCAGCGCGGCCCTGCCGGCACTGGCGCTGGTCTGGTCGCGCCAGATCGACGCCCACGCGCTCGGCCGCACGCTGGTCAGCTCCGACGGCGACAGCACCCGGCGCTTCGTCGCGCTGGAGGCTCTGGTGGCCATCGCCCAGCGCAACGCCGCGCCTGCCGCCGAGCGTGCGGCCGCGCGCCACGAGATCGATCGCGTGTCGGAGTCCGGTCCCGCGCTGGCCCGTCTGGCCGCCCAGATCGGCCGCAGCTTCATCGACGCGCCCCCCGCGGACTTGCACGTCTTCATCGAACGCCTCTTCGGCGGCTGAGCCTCCCCGGGGCCATCGCGGTAAGCTGGCCCGCGCCGCACGGGATCAGGGACAGATGTCGCTACACAGCTGAGCGGGCTGCCAGCCGTTGGAACAGATCTGCTCCCGCCCGTGATCGTAGTGGTCGTTGAAAAATTGCCGGAAGGCACCGGGGTCGAAGCAGTCGGCGCGCAGGGTCCAGGTCCAGGCCGAGGCGGCGAACCGGACGTCCAGCATCGGGTCGGGCATCAAGATGATCCGGTTTCGGCCGAGCGATGGCGCGCAGTCCTTGTCCAGCGGCAACCCGTCGATGAACGACTGGATGTTCGCGACGTCGTCGTCGCAGCCCTCCGGGCAATTGTAGACGATCACCATCGCGCCGTGCTCCAGCGAGTGAACCAGGTTTCCCCACGGAATGGGTGCGGCGTAGGTCTGATAGGCGGCCCAGCAGCTGTAGTGGTTCCCCGACGACGGAGGATCGGTCAGGTAGTCGGTCGGCTTCGTGCACGAGATGTGGATGAAGCCCTCGTCGGCGTGCCGCTGGATGGTGGAGGTGCATTGTCCCCCTTCGACGACGAGAGTGCCGGAATCGGCCCGATCGCCGGCGGCGGCGTCGAAGGCCGGCGACAGGGGCGGGCGCTCGCAGGCGGCCAGCAGCGACAGCGCACCCCCGGCCAGGAGCGACAGGGGCCAGCCCGCCAGCAACGCCAGCGCGCTAGCGACGGCGGCTGGCCATGGCGCGGTCGATCTCACGCTGGCTTTCCCGCTTTTTGGAATCTTCACGTTTGTCCCAACTCTGCTTGCCGTGGACCAGCGCCAGCTCGGCTTTCACGCGCCCCTTCTTCTCGTATAGCGATAGCGGCACGAGGGTGTAGCCCTTCTCGCGGACCTTGCTCACCAGCCGGTCGATCTCGCTCCGGTGGAGGAGCAGCTTGCGCTTGCGCCTGGGATCGTGGTTCCGCCCGTGCGCGAAGGCGTAAACGCCGATGTCCATCTGGTGCAGCCAGGCTTCGCCCCGGTCGATGTCGGCGAACGCGTCGACCAGCGTGACCTTGCCGGCGCGGATCGATTTGACCTCCGATCCGGCCAGCACGATCCCCGCCTCCAGCGTCTCGTCGACGTGGTATTCGTGGCGCGCCCGCTTGTTGCGCGCCAGCACTTTCACGTCGGCGGCGTGCGTGACCTTGGACATCGACGGCGAAGCCTACAACGTGCAGAGTGACCTGCGGGAGGGGAGATGACGGCCGCGCTTTTTTGTCTGCTGCTGCAACAGATCGATCCCGCCGCGCTCCAAAAGGCGATGGCGGCGGACGCCGCAGCGAAGAGCCCCCCGGCGCCCGGCGCCGCTGCGCCCGCTGGAAGCCCAGCCGCGACCCCGACGACCCCCGGCGCTCCGGTCCCCGCGGCGCCCGGCGTGCCGGCCCCCGCCGAGGCGGGAGGCGCGACGACCCCGATCGAGACGGGCGGCGCGCCGGCGCCCGCCGGCTGGGCTGTGCAAGAAGGTGCACGTGCACCGGGAAGCAGCCTGCTCAACCCGGCCCTTTCCTTCATCCTGGATACTTCCTTCGGCTACTACGGCCAGCACACGGGGCAGTTCGACGGGCTCGGGCTCCGGATCGCCGGCGATGATCCGTCCGAGACACGCGAAGGGTTCGGGGTACAGGAGGTCGAGGTCGCCGCGCAGGCGGCCATCGATCCCTACCTGGAGGGGGCGGTGTTCTTGACCGTTCCGAACCTCACCGGCCTGGAGGTCGAAGAGGCCTATCTGGTGACGACATCGCTGCCGTTCAACCTGCAGATCAAGGCGGGGACGTTTCGTTCCCAGATCGGACGCAACAACACCCAGCATCTCCACCTGCAGAATTTCACCCGCCGCCCTCTCATGACGGCGCTCCTCTTCGGCGCCGACGGGCTGCGCGGTCCCGGGGCCCAGGCGTCTGTGCTGCTGCCGCTGCCTTGGTTCGCCACGCTGTACGGCGAAGCGTTCAGCATCGGCGAGCCCGAAGCCGGCGATCTGGTGCCGGGCTACGAGACCTTCGGCGGCGGCGTTCGCCTCGGCCCCCCGAACCTGACCTACACGGCCGAGCTCGAGCAGTTCTGGGCCCCCGGCGAGGCACATTCGATCTTCCTCGGTTTGAACTTCGCGACCGGGCGTTCATTCAATTGTCTGGTCGGGACGACGACCTGTCTGCCGATCGACGGCCCGCGCAGCTTCCTTTACGGTGGCGATCTCTACTACAAGTGGAAGCCGCCGAACGTCTCGCGCACCTACCTGAGCGTTCAGTGGACGACGGAGTACTTCGTGCGCGTGCTCGCCGACGATGGGCCCAAAGAGGGGGCCGGCTATAGCGACTTCGTGCTGCAATTCGCGCGTCGTTTCTATTTCGGTTGCCGGATCGATCTGGTGGGCGCACCCGATGGGCCGAACCTGCTCCGGCGCTATGGCTACGCCGGCTCGCTGACCTTCGCGCCGAGCGAATTTTCGCGCCTGCGGCTCTACCTGCAAGAGCTGGCCGGTCCTGGCGTTCCGGACACCACCGTCGGTTTCTTGCAGGCCGAATATTCCATCGGCGCGCACGGCGCCCACCCGTTCTAGCCCTCGGAGATGCCCATGCGTTCGCTCAGCAAGGTCCTGGTCACCGCCTCTCTTCTCGCCGGTCTTCTCGGTGCCCGGCCGGCCGAAGCCAAGCTGCGCGTCGCAGCGTCTATCGAAACGCTGGCCGATCTCTGCCGGCAGGTCGGCGGCGATCGCGTCGAGGTGACCGCGCTTTCGCACGGCTATCAGGATCCCCACTTTGTCGAGGCCAAGCCCTCGCTGGTGCTGGCGCTCAACCGCGCCGATGCGATGGTCTACGTCGGGCTCGACCTCGAGATCGGTTGGCTGCCGCCGCTGGTCCAGCAGTCGCGCAACCAGCGCATCCAGCGCGGGCAGGTCGGCAACATCGATGCGTCGACGGCCATCAAGGTCGAAGACGTGCCCAACATCCCGGCCGATCAGCTGCGCGCGATGGGCGACATTCACCCGCTCGGTAACCCGCACTACTGGATCCCGCCCAGCAGCGCGCGCGGGATCGCGCGCCTCGTCGCGCAGCGGTTCTCCGAGATCGACGCCCCGGGCTCCGGCGCCTACCAGGCCGCGCTGGCTGCCTTCGAGCACCGCCTCGACGCCAAGGAAAAGGAGTGGGCCAAGACCGCCGCGCCGCTGCGCGGAATCAAGATCGTCACCTACCACAAGAGCTGGTCGTACCTGGCCGGTTGGCTGGGGATGCAGGAGGTCGGCTACGTCGAATCGAAGCCCGGCATCCCGCCCACCGCCAGCCACACCGGTCAGCTCATCGATCTGATGCGCAAGTCGAACGTCAAGCTGGTGATCGTCGAGTCTTTCTACCCGTCCAACTTGGCCCGCTTCGTGGCCGAGAACGGCCACGCGCGTCTGGTGGTCTCGCCGTCGGATGTCGGTGCGACCTCGGCCATCAAGAGCTACTTCGATCTGGTCGACGCGGTTCTTCAAGCGCTCTTGCAATAGGCTCTGGCATCGCGCTTGCTAGGCATTCGTGGTCTAGGAGAGACCGACGATGCAGGCCCCCCTTGCAAACCGTGTCTGGAAACTCGTCTTGGCCGCCGGCGTGGCCTGGAGCGGGGCGGGTTGCTCGTTGGCATTCGTCAACGGTCCGCCACCCAATCATGAAAGGCTGCCGTTCTTCGACTGCACCAGCAGCAATGTCCTACCGACTGTTGATCTCCTCTTTGCCGGAGTCGCCGCGGTAGATGCCGTTGGCGGAACGGCCGGTGCTTCCGGACTGCCATCGAACCGAGCCGATCTGGTCGGTTTTGCCGTCGAGGGAGCGGCATTTGCCGCTTCCGCTATCTACGGCTACAGCAAGACGTCGGCGTGCAAGAGGGCTCAAGCCGAGTTGTTCAAGCGCACGCCGCTCACGCCCACCTTTTCGCCCGGTTTCGCTCCTCCGCCGACGGTGCCCTATGATCCTTGGGTCGCACCGCCCCCGACCTCAAGCGCGCCGGCTCCCGCGTTGAGTCCGATCGGTCCGTTGCCCCCGGTTCCGCCGCCGGTCCCCGACAAGAGGACCCCGGACGCGGAAAACCCCGGACGATGAACGACTCTCGAATTGCTGTCATGCGCCATCAAGCCCCTGACATTTATGTCCGAAATTCATCACCGCCCGTCCGCTTTTTCGAGACCTCTGACTGTTTTGCACCGATCGAACGCGGTCTATGTCTTGCAGTCCAATAGCCCTGACATGCACACGAGGAAAAACCCCATGAGAACAGCTCCCCGTTGGGCCCGCATCTCTCTCGCGATCACGGCAGGTGTCGTTGGCCTGGTCGTCGCTTCGGCAACGGCCATCGCCGCGCCCCCCGTACGGTTGCAGGTGGTGGCGGTGCTCCCGCCGACGGGCGATAACGTCGCGCCCGATCTTCTGCGGGCGGCGCGTGACATCTTGAAAGATCACCTGCAGCGCGCGGGGACCTACACAGTCGTCGAGCCGGCGACGCCGCCGCCTTCGGCGGACGAGCCGACGGCGACCCAGGCCGCTGCCGCGGCGACGGCGTTGGGGGCGGAGATGACGGTCGTTCTGCGGGTCACGCACTTCGGAAACTCCGCGCGCATGCGGCTGACGGAGTATTCGGCGGGATCGGGGCAAGTCGTCTACTGGGATAGCATCCTCATCAACGGTGGTCCCGACGAGATGGACGTCGCGATCCAGCGGCTCGTGCACGGAATGCAGATCGGAAAGCCCGTGCGCGAGAGCGCGGAGCTCGACACGGTCACCGACCGCGAGTCGTGGATGCTCAATCGGCGCGAAGCCAACAAATCGTTTGGCATCCATCTCTTCACCCTCCTGCCGACCAAATCGGCTGGCAGCTCATTCACGGCCGCGCCTGCGGGCGGAATTTTCTGGCTCTACGACGCCCGTTCCTGGATGGCAGACATCGCGCTCGACATCGGCGGCCACAGCGGCACCTTTCTCATCGATGCCAGCATCGGAGGCTACTACCCGTTCCTGCGAGAGGACTTCACCCCTTACGTCGGCGGTGTCGTGCGCTGGTCGGAGATGCAGCTCGGCGGTGCGGGGGCGAGCGGTCTCAGCTTCCAGCCGACCGTCGGCGTTCTGCTCGGTCGTCTGTCGTCGGTTCAGCTGCGGGCCGAGGTGGGTTACTTCTTCAACACCTTCGGTGAGCTGGGGCCCATGGACCCGACTACGTTTGCGCCCTCCACCCAGACCACCTACGGACAGGGCTTCGTTCTTTCTCTCGGCATAGGATTTTAAGCTAGCGATCTAGATGGGGACCCTGGGAGGGTCCCCAAACCCTCCCGCGACGAGCTCCGGCGGGCGAAGCCCGCCTTCGCTCAAAATGGGAACCCTGGGAGGGTTCCCAAACCCTCCCGCGACGAGCTCCGGCGGGCGAAGCCCGCCTTCGCTCACGCGATCCGCTCCTACACCGCTCGGGCGAGGGCGAGGACGTGGACGGCGGCGGCGCCGGCGTGCAAGAGCGCGGCGGCGCACTCGCTGAAGGTGGCGCCGGTCGTGAAGACGTCGTCGACCAGCAGGACGCGCCGGCCGCGGACGCGCGCGGTGTCGCTGACCACGAAGGCGCCCGCCACCTCGGACAGACGCGCCGCGGGTCCGGCGTGTCCCAGCTCGCGCGTCGGACGCGTCCGGTGCAGAAGGTGCCGCTCGAGCCGGGGCAGACCGGCCGGCGGCCGAAGCGACGGCGCGCGGGAGAGGCCGACCAGCGCCCAGCGCGCGAGCTCGAGCGCCTGGTTGAACCCCCGCGCGCGGAGCTTGTGCGCGTGCAACGGAACGGCGACCACCGCGTCGGCGGTGTCGAGCTCGCCGCGCGCGAGCGCCTCCGCCATCGGTTGAACCAGGATACGGGCCAGACGTCGCGCCAGATAGCGGCGGCCGCCATGTTTCATCCGCAGCACTGCCTCCGACAGCGCCTCCCCGTATTCGAAGCCGCCGGTCGCGCTGGCGAACGGGAACGGGACGCGCCGGCAGGTGCGGCAGCGATCGATGCAGAGGCCGGAGCGCGTCCAGATCGGACCGTCGAACGCCGTCGGTGAGACGGGCAACGCGCAGCCGGGGCAGACACCGCAGAGCGGGTTGATGGAGAGGTTGCAGGGCGCGCAGAACAGCGCCTCGTCGGCCACCTTGCGATCGCAGGCCGCGCACACCGCCGGCCACAGCGTCTGGAGCGACTCTCTGACCAGCGCCGAAACTGTCATGCGCCCGTTATCGGGGCGCCGCAGACGGGGTTGCTATTCCGGCGCGTAGAGGCCGCGGCGGAGATAGGTCGGCTTGTCGAACTCCGACTCCTCCACCCCGAGCTCGTCCGACGGACGCGACGGCTGCGACGACGCGCGCCGGGTGAGCGGCGCCGTTCCGGAGGTCGGCGGCCGGATGATCGGCCGCTCGGCCGGCGTCCACTCGGATCCCGACGGGGGTGGCGGCGGGGCCCCCAGCGCGGCCGGCGGCACCTGCTCCATCTGGAGATAGAAGTCCTCGTCGATGTTGATCGTCTCGCTTGCCTCGGCCGGGCGCGCCACCGGCGCCGTGTACCCGCCGCGCGGTGTCGGGTTCGCCGTCCAGGGGGCCGTGCCCTGCGCCGGCATCGCCTGCGCGTGCATCGTCTGCGCGTGCCCGATCCCGGACGCTTGCATCGGCAGCGCCATCTGCCCTTCGCGGCCGCGGGCCATCGTGCCGCGCCCGCCGTGCGGCCCCGGTTGGTCCTGCGTGTGCGCCGAGAAGCCGGTGGCGATGACGGTGATGCGGACCTGGTCACCCGCGTGCGCGTCGATCACCGATCCGAAGATGATGTTGGCGTCGGGGTCGGCCGCCTCGGCGATCAGGCTGCAGGCCTCGTTCATCTCGGCGAGCGTCAGATCCGGACCGCCGGTGATGTTGAGCAGGATCCCCGTCGCGCCGTTGATCGACACGTCCTCGAGCAGCGGCGAGCTGATGGCCTGCTGCGCGGCCTCGATGGCGCGCTTGTCGCCGCTCCCCATGCCGGTCCCCATGAGCGCGCGGCCCATGCCCGTCATGATCGTCCGGACGTCGGCGAAGTCGACGTTGATGAGTCCCGGCGCGATGACCAGGTCGCTGATGCCGCGCACCGCGTTCAGGCAGACGTTGTCGACCATCGCGAAGGCGTCCTTGAGGGTCATCTTCATGCCGGCCAGTGAGACCAGGCGATCGTTCGGGATGACGATCAGCGCATCGACGGCCTTGCCCAGCTCGGCGATACCGGCGGCCGCCTTCTTCTTGCGCTGCGAGCCTTCGAAGGCGAATGGCTTGGTGACCACGCCGACGGTGAGCGCCCCGACGTCGCGCGCGATCTGCGCGATGATCGGCGCCGCGCCGGTGCCGGTGCCGCCGCCCATGCCGGCGGTCACGAACACCATGTCGGCGCCGGTCAGCGCCTCGGCGACGCGCGAGGCGTCCTCCAGCGCGGCGGCGCGGCCGATCTCC
>CAYTTF010000043.1:0-20004 GCA_964440665.1 uncultured Myxococcales bacterium | reverse complement strand
TCTCGGCGCACAAGCTGCACGGCCCGCGCGGCGCCGGCGCGCTCTGGGTGCGGCCTGGCGCCCGCCTCGAGCCGCTGTGGGTGGGCGGCGGTCAGGAACGCGGCCTGCGCGGCGGAACCGAAAACCTCCCGGCGCTCGTAGGTTTCGCACGCGCCGTCGCGCTCGCCCGCCGCGCGCTCGACGGCGGAGCCGACGCGCGGGTCGCCGATTTGCGCGATCGCCTGGAAGTCGCCGCCATCGCCGCGGTGGCCCCGATCGTCCCCGGCGTCCGTCCGACGGTCTCGGGCGCCCCGCGGGCGCCGCACATCGCCTCGCTCGCATTCCCGGGGCTGCCGGCCGAGCCGCTGCTGCACGCGCTCGAAGCCCGCGGCGTCTTCGCCTCGGCCGGCTCCGCCTGCGCCTCGCGGACGGCGGGCCCCAGCCCGACCTTGAAGGCCATCGGTCTCGACGACCGGACCGGCGTCCTGCGCTTGTCGCTGTCGCGCGAGACGATCGCCGCGGACGTCGACGGCGCGGTGGCCGCGCTGGTTGCGGCGGCCCGCGAGCTCGGCGGGGGCGCCCAGCCCCTCGCCAAGCGGCCCGCGCACGGGTAGAACGCCCGCGCATGGAAAACGCGAGCGTGCTCCTCTGCCGCTTCGGCGAGCTGTTCCTCAAGAGCGGCAATCGCCAGCGCTTCGAACGCGTGCTCGCCGATAACATCCGCGCCGCCGTGGCCGGCCTGCCGGAGGCGCGCGTCGAGAGCACGCACGGCCGCGTCTTGGTGCGCGTCCGCCCGGCCGACGCCGACGACGCCGCCAACCGCCTGGCCCGCGTCTTCGGCCTGGTCTCGTTCTCGGTCGCGCGCAAGGTCGCGGTGGACGCCGACCTCGAAGCGATGGGCCAGGCCGCCGTCGAGGCCACGCAGAGCGCGATCGGCGCACACGATCCCGGCGCGGCGACACTCACCTTCAAGGTCGAATCCCGTCGCGCCGACAAGCGCTTCGCCGTGACGTCGCTGGAGATGTCGCGGCGAATCGGGGCGCGTGTCCAGGCCGAGACCGGTCTTCCGGTCGACGTCCACACGCCCGCCCTCACCATCGGCGTCGAGGTCAGCGCCAACGGCGCCTTCGTCTACGCCGGGACCCGCGCGTCGCCGGGCGGGCTGCCGGTCGGCGTCTCCGGGCGGGCGCTCTTGCTGCTTTCCGGCGGCATCGACTCGCCCGTCGCCGGGTGGCTGGCGGCCAAGCGCGGCCTCGCGCTCGACGCGGTCTACTTCCATTCGCCGCCGTACGTCGGCGAGAAGTCGCGCGACAAGGTGCTCGAGCTCGGCCGAAAATTGGCCCGCTGGCAGGCGCTGCGCTCGGTGACCGTCGTGCCCTTTACCGAAACGCAGAAACGGCTGCGCGAGGCCGGCCCGGGCGAGCTGGCGGTGGTCCTCTACCGGCGCATGATGATGCGCATCGCGGACGCGATCGCCGATCGCTTGGAATCCTCCGCGCTGGTCACCGGCGAGAACCTGGGCCAGGTGGCCAGCCAGACCGTCGAGAACCTCGCCACCATCGAAGCGGCCGCGCGCCACCTGGTGCTGCGCCCGCTGCTGACCTACGACAAGGTGGAAACCACCGCCCTCGCCCGCCGCATCGGCACCTACGAGACGTCGATCCTCCCCTTCGACGACTGCTGCTCGCTGTTCGTCCCGTCCCACCCGGCCACGCGGGCGCGGGTCGAGGACGCCGCCAAGGCAGAAGCCAAGCTGGACATCGCCGCCGAGATCACCGCGACGGTCGCCGCGAGCGAACACGTCCCCATCGCCTGAATCCTCGCCTATGCTTGTTCCAGGAATGCCCTCCGCCCTGCCCCACCCGACCGCCGGCCAAGCCGCCGATTCGAACGGCGGCTCGACCGCCGGCCCGACGCTCGCCGAAAAGCACGCGCACCTGCGCGCGATCCTCGGTGGCTACGGCTCGGCGCTGGTCTGCTTCTCGGGCGGCGTCGATTCGACGCTGCTCTTGCGCGTCGCCCACGACGTTCTTGGTGACAGCTGCCGCGGGCTCACGACGGTCTCCGTCACCATGGCCGTCAGCGAGCGGCAAGCCGCCGTCGATCTGGCCAAGCTCATCGGCGCGTCGCTCGAGGTGGTGGAATCGAAAGAGCTCGAACGCCCCGGCTTCGCCGAAAATCCCACCAACCGCTGCTACCACTGCAAGGCCGAGCTGCTGGAGATCGCGGCCCCACGCGCCGCGGAGCTCGGATTGGCCGAGGTGCTGCTCGGCACCAACCTCGACGATCTCGGCGATCACCGCCCGGGCCTGGCCGCCGCCGACGAGCGCGGCGCGCGCCACCCGCTGGTCGACGCCGGCTTCTCGAAGGCCGAGGTCCGCGCCCTGTCGCGCGAGCTGGGTCTGCCCACCTGGAACAAACCCCAGCTCGCCTGCCTCTCGTCCCGCTTCCCCTACGGCACCGAGATCACCCCCGAGCGCCTCCGCCGCGTCGACGCCTTCGAGGACGGCCTGCGCACGCTAGGCTTCCGCCAGCTCCGCGTCCGCTACCACGGCGAGGTGGCCCGCCTCGAAATCGATCTTCCCGACATGCCCCGCGTCCTCGAGCCCGGCGTCCGCGAATCGATCGTCGCCCTCGGCCGCGCCCAAGGCTTCACGTTCGTGGCGCTCGACCTCGCCGGCTTCTCGTCGGGCTCGCTGAATCAACTGATAGCGTTGCGACCGCGGTAACGGCGCTGACGTCCGGACACGTGCGCCGGCTTCAGCGGGCTCAGCCGAGCGCCTTCAGGAGGGAAGGGACGTCGGTCTGCGCGATGCCCCAGATTTCGGCGAGCCCGATCTTCCAGTAGTGGTGGACGACGAGATCGCGCAGGCGTCCCATGTCCCTCCAGGCGACGCCGGGGTACTGGTCCTTGATCTTCGCCGAAAGGCTCTTCGACGCCTCGCCAATGATTCCCAGCTGCCGGATGACCCCGTCTTGGAGCAAGCGGCTCGCGACGAAGTCCACGAACGTCTTCCCCTTCACATATTCCATCACGATGGCGCACGACTCCTTGATGTCGTCGAGATACGCGAGGTCTTTGTTCGGCCTCGTCACGGAGACGGCTCGGACATCGCGCGCGACGACCGCTCGTAGAGCACGCGCGCGGTCGACAGGATCGAAGCTCGCCTGTGGGCATTCATGTCAGGGGCCTCCACCGCGCTCCTCGTCAGCATGTCGACCTTCCTGCCGAACAACGCCTCGAGCTCGTCCAGCATCCGGCAGGTCTCGTGGAAACCGAGCGACCGGCCCTCGGTGTCGATGAGCACGTCGACATCGCTCTGCACACCGAAGTTGTCGCCCAGGATTGATCCGAACAGCGAGAACGCCCGGACGTCGTGCCTGGCGCAAAACTCCGCGACGGCATCGAGGTCGATGCGGGGCTTTCTCCGCGACCGCGCTGTTGACGGCACCGGCGCGAGAACAGCGACCGGCCTACCGAAGCGCAAAACCTCGACCGGCGCCTTGGTCCGCTCGATCTCGTCGAGCCTCTGATAGAGGTCCCGCCTGAGCTTGGTCGCCTGCACGCTCTTCATGGAATAAACGTACGTTTGTTACGTATCTGCGGAAATATAAACGTACGTTTTATCATATAATACAATTATATCATTAGTGAATAATGCAACATAGGAGCAGCATCCTTCCTACCCGGCGGGATCTGCCAGCGAAACGAGACCGAGTCGCGCCATGCGCGCTCGGTCAGCGGCTGTCGGCCCCGAAAAAAGTCGACCCAGACGGAGGTGTCGACCGCGATCACGAACGCCCGCGCCGCTGCCGTCGCGCGCGCGGGACCTCCACCGCCGCAGGACGCCTGCGCTCAGAACCGCAGGACCAGCTCGAGGCGGGCCCCGGCGAAATCGGGGAAAACCTTGCAGATGCCGTTGATGCAACGGAGCGCGCCCCTTTGCTGTCCCGCAAAGAGCCGGACGCTGGAGTCCTGTGAAAGCCAGCGCCTGGGCAAACGATAGAAGAGCGACCCGTTGAAATAGCTCAACTGGCGGTCGTAGCGCGTCGTGTACTCGTACCCGAACGACGCGATGACGGTCGAATTCCAGTGAAGGCCCGTGTAGTGCTCGCCTTCGACCCACGACGTCGCGTCGGTCTGGGGCTCGGAACGGGCGCGATGCGTTCCCTCGATTTGCACCGCCCAGCGGGAATTGATGGTGTGGAGCGCGTCGTAGCGGACGTAAGCCTCGCGATAGTATTCGGTCGATGGCGGAGCGGTTCCCAGTTGCGTCGGAATGGCCATGTCGTCGATACGAACGCCGCCCCATAAATTGGCGCGGGAGTTGTTCTGGTTGTAGGTGACGATCACGCCCGCCAGCGGATCCCACACGTCGTTTCGGTCCTGGTCGGACAGGCCGCCGCCGTGCGCGTCGCATTCGCCGAGACGCTCCGACCAGGTCCGATAGCGTCCGAGCGATCCGTAGACCACGACGTGATCGGTGGCGCGATAGTCGACCCGGGCGCGGCCTCCGGTGGTGCAAGTGCTGAACAGGTTGAACTCCGTGTCGGTCGTGATCGGCTCGGTGGTGGGGGGCGCGCTGTATTGCAGCCCGAAGAACTCGTTGGCGCGGCTCACGTCGACGTTGGCCATCAGCGGCGAGAAGCGCCGGGTGTGTCGAATCTCGACCAAGGCCTGCAGCCGATCCCGAACGAAGCTGGCGCTGGAGCTGACGGCGTAGCCGGTGACCGCGTCGGCCGTGGCCGGATTCGGGCCGAACAGCGTCGAGGCCGGATCGAATCGTTGACCGGCCACCTCCAGATAAGCGGCGCCGCTTTCGCCAATTCTGGGGAGCGAGACCGATCCGCTCCCCGTCTCGAGATACTTCACTTGGTGGGCGGGGTTGGCGTCCCGAAACGCGACCGTCTGCAGATCGTCGCTGCCGGTGACCTGTGAAAGCCCGCCGCGCGCGACCAAGGAAGCGTAGGCGCCGACCAGGACCCCGTCGCTGCCACCTTCGAGACGGGCGCCCAGGATGCCGTCGGGCCGGAAGGTCTCGGTGGTCGCAGGTGAGTAGGGGTCGCTGGCGTCGAAGGTGGGCATCCCGGCGAACAGCCAGCTCCCGGGAGCTGTCAGCTGGCGGCCGGAGATCTCGTCGACGCGAACCGGGTTGGCAACTCCGGCCAGCAGCGTCGCGCCGAACCGGCGGGTCTGATTGCGCCAGTTCCAGTCTGCCTTCGCGCCGCGGATGGTGGTGTCGTATGCGAACTCGTCCACCTTGCGAACCGACAGGGTGAGGCCGCGGCCGAACTGGGCGTAAAAATCTCCCAGCGTGAGCTCGGTTCGGGGGCCGGCGTAGGTGACGGAGAGCTTGGACGGGTAGACGGTGGTGCGGTAGCGATTCAAGAGCGCGCGCTGGTACTCGAGGAGCTTGCCGTCGTAGCAGTCCGCCAGCGTCTCCCCCTGGCAGTTGGCGGCCGCGGCCGCCGGAGCCACCGCATTGGAGGCGAGATACCCCGGCGTCGGCGGCGCAAAATAGGTCGCGCTGTCCAGCCGGAGACCTGCGGAGAGGCGCCACCAGGTGAGCTGCACACTCAGGCGGTCGAGGAACTCGCCGTAGTCGTCGTTGTCGACCAGGCCGTCGCGGTTGTTCTCATGAACCGCTCCCACCGCCGTCTCGGTGACGTCCAGCCGGACCGGCTCTCCCCGCGCGCTCGATGGTGCGGCCGCGACGACAGCGACGGCCGCGAGGACCGACGTCGCGCGTGCGCTCCGCCCGAGAGCGCGCCGGGACATCGATTCGGGCCTACTGCCCAAGCTCGCGTTCAATCTCGCGGGCCAGGATCGTTTCGTCGCCCGGCGAATACCCTTCGTGCTCGGAGACCACCCGGCCCGAACGATCGATCAGCACCGAATAGGGGGCGTTGCGCCGTGGGTTATAGATCGCGACCACCCGCGTCTCTTGATCGAGCAGCACCGGGAAAGGGATGCGCAGCTGCTGCACGTCGCCTCTGACCTGCGCGATCGATTCGGGCCCATCGATCGAGATGCCGGCGACGACCAGGCCGCGTCCGCGGTACTTCTGGTAGATCTCGGCCAGATGCGGGATCTCCAACTTGCAGGGGTCGCACCAGGTCGCCCAGAAATCCAGCAGGACCACGTCCTTGCCCCGGTGGTCGGAGAGCTGGAACCGTCCCCCGCGCACGTCGTCGAGCTGGAAGTCCGGAGCGAGGGCCCCGGCCTGGCCTGCCCCCACCGGCGGCTGGCTCGTGCGGCATCCGCCCGAGGCGATGAGGCCGGCGAGGGTCGTCAGGCGGGCGATCTGGGCGAAGCCGGCCCGCCGACCCGCCGCCTCACGGACAGACGGAAGGCTTTTCAGGCGCAAACTCACAGATGAAAGCCTCCAGCGCGTCCTGTCCACCGAAGCCGGTCTCTTCGCCCCGCGAGACCATCGTCTTCGCGTCGAGCAGCATGATGAAGGGGAGCGCCGCGACGTCGAAGTACGGCGCGAGCTTCTCGCTGGGATCGATGAAAACGGGAAACGGCAGCTGGTGGGCGTTCATCCAGTTGTCGAGGTCCCCCTGCGTCGCCGGCGCACCGGTGGTCTCGTTTTGGCCCTGGTACAGATCCTGGATGATTTGCACGCCGGCGGGGATGAAGCGGTTGGCCACCAACGGCAAGGTGTTCGCCTCCTGCACACAGGGGTTGCACCAGACGGCGCCCACCGTCAGCAGGATCGCCGTCAGGGGAGCGCCGGACGTGGTGGTCTTGGTCCCGTCCGAGTTGAAAAAATCGTGCAGCGCGAACTCTTGAAGGGTGTGGTCCTGAAAGCTCGGATAGCCGAAGAAGGTCGCATCCGCCACGACGTTGCCCGTGCCCACGCCATAGGGCCCGCCGGGGTAGCTGGTCGTCCCGGCTTCCTTCGCGGCGATTCCCGCTTCGGGGGGCCCCAAGCCGGCCTTGCTCGAGCAACCCGAGGCTCCGAGCCAGATCGCCATACATCCCGAAAAAATCCCGGCACGTTGCAATCCCATTGTCATCACCTCGACCTTGGGGCGATTCTGAACCTTGGGCCGGCATCGTGACTAGGCGAAACTGACGGCATGTCTTTCGGTCTTCAAATGCTTGCGACCCGGAGACCCCTCGCGGCGCGGGCGCTGGCGGGCGTCTTGGTGTCCGTCGTCTTGGGATGCGTCTTGGGCTGCGTCTCGGGATGTGGCTCGAGCCCGAGCGGGCCGGCCGCTTGCGACAGCGCGCGCTGCCTGGCCGGCAACAGCTGCGTCGACGGGCAGTGCAGCCTCCTTTGCGCCCATCACGGCGATTGCCCGGAGGATCTCGGATACAGCTGCGTCGCCGGGGTGGCCGACGACGGCAGCGGTCAGAAGCTGGTCTGTCGGCCGGGCTCGGTTCCGCGGACCGCCGGGGGCTACGGCAGCGCCTGCGGGCTGCACCTCGATGCCGACTGTGACGCATCACAGGGATTCGTCTGCGTCGGCGAGCTGAACGATTCGGACGCATTCTGCACCAAGCTCGACGGCTGCACCGCGGACGCCGACTGCCCCGCGGCGATGTACTGCGGCACCTCGCGGCAGCTCGGTTGCGTGAGCCCGACTGTGTGCGCGTCCGACGCCGACTGCGCGTCGCTCGCCGGCACGACCTGCCTCGACAACGGCACCGGCACGACGTCGTGCATGAGCGCGCCGGGGTGCCACCTTGCCTCGACCGACTGCCCGCGGGGCACCACCTGCCAGCCTCTACCCGGCCAGACCAGCAGGCTCGCGCTGGCACGCGCCTGCGAGCCCCGCGGGTACTGCGCTCCCTGCCAGACCGATCTGGACTGCGCCGACGCGGGGGCCGCTTGCGTCCTCGATCGAAACGGCGCCGGGTTCTGCTCCCAGCTCTGTCAGCCCGGGGGCACCAGCTGCGATCCCGGTGCGGATTGCCAGGGCACCCCCAACGGCAACTTCTGCATTCCCAAGGGCGGCACCTGCCAGGGCGATGCGTCGTCCTGCTCCGCCTGCCGCGACGACAGCGACTGCGGGAGTCAGGGGATCTGCACGCAGGTGGCAGAGACGACAGAGCGATATTGCATCGAGCCCTGCCAGGGGACGACCTGCCCGAACGCGCCCGGCGGCGAGCCGATGGTCTGCTGCACCGATCCCGTGAGCTGCGGCCTGGCCGTGAACGAATGCATGCCCGAACCGTTCCCCAACACCTATCCCCGATTCTCGACCGGCTGCTGGCTCAAGCCCTGCCAGGTCAACGGCGACTGCGCAGACGACGAGCTCTGCGACGTCCGGTCGCAGACGGCGGTGAGCGACACGGAGCTGGTTACCTCCTGCGGCACCGTGGGCGTTTGTCGTCCCGCCCACGATCCCTCCGACGCCATCGATTTCCCGATCTACGGGCGGGTCTGCGACTGCGCCGGCAACGACTACCTCTTCGAGAGCAACCTGGCCCGGGACCGCAGCGCCGCCTTCAAGGGCTGCTGCAGGACGTTCCTGGCGAACGGCAACACGTACACCTGCGCGGCGCCGCCTCAATAGCGCGCCGGGAGACCGTCCGCACCGACGCGATTGATTGGTTCGCCGCTACGATCCGGTCCAGTACCGGACCGGCCCGGTGTCGCTGTGGACGAACTGGGAGTGCGGGTAGAAGCCGACGCCACCCATGTGCAGCGAGCGGACGTAGTGCAGGACCTGTCGCGTCGCCACGCCGCGGATGCGGAAGTCGACGGCGTGCCCTTCCATGTGCTGGCTGTGGCGGGCCACCTGGTGCCCCTTCTTGCGCAGCATGAGGTTGTACTTCGGTGATCGATAGCCGGAGACGACCTCGATCCGCCGCGCCGAAAATTTTCCCGCCACGCGCTTGAGCACGTCGACCAAGCGGGCGTCCATGCGCGTGGCCTGGTTGGTGAAGTGATCGCGCAGGAACAAGAAAAAACGGCCGTCGATCTCGTGGCCCTCGTCGGGGAGGATCGGCAGCGCTTCGTGCGTCCAGACGTTGTAGAGCGTGGTCACCGGTTCGACCCGCTCACCGGGCCACAGCTCCGGGTCGGCGCCGGTGGCGTTGGGACGGCTCGCATGCCGGCGCGCGTGCGCCGCCCGACTCGGCGTCGCCCACCGCGCGAGGTCGGCATCGGAGACGTGCACGTCCGGGCGCAGCTCCTTGTCGCGCAGCCACTCCTCTTTCTTCGCCAGCGCACGCGGCTCGCCCGGGCCGAAGTGTTCGGCACGCGCGGCGACCGGATCGAAGATCGGATCCGGTTCGGGCGCGGCGACGACGTTGGTGGACATCGCCAGATAGGCTACGAACGCGAGCACACGTTAATTATACGGCCCGCCGGACCGACCGTAAAAATTGGCGCAAAATGCCTACCTGTCGTCGGAGACACCCCGCGGTCGAGGCCTACTGGCAGTCGAGCTCAGCCGCACCGAGGGCATGGCACTTGAGGCAGGCCCGGCGGTTGCGCGACGCCAGAAACCGACAACGCGCCGTGGCACCGAAATTGGGCCCGTGCGGCGAGAAGTTGGCCCCGCGGGTCGGATCGCTCGAATGGCATTCGAGGCAGCTCTCTTCCCGGTGGCACGAGACGCAGGTCCGGATGTTGCGCTTGGCCTGAACCGAGTGGCTGGCCGGCCGGGGCGTGGCGATCACCGCGCCAGTCGTGTCGCGCGCCCAGCCCGGCGGGTGGAACTGCTTGATTTGCGTCCCCGTCCCGAAGGGATTGTTCGCCCTGGTCCCCGGCAGCCCGCCCGACGGATCGGACGACACCCCGGTGCGCTGGTGGCAGCCGACGCAGAACGTCTGTAGGCGGTGGCAGGACGAGCAGTCGGGGACGTTGCGGCGCGCGTCGGCCACGTGCAGCGTGACGTAGTCGGCGGGATGAATGTCGGGTGGCTTGACCACGCCGCCGTGGCAGTCGGTGCATTCGCTGCGCCGGTGGCAGGAGAGGCAATAGCTCTCGTCGCGGCCGGCCTGCGCGTGATCCCGCCGGAAGGTGGGCCCGTGCGCGTCGATGCCGCGCAGCGATCCGGACGGCTCGAGCAGCCCGCTGCCGCCGGCGGCCGCGGTGGCGGCCGTGGCGAGCTTGACCTTGAGCCGGCCGTCCGGCTCGGTCAGGTGACAGGCGCCGCAACGTCCGGTCGATTGCTTGCCGCTATGGCAGCCGAGACAGCTCGCCATCATCGGGAGGTCGACGCGGGTGACCATCCCTTGCACGGCGGCGTTGGCGTGGCAGAGCGCGCAGGCGATCCCGCGCGTCGCGTGAAGCTGATGGTTGAACTTCAAGCTCGGCCGCGCCAGCACCACGCGCGGCGGCTCGGCACCGAGCCCCGCCGTTGGCATCCAGCCGTTGTTGATCGCGTGGGATCCCGTCGGGCTTTGCCCGGCGGGACCCGTCGCGGGGGGGTTCGGGGACCCTTCGAGGGTCCCCGTGTTGTTGTCGCCGTGGCAGGCGTCGCAACGCGCCGGCGCTTGTCCCTTGGGTACCGACTTGGCAGGCTGCGTCCGATCGATCTGGTGGCAGCTCCGGCAGGCGGCTTCGCCGGGGATGAGGTTGTCGACCGCCGCCGTCGAGGTCTGCGCCGAGCTGTGGCACCCCTCGCAAGTCGCGCCCGCGCGCGCGTGCATCGCGTGGTCGAATTTGATCGGGATCGTTTCGCCCGGATAGATGAGCGGCGAGGGTCCGGCCGGCACCACCGGCGCCACCGGTGCAGCCTGGGTCGTCGCGGGAGACGGCGACGCCGAGGCCGACGCGAGGCCCGCGAGCACGCCGCCCGCCACGCCCGCGGCCAGGGCGACGCCGAACGCGACCGAAGAGGTCCAGCGCTTCATATCGACGCGTCGACCTCGAACATGGCCAGACCGCGGAACTGGCTCTCGTAGTAAGTGCCGACGTTGTCCTCCAGCAGCAGATGAAGGTGTTGCCCTTTCCCGACCTGAAAACGTCCGCCCGCCTGCATGCCGAAGACGACGCCGCTCCCCGTGACCGCCGGCTGAAGATCGGAGCGCCAGGCGTAGCCGGTGAGCCGCCCCTCGAGCTCGATCGGGGGCCGAACCTGAAACCGGGCGGTGCCGTCGACGCCGATCTTGCGGCCGCCGTAGCCGTCGTCCCAGTAGCCGTCGGCGCGCAGCAGGCCGCGCCCGCGCCGCCAGGCCGCGCCCAGACTGCCACCGCCGGCGGTACGCCCGCCCGGTGCCGCCGCGCCCACGTCTTGCCCCGCGTAGGGCCCGGTCGTCGCGATCTCGTCGTCGGTCGACAGGAAGAATCTGGCGAACGCGCGCGCGTAGGCCTTCACGCCGCGGGGCAGGCCGATCTCGTAGCTGGCGCGCAGATCGCGATAGGCGCCGGTCGAAAAGATGTTCCAGATCGAATCGCCGTCGAAGGTCGGCGCCAGGTAGTCGTGCTCCAGCGTCAGCCACTGGCGCGGCGTCAGGCGCACCCGCAGCGCCAGCTGCTCGTCGTCGAATTCCGCAAGCAGGAGGTTGTAGCGCACGCCGCCCGAGAGATAGACGCGGCTCCGCCAGGCGGCCGTCGCGGTCAGCGCCACCAACTCCTGGTTGACGCCGCTCTCCGGCTCACCCGGCTGCCGGTCCGCGGTGTCCGACCACATCCGCCGGTAGGAGAGCCGCGCGGAAAACGGCGCGCCCGTCTCGCCCGCGACCAGCGCCACGCCGGCCAGCGGTCGCAGCTCGGCATTCTGATCGGGCCGCGTCGCCGGATCGCGCGATCCCGCGCTGGTCCCATCCAGCTCGTAGATCGGCGACGACAGCGGCATCGCCCCGCGCACCTCGGTCCCCGAAAAAGCCTCCACCGCAAACCGAGGCGTCAGGTGAAAGAGCGCGTCCGCGCCGTCGAACGCGTAGAGATCGATGAGATCGAAGTGGAGCTGGCGACCGAGCTGGAAGTCGAGCCGCCCGGCGATGTTCCGGCCGACCAGGACCGCGTAGAGGATGTCGAATTCACTCTGCTGGAGC
The DNA here is from genome assembly GCA_964440665.1 of uncultured Myxococcales bacterium. GTDB lineage: Bacteria > Myxococcota_A > Polyangia > Fen-1088 > Fen-1088 > JADGRB01. Next base: position 8,063 of record CAYTTF010000043.1, on the reverse strand, counting down.
TCCGGGATGGCGGCGGCGCCGGACGGCGCCCCCAGCAGGTAGCCGCCGAAGTCGCTGTCGAAGCGCAGCGAAGCCTCGAACGTGATCAGGTTGCGCCCGCCGTCGTCTCCGTGCCAGGTGCCGGAGCCGATGTCGGACACCGAAAGATCCAGGTACTCGGTGAGCCGGCGGCGCGACAGGAGCTCGTTGCTTCCGTCGGGCGCGAACCCACGCACCTGATAGCCCTGGCCGATGGTGCGCAGATCGATCGAAAAATCGTAGCCCCACGCCGGCGCCGACAAACCACAGATCACCAACCCGAGCAGCACCGCGGGGCGCGGCACTGGATCTATTCCGGCTCGACTTCGAGGTCGAGGTGATCGGCCGGCAGCGCCTGCACCTTCTTGGCGCGCGTCCGCGGCAGGGGCTTGTCGGCCTCGCCGACGATCTCGACGTGCGTGGCCGGCATCCCGGCGTCCACGAGCGCCGACATCACGCGCGCCGCGCGCACCGCGCGCATCTCACCGGCCGTCTTGAAGAGGCTGCGCAACTCCTTGGGTGGCAGGGCCGACGACGACCGCGCGGCGATGCGCACCTTGGCTTCTTCCTTCTTCGCGGCGCCGGCCAGAATCTTCAGCGCCGCCTGCCCGGCCTCCGACACGTCAATGCCGTTCGCGTCGATCACCTTGGGCGCCAGGAAGCTCACGTGCAAGATGGCGCCGTCTACGGTGACGGTCGCGCCCAGCTCCTCCAGCCCCGGGCGAAGCCCGGTCGCCAGCGCATCGGCGGTCGTCTTGCGCTTCGAGTCGGTCGCGGCTTTTTCCCTGTCGGCGCCGACAAACTTGCTGAGCTGCGCCTTGAGCTTGTCGCGCTCGGCGACCGCCTCGTCGGCGGTGCTGCGCGCGCTCGCGAGCTCCGCCTGGCGGGTGCCGACGGCGTGCTCCATCTTCTGGTACGGGATGACGTAGACGTAGCCGGCGAATCCGAGCCCGGTCGCCGCGACCGCGAACCATAAGAGCTGCTTCCACCCCCCGCCGGATCGCTGTACGCCTGCCATCGGGTCCTCGAACGCGTAGCGCGCCATGCGCGGCGCAACATACCGCATTTTCCGGAGCGCTAGAGGCGGGTCCCCCAAGCCCCCCGAAAAAGCCCCCCCCGAAACGGCTCTCCGGAACCCTTGACACCAGGACCGCCGGCCGGGTACGTTGTAGGTGAAGGTAAGCGTGTCTGATATACCGGTGCGGCTGCAGAAAGAGAGCCGAGGCGCCCGTGGGTGATTCCGAAATCAGGAACCCGAGGAGGTCTACGCCGTGACAACCGAATTCGCGATTGGTGACAAGGCCGTCTACCCGTCCCAAGGCGTTGCCGAAGTGGTGGGGATCGAGAAGAAAGAGGTCTACGGCAAGATCCAGAGCTTCTACGTCCTGCAGGGGCTGGAGACGGGTCTGCGGATCCTGGTCCCGACCGACAAGGCCGATCAGGTCGGCCTGCGCCGGATCGCCGGCCGCGCCGAGATCGCGGAGGTCATGGATATCCTGCGCGACAAGGAGATCCACATCGATCGCCAGACCTGGAACCGGCGATATCGCGGGTTCATGGAGAAGATCAAATCCGGGTCGCTGTTCGAGGTGGCCGAGGTGTTTCGCGACCTCTACCGCCTCAAGGGGATGAAGCCGCTATCATTCGGTGAGCGGCGCATGCTCGACACGGCGCGTGGCCTGGTGGTCCAAGAGCTCTCGGTGGCGCGCTCGGCCGACACGCGGAAGGTCGAACAGGAGCTGGACCTGATTTTCGGCTAGCAGGTCTGATTTTGCGATTGGGGGCGGTGAAATGTTAAGGTAAGGCCTCTACCGGGTCTCACCTTTTCATGCAGATTCACCTCGCCAAGTCGGACATCACCCAGCTCGCCGTAGACGCCGTTGTCAACCCAGCGAATTCATTAGGAATAATGGGAGGCGGGGTGTCGGCGGCGCTTTCGCGCAAGGGCGGCCCCGCGATCCAGAAAGAGGCCATGTCGCTGGCACCGATCGCGGTCGGCGCGGCCGTCGTCACCAACGCCGGGACCCTCTACGCGAAGAGCGTCATCCACGCGCCGACGATGGAACAGCCGGGGATGAAGATCGGCGTCGAGAACGTCCGGCGCGCCACGCGCGCGGCATTGCTGGCGGCGGCCCGGAACCACCTGGAGGTCATCGCGATTCCGGGCATGGGAACCGGCCTTGGCGGCGTCGACCCGGCGGATGCGGCGCGGGCGATGGTCGACGAGCTGCGCGCGCACCGCCAGCCCAAGCCTTCGACCGTCTATCTGGTCGACATCGACGACGAGATCCTGATGTGCCTGGAAGAGGCGCTCCGCCTGGCGGTTGGCTAAGTTAGAAAACAGTCGCTCGACGCGATCGGGTAAAGCTTTCGTCTGACCGAGCCGATCGTACAATCACCCCGTGAAAATCCTGGTGACGTGCAAGCGGGTTCCCAATCCGGAGCACAAGCTGAAGCTGGCCGGCGGCCAGATCGATCTGTCGGCGGCCAGCTGGCAGCTCAACACCTTCGACGAGTACGCAGTCGAGACGGCGCTGCGGCTGACCGAGAAGGGCAAGGGCGGCGAGCGATCGGGCGAGGTCGTCGCGGTCGCCATCGGGCCGAAGGAGGTCGCCCAGCAGCTCCGGGGCGTGCTGGCGATGGGCGCCGACCGCGCGATCTTGATTGGCGGTGACGACGCGGCGCTGGACGCAACGGCGGTGGCGCGCGTGCTGGCGGCGCTGGTCGCGCGTGAGAAGCCGGATCTGATCGTGCTCGGGAAGCAGACCGTCGACGGCGATTCGAATCAGGTCGGGCAGATCCTGGCGGGCCTCCTGGGCTGGCCGCAGGCGACGTTTCTGGCCAGCATTCATCTCGGCGCCGACGGCAAGAGCGCGACGGTCACGCGCGAGGTCGACGCTGGCGTCGAGGAGAAGCGCGTTCGGCTGCCGGCGGTGCTGACGGTCGACCTGCGGATCATCGGCAAGAAGGCCGTGCGCAACGAGGCGCTGGCCAGCGCGGACACCGAGTGGGAAGAGACCCAGCGCTACGCCTCGCTCAAGGGGATCATGGCGGCCAAGAAGAAAGAGATCAAAGACGTCGCGCTCGCCGAGCTGGGCGTCGACGCGATGGCCTCCATGAAGGTGAAATCGTACGAGGCTCCGCCCGTGCGCAAGGCCGGTGCGCGCGTCGCGTCCGTCGACGAGCTGGTCGCCAAGCTGCACGACGAAGCGAAGGTGATCTGATGGCCGACGTGGTCGTTTTTTGTGAGTCGGACGAAAAAGGGATCCGTTCGGCGTCGCTGCCAGCGTTGACCGCCGGCGCGGCGCTCGCCAAGCAGCTGGGGGGCGGGGTCTGCGCGGTCGTGATCGGCTCGGGCACGGGCGCCGCCGCGGCGGACGCCGCCAGGTATGCGGCCCGCGTCCTGGCCTACGACGACGCGCGCCTGGCCGCGCCGCTGGCGGAGACCTGGGCACCCCAACTGGCCGACGCGGTCAAGCGGGCGGGCGCGGGCGCGCTCCTCGGCACCGCGACGTCGACCGGCAAGGACATCCTTCCGCGCGCGGCCGCCCTGCTCGGGGCCGGCATGGCCTCGGACATCACGGCGGTGGTGGCCGCGAATCGCTTTCGCCGGCCGGCCTACGCCGGCAACGCGATCGAAGAGGTGGAGATCGCCGGCCCGGTCCTGGTCGCCAGCGTCCGCCAGACCGCCTTCCCGCCCGCGACGCCCGGCGCGACCGGCGCAATCGAGACGGTCGCGGTCGCCGCCGTCGACGCGCTGGGCGCGGAGCTCCTCGGCCTGCACGAAACCAAGAGCGCGCGCCCCGATCTCGGCGAGGCCAAGGTGGTCGTCTCGGGCGGCCGCGGAATGAGGGCCGGCGAAAACTTCAAGATCCTCGAGGAGCTGACGGATCTGCTGGGCGGCGCGCTGGGCGCCAGCCGCGCGGCCTGCGACGCCGGGATGGTCCCCAACGATCTGCAGGTCGGCCAGACCGGCAAGGTGGTCGCGCCACAGCTCTACATCGCGGTCGCCATCTCGGGCGCCATTCAGCACCTGGCCGGCATGAAGGGGTCGAAGGTCATCGTCGCCATCAACAAAGATCCCGAGGCCCCCATCTTTCAGGTCGCGGACTATGGCCTCGTGGACACCTGGGAGAAGGCCGTCCCGGCGCTGATCGCCGGCATCAAGAAGCTCAAGGCCAGCGGCTAACCGCTGCCGGAGCGCACGTGCCGTACATCCGCCTCGCCCACGCCGGCCGGATTCACTACGCAGAACGCGGCGAGCGGCGTGCCGGCGCACCGTCGGTGGTCCTCATCCACGGCGCCGGCGCCCGCTCTGCGATCTGGATGATGGTGATGGCGCGGGTCGCTCGCTTCGCGCACACGGTCGCGATCGATCTCCCCGGTCACGGACCGAGCGAGACGGAAGGCGCGGCCCTGGACGGGTCGGCCGGCCTGACCCTGGCGCGCTATCGCGACGCCGTGGGGGAGCTCTGCGGCGCGCTCTGCCTGGGCCCCGCCGTGCTCGTCGGCCATTCGATGGGCGGGCTGGTCGCGATCGAAGCGGCTCTGGCCTGGCCCGACAAGGTGCGCGCGCTGGTCCTCTGCGCCGCCGCGCCGAAGCTGCCGGTCGACGGCGGTCTGGAGAAGTTGCTGCGCGACGATCCGGCGGGCGCGACGCTCTGGCTGGCCGACCACGGCCTCTCGCCGCGCGCCAAGCCCGCCGTGCGCAGCGGCTTCCTGGCCACCGGCGCGCTGGCGCGACCCGAGATCACGCAGGCCGACTTCGAGATCGTGCGCACCGCCGACCTGACCGCTCGCCTGCCGGGCGTGGCCTGCCCGATCACCTGGCTCGACGGCGCCGACGACCGCATCGTCTCGCGAGATCCATCAACCGCCACCCGCCGCGGCGAGATCGTGACCATCCCCGACGCCGGCCACCTGCTGCCGATCGAGGCCCCGGCGGCGATCGCCGAGGCCATCGCCCCTGCGGCCGACGCTGTCTAGTTGCAGGTGGTGGGGCCGGTGCTCAGGACCAGGTCGTCCATCCAGACGTCGTTGGCCATGCTGCTGAAGCTCTGCCAGCCGAACAGAACGCCGACGAACATTCCGTTCATCCAGTTGGCCGGCAGGGCACCGTTCTGCCAGTCGGCGGCGGCGGTGATCGAATGGATCAGCGTTCCGTCCGAATAGGCGCGGAGCGAGTTGTAGGTGGCGCCGCTGCCGTCGAATTCGACCTGGAGGCAGTGGTAGACACCATTCGAGATCATCGGGCCCCCGTACCACTGGGCCATGATCGGGGCGATGTTGTCGGTCGGGACCTGATTGGTACCGATGACCCCCTTGATCTGGCCGAAGCGGACCTGCGTGTTGTCGTTCGACGGATCGCCGGTGAGGCCGAGCAGCGTCTCGTGGTTGTCGTTGCCGCTCATTGGCAGATCCCCCATCGCGTTCATCAGAAAGACCCACACCCGGAGGTAGAGGTGGTTGGTCCCGGTCGGCAGCGCGCGCTCGAGGAACACCGGATTGCCCCCGGACGCCTTGAAGTGAACCGCGAGCTTGCTGCCGTTGTGCGTGTGGGTGGCGTCGACGAGCGCGCCCGTCCCGTCGCCCTGGGGATTCGTGGTCTTGTAGTTGTAGGAGATGAAGTTGTCCCAGCCGGCCGGCTGCTGGCCCACCGTGTCCGACTCGAAGTCGTCGGTGAGGAAAGGCGTCACGCCCGAGCCGCCGGCCCCGGTCGCCCCACCGCGACCCCCGACGCCCGTCGAGCCGCCGGTTCCCGTGGGACCGCCGCTCCCCGCCGTCCCGGTCGCGCCGCCGCTCCCGCCGGTGCCCGTCGTGCCGCCGCTGCCCGTGACGCCCGCCGTGCCGGTAGTCCCGGCGACTCCCGTCGTGCCACCGCTTCCCGTGACGCCCGCCGTGCCGCCATTCCCGGCAACGCCGGTCGTGCCACCGCTTCCGGTCGCTCCGGCCGTGCCGCCGTGGCCGCCGCTGGTGCCGGCCGTGCCGGTCGCGCCGCTGCCGCCAGCTCCGGTTCCGTTCGAGCCGCTCGAGCAGCTCGCCAGATTGATCGCGCCGGCCGCCAGGGTCAGCGCCGCAACTCCAATAACAAAGCGATGATTCGTCATAAGGGGGGACCTCGCTTCGTACTCTACCGACCGCGCGGATTGCGCTCAAGCCGCGCGGATTGCGCTCAAGCTGGGCCCGCTCTGACCGATAATGGAACGATGGTCGCCGGGGGAGGGGTGCGTCGTCGAGGCCACTTCGGGGTGGTCGTTCTGGTCGTTGGCATCGCCGCTTTTTTCGGGGTGGCGATGCCGCGCCTGATGGGAGATGCGACGGCGCGGGCCCGGACACTGGCGACGATGAAGCGGAAGCTCGAGACGCTGCGCGACTTCGCGCTGTTCCGTAGCCGCGGCGACAAGGCCGTTCTCCGCTGGGGCGAGGGGGCGCATCCGAAGGACAAGACCGACACGTCGGCGCCGCACCGCCGGCGACAGGCTCCCGCGTCGGACAACGGACGCTGATCCTTTCTCGAGCCAGGCGATCTTCTCAAGGCGGGCGCGCCGTCTCCCGATTGACGATCCCAGATGGTCCGTCCCGTCGGCTTGAACGTCTCCGCCTCCCAGATCGCCGCCGGGGCCAGGATGCGCGGTTGGCGGATCCTCGGCGCCGGCGTACTGCTCGCGTTGGCCGGCCTGGTGGGTTCGAACGCGTGGGTCGCCTGGAGATCGCGCGCGTACGCCTACGACAACGCAGCGACGGTTCCGAGCCGCAGCATCGCCATCGTTCCGGGCTCGCGCGTCTTCGAGGGGAAGCCGCTCCACATCGTGCGATCCCGACTGCAAGCCGCGCTCGACCTCTATCGCGCGGGTCGGGTGAAGGCCATTCTCGTTTCCGGCAACGACAGCGCAGCCAGTCCCGAGGTCACGGTCATGGGTGCCTGGTTGCGCGCGCACGGCGTCGCCGCCGGCGACGTCTGGTCCGATGGAGGCGGCTCGCGCACGCGCGAGACCATGAACCGCGCCGCCGCACTCTTCGGCGTCACGGACGCGGTCGTCTGCACGCAGACCGTGAACATGGACCGCTCGCTCTATCTCGCGCGAGCGGCCGGCATCGACGCGGTCGGGCTGGCGCTGCCGACCAATCTCGGCCACTCGAAGAGATACCTCGCGACCGAATCCCTCAAGACCACCCTCGCCTTCGCCGAGTCGACGCTGCGCGAGGGCCCGGCCCGGCCAACCCCGCTGCTCGCGTCGCGGTAGCTCCCAGCCGATCGCAGCGACGGATCGTGCGGGAGCCTTTAGGGCCGAGGACGTCAGCCTTCGGCGATTCGCGCCTTGATTAGCTTGCGCACGAGTGCCCGCGGCAACGGCTCGGCCGGGGCGAAGTGGAGCGAGCTCTTGGTCCCGCCGTAGTCCTCGAGCTCGCGCGCGAGCGAGCCAAGAGTCGATCCGCTGAACGGGAAATACGAGCACCCTTTCGCGGTAGCGGCAAATCCGGCGACGATCCTTCCTTCGAACCGAAACGCCGGAATCCCATAGCTAATGCATTCTTCTGCCCTGGGGACGGCGGCTCGAATCGCCTCGCGGAGCTTTTCGAGCGCGGCGCGCTTTTCGCCCCTCACGGTGGCGAGATACGCATCGATGCTCTTCGGCTTTCCGGCCATGGGTGCGCCTCCGAGGTGACTCTATCTTGGCCACGATGCGAGGGCGATCGCGCTGGTTGTGCACAGAGCACGCGCCGCGGCTGCTGCGGCCCGGCGCCGCCAGATGGCGCTGCCGGCTGGTTGGCTCGCGGCGCGCATGCGCTTAAGATGCACGCAAACTGTTGGGGGTGAGGCGAAAATGACGAACGAACCAATGAATCCCTTCGAGCCGCCCAGGCCGGCGCTCGATATGCCACCGCTCGCGCTCGCGTCCGGCTCGCTGGAGGACGGCGTCGCCGGCCGCTACGACTTCACGGTCGGCGAGGTGATGAGCGAGGCGTGGGGCCTGGTCAAGGGGTTCAAGGCTTCCTTCTGGGGCGCGGCGCTCATCATGTACGCCCTGCTCTTCGCGGCCACG
>CAYTTF010000042.1:12209-20250 GCA_964440665.1 uncultured Myxococcales bacterium | reverse complement strand
CCACCAGATCACGCACCTGGCGCTCGCCGTACCCGCGGCGCATCGCCTTGAGCACTGCGCTGTCGACGTGCTGGATCGGGACATCGAGATATTTGGCGACGCGCGGCTCGCCCCCGATCACATCGAGCAGCTCATCACTGCAGGCGGTCGGGTAGGCGTAGTGCAGCCGGATCCAGCCGAGCGCCTCGATGCCCGCCAGGGCACGCAGCAGGGTGGCGAGCCTGGGCGCGTCGGCGGAATCCGCGTTCGGCAGGTCCGTTCCGTAGGTGGTGAGATCCTGCGCGACCAGGCAGATCTCGCGCGTGCCGCCCGACGCCAGATCGCGCGCTTCGCGCATCACCGATTCGGGCGCGCGGCTGCGCTGCGGACCGCGCAACTTCGGAATGATGCAAAAGGCGCAGGGACGATCGCAGCCTTCGGCGATCTTCACGTAGGCGCTGTGCGGGGCCTGCGACCGACGGCGCGGCGCCGCGTCGTCGTAGAGATAAGCGGGCGTGTCGACCACGCTCAGGCGCGCGATGGTGCCGGAGATCGCCTTGGCGATGGCGCCGACCTCGTCGGTTCCCAGAAACTGATCGACCTCGGGCATCTCGACGGCCAGCTCTTTGGGATATCGTTGCGACAGGCACCCCGCCACCACCAACCGTTTGCAGGTCCCCGCCTGTTTGTGACGGGCCATTTCTAATATCGCGTCGATCGACTCCTGTTTGGCCTCGCCGATGAAGCCGCAGGTGTTGACCACGATGACCTCGGCCGTCTCCGGGGCTGCCACCAGCTGATGACCCGCCTCCTCCGTGTGGCCGAGCATCACCTCGGTGTCGACGCGGTTCTTGGGACAGCCCAGGGATACGAAATGCACGTTCATGGAATGACGTTCTGCTCCGGAAGGCGCGCAAGCCTAGCATGTGGCTGGCTGCGCCGACGCGGGGGCAGCGGAATCCCGCTCAAAGGCTCTGGTTTTTCAGGGAAACACCAGGACGTTGCGTGCGCCGAACTGGGCGATGAGGCCCTCGATGTACTGGTGGACGACCAGCCGCCGTCCCACCACGCCGGCGATCTCGGCGGGCGTCAGGATCTCGTAGGGCGCGCCCGCCTCCTGGGCGAGCGCCCGTTCCAAGGTCGGCGCGGTCACGCGATCGAGCGCCTCGTAGAGCGCGCGCGAAAAGCGCTGGGTCCGGAACAGCACCTCGCGGTTCTTGGCCGGCCCCTCGGGATCGACGAAGAACGACATGGTGTTGTCCATGTAGAAGAGCTGCGTGCCGTCCGGTGACATCTTCATGTTTCCACCGGAGTAGCGATCCGGATTGGAGGTCAAAAAATCGAAGACGATCAGGTCGGACACCTGTCGCGCCATCGATTCCTGCTCGGGAAGCGGCTCGCCCTGCGTGAGCCAGGCTTGAACCTGTTTCTGTCCGTCGGGCTTGTCGAAACCGGAGTCTTTGATGACGGGGATCCAGTAAGAGGCCGTGCCGAGGGTCTCTCCAGTTGGCCCGAAGATGGTTTCGGCCTTGATGCGGGGGAGGGCTTCCAGACTCTCCGGGTGGAGGTGGCCAAAGAGCTCGTCGCGCGACACCGCGCGCGGCGCCGCCGGGGGGACCGCGTTGAGGCCCAGCAGGCGATTGAGGCGGTAGGCGGCGATCTCCTTGCGCGGAATGGTCTGGGTGTTGGTCTGCGTCGGTTTCCAGGCGGCGCGCGATCCGTCCGCGAACTCGACCCGGAACGAGATCGACGAGCCCCCGTGATTGAGCTTGAAGCGGACGATGGGCTGGGTGCGGACGCGGGCGAGCAGGAGCTCGTCGGACATCCCCAGGAACGTCCCCGACGATTCCAGCGCGACGCGCAGGTCGGGCAGGTTCGACAGATCGCCACGCGCCGGCAGCGGCCCCGTGATGGCCGCCGTGGCGGCGACGGAATGGGCTGCGAGGGTCGCCCGCACCTGGCGAACGCCATAGAAGACGCCCGCGCCGCCACCGGCGGTCAGAGCGCCGGCGACGATCAATTCGGCCATCACGTAGCCCGGGAGACGCACGCCGCGCTGATTTTATAGCAACGCCGGGGCGGCTTCCGGTACGTTAGCGTCACATGTCGCCGGCCCCCACTTTTGTCTGCTCGATGTGTCGCAAGCCGATCGCCGTGGGTGGCAAGCTGATCAAGTGCTCGGTCAGCACCTGCAACTCCGGCCGGGTGAAGCTGGTGTTCTGCTCGGCGGCTTGCTGGGACAGCCACCTGCCGAACGCGCGCCACCGCAGCGCCTACTTCACCGAAGAAAAAGCCGGTCGGCCCGAGGTTTAGGGCGGCTTCGCGCAGGTTTAGGGCGCGGCCACGGCGTCGCGCAGCGCGCTGTCGAGCGCGCGCTCGCTGGTGTAGCCGACGAAGCTCTTGCGGATGCGGCCATCGCGCCCGATCACCACCAGGGTCGGGAGCGCCTCGACCTTGTAGAGCCCGCCGACCTGGCCTTGGTCCAGCACAACGGGGTACGGAATCGGGTGCTCGATCAGAAAGCCTTTGATCTCGTCGAGCGCCGTTCCGCCGCCATCTGAATTGATTCCGACGAACGCGACGCCCTGCGGGGTCCAGACGCGGTGGGCGGCGTCGAGCACCGGCAGCATGGCGATGCAGGGCGGGCACCAGGTCGCCCAGAAGTCGAGCACCACCACCTGCCCACGCAGGCTACCCATCGCCAGCGTGCCCGGCGTCGCGTCGATGCGCGGGAGCGCGAACAGCGGGGCGGTCTCGCCCCGCTGCATCGGTCGCAGCGTCTCCAGGTGGCGGGCCGACCAGACCGCATTGGCCGCCACGGCGACCAGGCCGAGCACCACCATCCCCGTACCGACCAAGCGGGCTCGGGCGTTTGGCGTCGGCTCCGAGGTTTCCGACCCGACATTCGGCGTCGAGGCCGGCTGCGGCCCCGCGCCCTCGGACCCGGTCACTGGCCGCGCCCGCGCGGTACGGATCGCGGCGACCAGCACCAGCGCCGCGCCGGCACCGGCGATTCCCTGGATGACAAGCTCCGGAAGAACCCGCGCGCCGGCCAGACTGGTCAACGTCTGGCCGACGCCGCGCAACGCGAAGTAGGGCGCGTAGCAGGCGGCGCCCAGATCGAGATCGCGCGTCGCGTCCCGCCGTGCGCCGGCCAGCGCCGTCACGATCACCGCCGCCGGCAGCACGACCCAGGCCGCCTCTCGCGTCTCGTCCGCGAAGAGACCGACGAGGCGCATGACCGCGCCGGAGGTCGGGCTGCCGATCGCGAGCAGCATCCGCAGAAGCTCGGGAAGGCGGAACGCGACCACCCCGAACAGGACCAGCCAGAGCGCATCGCGCAGACCGCCCCCCTGCGCGTCGATGCGCGCCATCGCCGCGCCGGGCGCCGTGCACAGCTGGCCGATCCGCCCGGGCAGCCCCAGAAGGGATTCGCGTGGCGCCCCGGTCGTCATCTATTTCGATCGTAGATGATCGCCAGGCCCTGCAGCGTCAGCATGTCGTCGCACTCTTGCAGGGTGCGTGTCTCGCGCGCGATGAGCGGCGCCAGTCCGCCGGTGCCAACGACGTGGGGCGAAAAGTCGATCTCGCCCCGGATGCGCTCGACGATCGCGTCGACCAGACCGGCGTATCCGAACACCAGACCCGCCTGCATGCTGGCCACGGTGTTGCGGCCGATGACCGAGGCCGGTCGGGCGATCTCCACGCGCGGCAGCTTGGCGGTCGCCTGGTAGAGCCCGTCGGCCGAGATCGCCAGCCCCGGCGCAATGACGCCCCCGGCATATTCGCCGCGCGGGGTGATCACGTCGAAGGTCGTCGCGGTGCCGAAGTCGACCACGATCGCCCCTTCGGGCCATCTTTCGAAGGCGGCCACCGCGTTGACGATGCGATCGGCGCCGACCTCGCGCGGATTCTCGTAGAGGATCGGCACCCCGGTCTTGGTGCCCGGACCCACGATCAGGGGCTCGATGCCGAGGTACTGGCGACAGAATTTTTCCACGGGCGCCAGCACGGGCGGCACGACCGACGAGATGGCCGCCGCTTTCACCCGGCCGAAGTCCAGGCCCGAGTAACGGAACAGCTCACCCAGGAGCGCCGCGTATTCGTCGGCGGTCCGCCCGGATCGCGTCTCGAGGCGCCAATCTGCGCGCAGATTCCGGGCCCGACCTCGGTCGCGCTCGTAGAGGCCCAGCGAGATGTTCGTGTTGCCGACGTCGATCGCGAGCAGCAGGGCGCCCTCGACGGCCGAGCGGGGACCTACCGACATAGGCTCTAGGGTAACATGCCGGCCCATGCCGCCCCACGCACCGCGCCAGCGCCAGCGCCGCCGGTCGCTCCTCACGCTCGCGGCCCTGGCCGCTCTCGCCGTCTGCGTGTTCGCCGCTTTCTGGCTGCTCGATTTCTTCGTGATCGACGCCGCGACCGCGCACCACAAGGAAGGCGCGTTCCGACAGATTTTCAACTACGACGCGTTCACCATGCAGAACGCGCTGGGGAGCCTGTCGCAGGTCATCGCCGCGGTTCTCGGCATCGCCATCACCGTGGTCTCGATCGTCGTTCAGCTCGCGGCGACCCGCTACACGTCGCGCGTCGCGGACCTGTTCTTTCGAGACAAGATCAACCTGGGCGTGATGGGATTCTTCGTCATCGCCTGCGTCGAATCGGTCTGGGTGAGCTTCGTCGTCCGCGGCGACTTCGTGCCCCAGGCCACGATCACCGCAACCGTGCTCATGTCGTCGGGGAGCTTGCTGATCCTGGTTCCCTATTTCGCCTACGTGTTCGACTTTCTCGATCCCGAGAAGGTGATCGCGCGCATCGGCGTGCAGACGCTCGATCGCGCCACCGCGCGCAACGGGAAGAAGAAAGCGGGCACCTTCACCGAGCGCCAGGCCCAGGCGGTGAGCGGCCTCGCCCACCTGGCCGACATCGCGGTGAACGCGCTCGGTCAGAAGGACAAGGTGATCGCCTCCGACGCCTCGGCGGCGTTGCGGCGCCTGCTGGTCGACTACCAGGATCGCAAGGCAGCCCTGGATCCGGAGTGGTTCATGATCGGAGCGCCGCTGCGCGCGGATCCGGACTTCGTCGCGCTGGCGGAAGACTCGCTCGTCGATCTGGGCCGCAACCGCACCTGGCTAGAATGGAAGGGGCTGCGCCAGATCCGCGAGGTGTTCGGAGCCGCGCTGGACAGCATGCCGGAGATGGCGCACGTGGTCGCGATCGACACCCGCTATGTGGGAGAGGCCGCGCTCGGCGCCTCGAACCGCGAGGTGTTCGCGCTCACCGTGAAGTTCATGAACACCTATCTGCGCGCGGCCCTCAACGCCCGCGACGTGCGGACCGCTTACAATGTGCTCAATCAGTACCGCCAGCTCACCGAGGCGTTGCTGGCGGCGCCGGCGGCGGCCGACGGCTGGACGCAGGCGACGGTGCTCGAGATCGCCGGCCACTTCAAGTACTACGCCCGGTTGGCGCACGGCAGCGGAATGGGATTCGTCACCGAGACGGTCGCCTACGATCTCTGCGCGCTCTGCGAGGTCGCCAGCGCCCGCCGATCCGGATGCCACGATCGCCTGCTGGCCATCTTTCTCGAAGTCGACAAGGAGCCGGAAAATCAAGCCGAAGAGCGGGCACTGCGCGGCGTTCGCAAGGCGCAAGCCAAGCTTGCTTCGTACTATTTGATGAGCGGCGAGGCCGCGCGCGCGCGCGCGATCTTCGACGACATGGCCAACGAATCGGCCGAACGGCTGCGCTCGATCCGCGACGAGATGCTCGCGATCACCTCTAAGGATTTCTGGGAGGTGGTCGATCGCGGAACCAACTTCGACTACGTCCCGGAGGCGCGCAAAGAAAAGCTGCGTCAGTTCTTCTCCGGATTCGCGGCGCTGGCCGGGTCGTAGTCGGCAGGCAAAGTCCCGCGCCGCGGTGCGAAATGCGTTTTGCAGCAAACCCACCGAACGGATAGGCTCCCCCGAATGAGCCGACCGCGCTGGGTAGGACGGTTGCTTTCGATGCTCGTCGCGTTTGGTTTCGCGCTGGCGCCGATGGAAGCGCGCGCGATCGCGGGCGCGGGCGCCGCTTCCGGCGAGGTGCCGAAACGAGCCGACAAGACGACGACCGGCAAGACCACCAAGGCGATGGCGATCAAGAAACGCAAAAAGGTCACCACCAAGAACAAGCCCACGGAGGCCGGCAAGCCGCCCCCCGGCCGCACCAAGCTCTCGCGGGCGGCGCGGTTGAGGGCGGCGCGCGAGCAGGCCCACACCATCAACGACAACGTGGAGATCACGCCGTTTCCGAGCCACGCCGCCGCTGCGCGCAAAGCGCTCGCGCAGAATCGACGCGATCAGCTCGACGACGCGGAGAATGCCGCGCGGGCTGCGCGTCAGGACGACCGCTGGCAAACGGTGCTCTTTCACCTGCGCGGCTTCGATTCTCGCGCGGACCCGGAGGCCTGCTTCTGGCGGGTCATCGCCTACTATCGCCTCGGCGAGATCGGGCGCGCCCGCACGATTCGACAGAGCTGCGAGATCGCCACCAACGACCAGCCGGTCATTGAAAAAGAAGACGTCCAGTCGGCGAGTCTCCAACCGGCCACGGCGCTTCCGGAGCTGGCCGCCGCCGGTGAGCGCCCCCCGGCGCCGGTCCCGAACCCCGCCGGCTACGAAGGCGCCGCCCCAACCCGCATCGAACGCTAGACCCGCGCCAGCTCGACTGTGCGGCCCACACCGACGAAGCTGCGGATCGTGTCGAACAGCGTCTGCAGCGGGATCGGCTTGGGGAGAAAAGCGTCCGCCCCGACCGGGCGTTCGCGCGCGACGGCACTGAGCACGACGACCGGAATCGGCGCGAGCCTGGGGTTGCGTTTCATCGTCGCCAGCACTTGCGTCCCGTCGACGAGCGGAATCATCAGATCGAGGACCACGAGATCCGGAAGCCCATCCGCAGACGTGCCTTCGAGGTAGTCGAGCGCCTGCCGTCCGTGGCTGGCGGGGATGACGTCGTAGCCTTCGGCCTCTAGAAGGTCCTGAAGAACGTCTCGAATTTCCAGATCGTCTTCGACCAGCAGAACCCTCTTTTGCACCATCTCCCCCTCCACGTGAAAACCATCTTCAACGTGCGCGATTGGGTCTTTGGAATCAAGACGGATCTCAACTGGTATCCCCGCATACAGCCTTATGAGTTTTCGATGTGTGCGCGTATATCCCCCGCGGCCGGATCGCGTATGATCGCCGACCCAAAAAGGAGACGTGATGCGTCGAGCCCTAGCTGTTTCCGTCTTTCTGGCCGCCTTCGTCGGCGTCGCGAGCGCCGCCCACGCGGAGGTCGTGGAGTACATGTCGAGGCACCCGCTCCCGAAGCGGGTCGGCCACGGGTTCTGCGACATCGACGTTCCCCATTTTCACGACTATCCGCCGTCCGATCCGCGGCTCTATCGGCAGGTGAACGGTCAGTACTACTTCGTGGGCGATCCGACGCCGTTCGACTACGACGGGCCGAAGTACTCGTTTTACGGGCCGCACCCGATCACCGACCCGGGCGTGCAATTTGGCGGGCCGACCTACTGTTACATCCGTGGGCCGCACTCCCACTGGTATGCGCCGCCGCCGCAGGCGCAGTTCGAGATGCGCGGTGGCGCCTACTGGTACGTCGGCGCTTACGACCCGGTCTATTACAGCGATCAGCCACGGTTCGTGGTGATCAACGACTTCTATACGCCTCTGGTCTACGCGCGGCCGGTCATCGACGTGCGCATCGCGCCGCCCGCTTTCCGCGGCGAAATCTTCGTCGGTGGCGGTTGGCGCGGAGGTCCAGGGGGACCCGGTATGCGCATGGGCGGCCCGGAGCCCCGCTTCGAACATCGCGAGATGGTCATGCGCGAGCACCGCGAGCAGGAGATGCGTCGCGAGCAGGAACACCGCGGCTGGGAGCAGCGTGAACGGGAGCAGCGAGAGCATGGGCACGGCCCACACGGGGGTCCGCCCGAGCGGGGAGGCGGCTGGCACGGCGGTCCGCCAGCCGAGCGGGGAGGCGGCTGGCACGGCGGTCCGCCAGCCGAGCGGGG
>CAYTTF010000042.1:0-12109 GCA_964440665.1 uncultured Myxococcales bacterium | reverse complement strand
GTCCGCCAGCCGAGCGGGGAGGCGGCTGGCACGGCGGTCCGCCAGCCGAGCGGGGAGGCGGCTGGCACGGCGGTCCGCCAGCCGAGCGGGGTGGCGTTCGGGCCCCGCCCGAGGGAATCGTGAACAACGGCGGACACGGCGGTCCTCCCCGCGGCGCGCCGCCGGCGCCCGCGGGCGGCGGCTGGCACGGTGGTGGTGGCGGCGGACAGCGTCCGGCGGCCCACGGCAATGGATTTCACCGTTGAGGCCGCAGGGGATCGGGATGCGCACGAAGCGTGATCGGTTGGAGCTGGCCGGCTATCTGGTGGTCGGATTCCTGGTCTTGGTGGGCTGCCACAAGAGCGCTGCGCCTCCTGCCGGGGCGCCCGCGCCCGGCGCGCCCGTGGCGCCGGCCACGCCCCCGCCAGCGGTCGCGCCGGCTCAGCACGTCGAGGGCACGCCGCACACCGATGTCGTCGAGAACGCCTGGCGGGGCGCGGGCCTCGCGCCGGAAGGTTTCGCGCCGCTCCAGCCGGTTCCCTACGGTGCGTCCTACTGCGAGCAGGGGCGCCTGCAGACCCTCGACACGATCGTGTGCGAGTACCACGACCAGGACGCGCTCGGCCGCGGGCAGGCGGGGCTGCTCGAACAGTGGGGGCGCGAGGGCGGGCACACCGGCGTCGGCTTTCATTCGAAGCTGACCATGATCGGTGTGATCGATCGCGCGCGGCACGATCCGAACGGCAAGGTCATCCACCAGGTGATCGACACTTTCCGCAAGCTCTGACGGCGGTGGACACGCCGCCTTTTGTGGTCGAGGAGAGTGGCGACACGATCACCGGCCGCGCGCCCGAGGTGAGTGTGAAGATCCTGCGCGCGCTGCGAAACGGAGAGCCCCCGGTCCAGGCGCGGCTCGACTTGCACGGCCGCCTCCGCGACGAAGCGGTGCGTGGGGTCGAACGGTTCGTCGCCGCGGCGCGCGCCCGCGGCGCCAAGACGGCGCTGGTCATTCACGGACGGGGCCACAACTCGGAGGCGGGTGGTCCGGTGTTGCGGCCCGCCGTCTGGCAGTGGTTGCAGAGCCTGGCCGCCTCGCGCGCCGGTGTGATGGCGTTTGCATCGGCGCGCCCGCGCGACGGCGGCGCGGGCGCGACCGTGATGCTGCTGCGGCGCTAGGCTAGAGCCTGCCCTGGGGTTTCTGGCGCCCGCCGTTCGAGCCGGACAAGGCGCCCGCGAAGTTGGTGAACGGATTCAGGAACGGCGCGAAGTATCCGGGCAGGCCGTCCTTGCCGACCGGAAGGACCATGACGTTGTTGTCGCCCGATCCGATCGCCTTCGAGAGCGCCTCCAGCGCCTTGATGCGTACATAGTTGGGCGACAGGTTCTGCGACTCGGCGGCGATTCGCGATCGGTCGGCGTCCGCCCGCACCCGGATGGCGTGCGCGTCGGCGTCGGCGCGGATCTTGATGGCCTCGGCTTCGGTCTGCGCCTTGGCCAGCTCCGATTTCCGCTTCTCCTCCTCGATCTTGATCTGGGCGGTATTCTCGGCCAGCTGCTGCTCGGAGCGCAGCGTCCGCTCGACCCCCTCGGCCTCCAGGACACCCCGCTTCTTCTCGACGGTGATCTTGGCTTCGCGTTGCGCCAGCGTCAGCTCGACCTCCTTCGCGCTCACCAGCTGTCCCTCGCTCGCCTTCCGGTTGACCGCGATCTCGACCTCGGGCGGCAGATCGAAGTGCTGGATGGCGACCTCCGACAGCTCGATGTGCTTGCCCTTGAGGTGCTCGACCAGGGCGTCGTGGATCGCGCGTTCGAGCGAATGGGTCTGGGTCGCGATCTGCATGTGATCGAACTGTCCCGAGGCGTCGCGCGCCGCCGCGAACACCGCCGCCTTGACGACCCCTTCGTAGAATTTCGGGCCCACCTCGGTGTCGAGCGCGTAGATCTCGCGCGGATCGGGCCGCACCACCACCGCCACGTCGATGTTCATGTGCAGGCCATCCTTGGAATGGATGTGGATCTCTTCGGTGTGCGAGGTCCAGCGCAGATCGTAGGTGATGTAGTCGTTCCAGGGCAGGTGCCAGTACCAGCCGCTCGGCACCGGATCCTTGCTGAGGCCGTGCCCGGCCGAATAGAAAAGCGCGCTCTCGTTCCCCTCCACCACCGTGGCGCAGCCCGAGGCGAGCGCACCCGTGGAAGAGACCAGACAGATCAATGACAGACGACAGACGGATCGATTCATGACGAGCTCCTTGCAGAAGAAAAGGTCGCGGAAAGACGAGTCAGACGATCGGGCGCGACTTCTCTGGCGGGGAGTTTTTGGGGGCAAGGCGATAGAGGGGGGCACGCCGGACGGCGGGCGACCCGAGATCGAGACGGAACGTCGACGTCTGGGTGACGGCGGGCGCGCCGAGCGTGGGCGGCGGTGCGGCCGGGGCCTGGTTGCCGTCCTCATCGAGAAGACACTGATCGTGCTGGTCCGCGAAGCCGGCGATCGCCGTGCCGACGCCGTCCCAGCTCCGGGCGACCGGCGGGCGCCCGTGCGCGGTGACGTGGATTCGATCGCCGTGCTCCGGGCAGGTGACGTGCTCGACGAACAGCGCGTCGGCGACCGCGGCCAGCTGCCCACCCAGGGCCGCCAGCGCCAGAATCCGCGGCGCCTGTCGCCGCATCCTACGGAGAAGACACCTCACCAATTGCGATGGTAACGCCCGGCCCCGCCCGCGTCAGTGACCGGAGCCACGGGATTGCTTGGCCGGCCGTCGCGGGTCATATAAAGTCCGGCCGTCCGAGTCGTTCACACCGCACACCGCACACCGCGCACACCGCCAATCCAGCACGAGCAGGAGATCGCAATGAGCATTCGCGTCGCCATCAATGGTTTCGGTCGCATCGGTCGCTTGGTTTTCCGAGCCCTCTACGAGCAGGGCCTCTTCGGCAAGGAGGTCGAGGTGGTCGCCGTCGGCGACATCGTCCCGGCCGACAACCTGGCCTACCTGCTGAAGTACGATTCCATCCAGCGGAAGTTCGAGGGCACCGTCGGCTCGAAGAAGTCGGGCGCCGACAAGGAAGCCGACGACGTCCTGGTGGTCGACGGCAAGGAGATCCACGTGGTCAGCGCCAAGTCGCCGGCCGATCTGCCCTGGAAACAGCTGAAGATCGACTACGTGATCGAGTCGACCGGGCTCTTCACCGAGGCCGAGAAGGCCAAGGGGCACCTGACCGCGGGCGCGAAGAAGGTCATCATCTCGGCGCCGGCCAAGGGCGAAGACATCACCGTCGTCATGGGCGTCAACCACGAGAACTACGACCCGGCCAAGCACCACATCGTCTCGAACGCGAGCTGCACGACCAACTGCCTCGCGCCGGTCGTCCACGTCGTGCTCAAGGAGGGCTTTGGCCTCACCGAGGGCCTCATGACGACGATCCACAGCTACACGGCGACGCAGAAGACCGTCGATGGGCCGTCGCGCAAGGACTGGAAGGGTGGCCGCAGCGCGGCGATCAACATCATCCCGTCGACGACGGGCGCGGCCAAGGCGGTCGCGCTGGTGCTGCCGGCGGTCAAGGGGAAGCTCAGCGGTATGGCGTTCCGCGTGCCGACGCCCACGGTGTCGGTCGTCGACCTGACCTTCAAGACCGAGAAGGCGACCAGCCTCAAGGAGATCAACGCGGCGATGAAGCGCGCCAGCGAGACGTACCTGAAGGACATCCTCGGCTACACGGAGGACGAGGTGGTCTCGACCGACTTCATTCACGACGAGCGCTCCAGCATCTTCGACGCCAGCAGCGGCATCGAGCTCAACTCGAACTTCTTCAAGCTGGTCTCCTGGTACGACAACGAGTGGGGCTACAGCCACCGCTGCGTCGACCTCCTGACCTACATGGTCAAAAAGGGGTAGCGGAAAGCTTGGTCCCCTCCGCACGGTGCGGTCGGCCAGCCGTTCACCGATTCGGTGGTTCGAGCTCCCGCGCCTGAGGCTACACTGCGCGCCTGATCGGCGACGGTTCGCACGCCCCAGCGCGCATGCGACGCCCGTCGATCCCTCAAGCCAGCGCACGTCCCTTGGTCTCGACGACCAGCGGGGAGAGGGCCAGCGCCACACCGATCAGGGGGACGACGCCGACCCAGAACAGCGCATGCAGGGCGGTCTGGAGCGAGTTGATGCCGCGGGAGGCGACGGTGCCGACCAGGAAGGGGCCGCCGGCGGCAATGAAGCGGCCGACGTTGTAGCAGAAGCCGGCGCCGGTGCCGCGCAGGCGCGTCGGAAAGAGCTCGGGCAGGTAGTACGTGAAGCTACCGAAGACGCCGAACACCGTCACGCCGATGAAGAAGTACATGTAGAGGCGCTGCAGGGGAGCGAGGTCGAGCCCGAAGGTCGCCAGCACGGCGACGCCCGACAACGCGTAGTAGATGGCGAACATCTTGCGGCGGCCCATCACCTTCGCCGCCGGGATCGTCAGCAAGGTCCCGATGAGGCCACCCAGGTTGAAGACGTTGGTCGCCAGCGCCTTCCAGTGTTCGACCAGCGCCAGCGTCGCGGGCTTCGCGAAGCCTTGCGTCTTGGCGGTAGTCTGCGCCAGGCCCGTCGACACGATCGGGATGAAGGCGTTGATGCTCCACCATGTGATGAGCGCGATGAGCGCCATGGCAAAGCCGCTGCCGGTGAGGGCGCGATTTTCGGGCGTGAAGAGCTCGCCGAGGCGCGGGCGGCGCGCGTCCGCGGTGGCGGTCTGCTTCCAGCGATCGGGCTCGCGCACGAAGAGGCGAACAACGAACGCCACCGCCGCCGGGATCAGGCCGCACAGAAAGACGTAGCGCCAGGAGGTCTCGGGGGCGCTCTTGAAGAAGACGCCCGCGATCTGGAAGTTCGCAAAAGTGGCCAGGAACAGCCCCGCGGGCGCGGAGGTGTAGAGCAGGGCGCCGGCCTCGACACGTCGGCGCTCGGGGACCACCTCGGCGACCATCGCGGCGCCGGCCGCCCATTCGCCGCCGATGCCGAGGCTCGCCACCACCCGGAAGCCGATCAAGGCCCAGATGTTGGGCGCCAGCGAGCAGCAAGCGGTGCCGAGCGCGTAGAGCAGCATCGTCAGCATCAGCGTGCGCGTCCGGCCGATTCGATCGGCGACCTGACCAAATAGGATTCCGCCCACCGCCCAACCGACCAGCAGGATCGAGGTCAAGACGCCGCCCCAGCGCAGCGTCGCCGCCTTGGCGGCTGCCGAGCCGATGGTCAATCCCAGCAGCGTCGGCACGCAGTTGGGCGCCACATAGTTGAACAGCAGGCCGTCGAAGCAGTCGAAGCCCCAACCCAGCCAGGCGGCGAACAGCACGGTCCACTGGTAGCCGTTCATGTCCAACAACGTGCGGTTGTGGGACGCGTTCACGGGTGGCCGTTCACGTGAAGCCGCATCGTTGCCCGGCGGGCTCATGGTTGAACGATCGCCGCCGGGGCCGCGGCGGCCGTCGCATTGCAGAAATTCACCTTCCTGATCATCGGCGGCGGGTTGGCGCGTTCGTGGGCCGAAGCACCCCGCCGCGCGTTGAACGTGCGCTGCAGATGCTCGCCCGCGTGCGCGAGGCTGCCCACCATCTTCTTCCAGGCGTCCTGCGCCGCCGCATCGGTCGCCGCCGGCTCCGGCGAAAGGGCGACGAGGCCCACCAGATCCTCGACCAGCGTCGGGTCCGTCTTGGGATCGGCGAGCGACGTCGCCAGCGCCGGGACCAGCACGTGATCGCGGAACAGCGCCAGATCGTCGGCGTCGACCTGGCACCAGAGCAGCCGCGGGTGCAGGTGGGCGTAAGCGGGCGACGCCTCGACGCGCGACTGCAGCAAGAGGCGCCGGAACGGCTCGTCGTAGTCGCCCTGCGCCTCGCCGTACGAGCTCAGCATCACGTCGACCAGCTTGCCGCGGCATTCGGCCGCGCAGGTGGCGCTCAGCAGATACGACGCCAGCCACTTGCGGCGGTCGGCATGAAAACGATCCAGGTCGGCGGCCTCGGTGGTGCTCACCATCTCGCCGGTGCGCGCGGTGGAGAGCACCAGGGCGCCCACCAGACGGGCGCCGGCCGAGAAGGCTTCGAAGCGCTGGATCTCCTGCCACTGCCGGCGTTCGTAGAGATCCTGCAGATACGGCTCGAAGAGCCAGGCCATCTTCCCGGTGGATGCCTGCACCTCGCGCTCCTCGCGGAGCAGCGACAGGGGCCCGCTCGCGAGCGGCGCGCCCACCGCCCCGGTCGCCTCCATCTCGTCGAGGACCACCTGCGCGATGGCGTCCGATCGTTCGGCGAGCGCGTCGTCCTTGCAGAGCTCGGTCGCCTTCTCGACGCCGTACCGCTGCACGCAGGTCAGCTTGAATCCCTGCGCGAGCTGCTCGTAGTTCTTCTGGCCGGTCGCTTCCAGCACCGTGCGCATGTAGGTCGGGTTGTCTTTGCCGAGCTCCATCGCGTACGAGACCGCCAGCTCGGGATCGATGATCGCGCCGCGCGTGAGCGACAGCAGCACGCCGAAGCGCTGATCGGCGCTGCCCGGTCCCTGCGCTGAGAGCACGTTCAGGTTCTTGGAGAGGATCTCGGCGCGCGCGATGCGCCAGTCGTTCTCCGCCTTGGTCTGCGCGATGGTCTGCTCGGAGTGCGCCTGCTGGGCCGCGATCTGCGACTGGCGGTACTGCCAGATGGAAGTCGCAACCAGTCCCGCGACGCCGATGACGAAGCTCGACAAGAAGCCGTGGTAGGTCTGGATGAACTTCCCGAGCTTCGAGACCTTCTCCGACTCCGGGGACCCGCCGGGGGATGCGTCGCCGTCTTCGCTGTCTGTGCTCACGCGCGCAATATATGATTGTTTCCGGCGTCCTCCACATGCAATGGCTCCAGAACCCCGCGGTCAAGTGGGTGATCCCGCTTCCGCTGCTGGCGATCATCGCGCCGCTCGTTTGGCGGTTCTTCCGCGACACCTGGCGGCAACTGGACGCCGAAGCGCTGGTCTTGCGCCGCGATCTGGCCGCGCGCGCCGAGATCGACTACCGCCCGTTGGTCGCTCTCACGTTGGTCGCGCTGGTCTTGACGATGCAGGAATACTACGGCCGGCCGGATTTCTATGACCGCGTCTTGCGACCCATGCTGGTGCGCCGCGCCCACGCGCATCCGGACGGCTTGGTGAACCCCGATCTCTACGACGAGCTCTACGTGCGCATCTGGTGGGGGGTGACGCGAATCGGGGGTTACCTCGTGCCGCTGGCGGTGTGGCCGCTGTTTTTTCGCCGCGATCGGCTGGCGGACTTCGGCCTGCGAACGCGCGGGTTCTTGGCGCACGCCTGGATCTACGCGCTCTGCGTGGCGGTGATGGTGCCGGTGCTCCTGATCGTCAGCCGCCAGCCCGACTTCGCCGACTACTACCCCATGTACAAGCTGGCCGGGCGATCCTGGGTCGACTTCGCCATCTGGGAGCTGGTCTACATCGGTCAGTTCTTTACCCTCGAGATCTTCTTCCGCGGCTTCTGGCTGCGCGCGATGCGCGCCTTCGGGGCGGGCGCGATCTGGTCGATGGTGGTCCCCTACTGCATGATCCACTACGGCAAGCCGTACCTGGAAGCGTGCGCCGCCGTCGTGGCCGGCGTGGTGCTCGGCTCGCTGGCGATGCGCACGCGCAGCATCTACGCCGGTTTCCTAGTCCACGGCACGGTGGCCATTCTGATGGACGTGCTGGCGCTCTATCGGCGACACGGACTGCCGACGGCGCTGACCCCGCGGAGCGCCCGCCACCTCACCTTTCCGTACTGGGGCAGCTTGATCTGGATCGCGTGGGCGCTGGCGCTGGCGGTGCTTGCCTGGAAGGGCTGGCGCAGAACGGCCCGAGGCCGTCACCTTGCGGCGGCGGCCCCGGGTCCGTGATGAACTGAAGCGATCTTCGGGGCGGGCGCGATTACTTGGTCTCCGGCGCGGCCTTCATCTCTTTGCCACCCTCGGTCTTGGCGGCGTCATCGCCCTTGGCCTTCTTGGTGCTCTTCTTGGCCTTCTTGGCCGGTTTGTCGGTCGCCGCGGCGCTGTCGCCCGCCGGCGCCGGCGTCTTCGCTTCCGCGACGACGCGCGGCTTGCTGCCGGTGTGTTTGACGGGCGCCGCGAAAGCCGAGCCAGTCGTGAGAGCGAGCAGTGAAAGTCCGAACAGGGTGTTGCGAATCATGGGGTCTCCTTCGGGTTGGTGTGGCCTCGTTCGACCACATCCCAAGTGATTGCACCCGCGATGCCAACCCGTCGGTGCTCGCAACCCCGCACGCCACGCCCTCTCGCAACCGTCGGCGTCATCCAAGCGGGCCGGCATGAGGCGTTTGCGCTGTGACACGCCTGCAAATACGTCGCGCGGCGCTCAGCCAAACCAGTAAGCCAGTTTCAGCATGACCACATCGTCGGCGGCGTGTCCCTGCCAGACAGGGGCGAGCTCGAAGCCGGCTCTACCGAGGGGCGGAACGCTGAGCGCCGGGGTCTGGGCGCGCGTGTAGACCAGGAACAGCGTCGACCCGAGGCGGTATTCCCAGCGCAGGACCACGTTGACATTGAGGGTCGCCTGCTCGCTGTCGGGATTGGTGGGCGGCGGGCCGGCCGGCATCAGCTCCGAAAGATTCACGCGCTCGCGGAACGCCGTCTTTGGGAAGACGAAGAAGGGTCCGTAGTGCACGCTGGCCAGGAACAGCTGGGTGTAGAACTGTAGCGACAGCTCGGGCGTGAAGGTGTACGACGCGCGCAGCGTTGCCCCCACGCTGGCCGCCGTCTGGGTGCCGAAGCGATAGTCGGGCGGCGAGCCAACGACGATCGGGCTCGGATCGGTCCCGATGTAGCGGGGGGCGCCCGTGTCGTAGCTGACCGTCGGAATCAGGTTGAGCTCGAGCTGGGGCAGGAGGCGCAGCGTGATCGTCGTCGTGAAGTCGAAATGAAACCCACCGCGCCGGCGATCGAGATCGGTCCCGAGCGAGCCGGTGACGCGCCGGCGGGGATCGGTCGATACGGCGGCGTAGGCGCCGAGGTTGGCGGAGCGCTCCAGCGCCGAGCCGTCGCCCATCTCGCGGTCGTCGAAATAGGGCCCCCGGCCGTGAATTTCGAAGTAGATCGCCCAGAAGCTTCGCAGCGAGATCCAGGTGTTGAGGATCAGCTCGTTCCAGAGGTTGATGCCGTCGAGCGTCTCGCGCAGGTTGAGCTGAACGCCGCTCCGGGTCTCCTGGGTCCCCCGCCAGGGCTGCAGCGTGCGGTAAGTCAGGTTGAAGTAGCCCTGGTAATCGTCCTTGCGCTCGAGGTAGCCCAGATCGTTGAACTCGAGCTGGCGGCCCGAGAGGTATTGCCAACCGTTCCAGAGCCAGTGGGCGCCCCCTTCCTTCCCGACGTAGAGCGCAGCGCCGCCGTCGACGTGCCCCGGCTCTATTGGGATGCCGTCGGGCTGAGCGCGTGCGGGGCCCCGCGCCAGCGTGCTGCCGATCCCCTGCCAGGCGGCGGCATAGTCACCCGACTTCGATCGCCATCGCCCGTCGACGCTGGCGACATACGCGTCGTTCGTGCACCGGCCGTCGGCGGCGGGCGGCAGCTGGGTGACGGGGCAGCGAGAAGCGGCGTCGGTCGCCGTTTCGAAGCGGTTGGTCGCCGTCACGAGCAACCCGACGTCGGCGTTGGCCGCGACCGGCCGCTTGACCCGCACCACGTTGAACATCGTCAAGGGATCGACGATCCGCTGCACGCGGGCACCGTCCGGCGTTTGTATCTCGACGTCGTTCTGGCCGGTCAGCGCCGATATGACGCCCACCGTGGTGTGCGCGCCCAGCGTTCCCGAGAGCTTGCCGGCGCTGTAGATCCTGGAGGGATCGGGTCTGGCCACCAGCGACTCGCCGCCGGCCAGGGTTGGCAGCACCGGCTGCCCGCCGATGCGCCGCGTGTAGAGAATCGGCCGGAGCGTCGCGAAGACTTCGAGCCCCTCCAAGAAGAAAGGACGCTTCTCCGGGAAGAAGGTCTCGAACGTCGACAGGTTCAAGATGACGGTGTCGGCGTCGACCTGGCCGAAATCGGGGTTCAGGGTCAGATCGAGCGTCAGCTGGTTGGTGAGATGCGCCTTGGCGTCGAGCCCGGCCGATCCGCCGCCCAGGACGCCGCGCTCGAGCGCGCCGGTGTCGGCGTCGGCGGCGCGATTCTCGAGGCGCCCCACCGCGAACGGGCGCAGCTCCAGACGGCGCGGCGTCGGCAGATCGGTGAGGTTGTCGAGGCGGCCGAAGTAGGGGACGAAATTGGCGGCGCTTCGTGGGTAGAACGCCCAATCGTCGGTCTCCTGGCGCGCGTCGACGGCGCGGCTGACCTGGAACCCCCAGTCCTTCACCGGCAGGGTGAAGCGGAGACTGGACAGGGGGATGCGGAACTCGACGCTGTAGCCGCGATCGGTGTCGGCGACCTTCGCTTCCCAGATGGCGTCCCAGTCTGCGCTGAACGCCGTGTCGTTGTAGTGGATCCCGTCCAGCAGGGCGCCGGCGGCATTGATGGAGAAGTGATAGGCGCTCACGCCGTCGCGGCGGCTGTCGATGTCGATCCAGACGCCGTCGGAGGGCAGGAACCCGTCGCGCCGCTGCAGCCGTTTGATGACGGGCGAATGGATCTGCGGGCAATCGACGCCCACGTAGAGGTTGCGGTCGTCGTAGAGCACGCGCACCTCCGTGTGCTCGCTCGGCGGGGCGCCTTCGTCGGGGTAGTGCTGCACGAACCCGTCCGAGGGGAGGGCGGTGCGCCAGGCGAGGTCGTCGAGGCGCCCATCGATCTTGGGTGGGGTCGCGGTGCGGACCGCGATCAGATGCGGTCGCGGTGGCAGGGGGATCGCCGTAGGCGTGGTGGCGGCCGATTCGGCCAGCACGAGCGCGACGAGGGCGGCGAAGGTCAACACGGGCGCGGGACATTGTATAACCGCCGCGATGGCGCTCGTGGATCGACTGGCGGAGCTGGTTTCGTTCGATACCCAGAACCCGGAGGGTGAGGAACGCCCGCTCTGCCACCGCCTGGCGGTCGAGCTCGGCGCGCTTGGCGCGCGTTCCGTCGACGAGGTCGAGGTCGGCGACCACGCCTACGTCTACGCGCGGTTCGGGACGGAGCTTCCGCGGCTGGTCGTCAACGCGCACCTCGACACCGTGCCGGCGAACAGCGGCTACAGCTCGCCGCCGCATCTGCTGGTCCGGCGGGGCGATCGTCTATACGGCCTCGGCACCTGCGACATCAAGGGCGCCATCGCGGGCGTGCTCGAAGCGCTGGCGACCGGGCCGGTGAATCGCTCCGTGGGCGTGCTCTTCTCGGGCGACGAGGAACGGGGCGGCAGCTGCATCCGCGCGTTCCTCGACAGCGAGGCGGCCCGCGGGCTGGAGCGGGCGATCGTCTGCGAGCCGACCGGCTGCCGGGTCGGGATCCGCCATCGCGGCATCGGCGCGGCGACGGTGACGCTGGAGGGACCGGGCGGACACTCGTCGCTCGTCGATGGGCTCACCAACCCGGTGGCGGTGCTGGCGCGGGCGGCGGTGGCGCTCGACGACATGGGCATCGAGCACAAGGCGAAGGGCCCCGCCGGCTTCGAAGGAATTCACCTCAACGTCGCGGCGCTCGACGGCGGGATCGCGTTCAACGTCGTGCCGACGCGGGCCACCCTCTCGTTCTCGCTGCGTCCGGCGCCCGGCGCGGTCGGCGCCAGCGTCGAGGAGCTGTTCGCGGAAGCCGAGCGACGCGTGCTGTCCGCCGCCGCGCCGCACCCGATCGCCTGGGACGTCGTGACCTCGAGCCCCCCCTTCGCCACCCGGGACATCCCCGCGTTCGCCCCGCTCTTCGGCGCGCGCATCGAGGCCGCCGTCGATCTGGGATTCTGGACGGAGGCGGCACGCTTCGCCGAGCGCGGGATCGACGCCGTCGTCTTCGGTCCCGGCGACGTCGCGCAGGCCCACGCCGCGGACGAGTTCGTCACGATCGCCGACCTGGAGGCCGCCCACGCGGTCTTCGCGGCGGTGCTTCGCTGATGGAAGCGGAGATCGTCCAGCGCTTCCTGGAGAGCGTCGGCGCCAAGGCCGACATCGACCTCTACCTCCGCCTGTTCCGCGCGCAGCGCAAGGAGAGCTTCGCGATCCTGGCGCCCAA
>CAYTTF010000041.1:0-20256 GCA_964440665.1 uncultured Myxococcales bacterium | reverse complement strand
CAACTGACGGGACGTCCCGATGCCGCCGCCTCGCTCCAGCGGGCCAAAGCATGAACAGCATCGGGCTTCGCACACTGTTCGCCAAGGAGACGCGGCGTTTTCTCAAGGTGCCCGGCCAGACCCTGGCCCAGCCGGTCGTCACCACCACGCTCTACTTTCTGGTCTTCGGCTATGCGCTCGGTGGGCGGGTGCGCGAGGTCGACGGCATCCCATACATCCGCTTCATCGTTCCCGGTTTGATTCTGCTGACGCTCACCCAGAACGCCTTTCTCAACACGTCGTCGTCGATGTTCATCGCCAAGCTCCAGGGGACGATCGTCGATCTCCTGGTCGCGCCGCTCGGCGTGGTCGACCTGATGGTCGCCTTTCTCGCTGCCGCGGTGTTGCGCGGTTTGATGACCGGCACCCTGGTATGGCTCATCGCCGGCTTGTTCACCGGGTTCGGGGTGGTCCATCCGATCTGGGTTCTGGCCTACGTGCTGCTGGTCGCGACCGCGCTGGCCTCGATTGGGCTGGCGGTTGCGATCTGGAGCGACAAGTTCGAACAGCTCAACGTCATCCCGACCTTCATCCTGACGCCGCTGACGTTCCTGGGCGGCGTGTTCTACAGCGCCCACATGCTGCCGAAGCCGTGGGACACGGTGACGCGCTTCAACCCGATCCTCTACATGGTCGAAGGGCTGCGCTTCGGCTTCCTGGGCGCGTCGAGCACATCGCCCTGGCTGGGCCTGGCCATCACGGGCGGCGTGGCCACGATCGCCACTGCGCTGGCCGCCCGGATGTTCCACACCGGCTACAAGCTGCGCAGCTGACGGGGCTTTGCATTCGCGGACCGGTTATGCGAAAGCTTGGCCCAATGTCGAATGTGAATCGGTTTGGTTGGGCGGCGATTGGATTGGCAGTTGGATTGTCGGCCTGCGCCGGCCCTCAGAAACCCAAAGAAGGTCTGCAGGCCGAAATGGCGGGCGCGCCGAAGTGGGCCCAGGGTGATTGCCAGGTGGGCCTCCCCAAGAAGACCGCGATCTGTGGCGCGGGCAGCGTCTCCGGGATGACCAACGTCGCGCTGGCCCGTTCGGCCGCCGAGGGTCGCGCGCGCACCGAGCTCGCGCGCAGCCTGCAGGTTCGCGTCAAGTCGATGCTGAAGGACTATCAGGCCACCACCCAGGGCGGGCCCGACAACAAGACCGACAGCGAGCAGCACATCGAAGACGTTTCCAAGCAGATCACCGACGTGACGCTGTCGGGGACGCGGCTGCAGGACACCTTCGTCACCGACACCGGAACCTACTGGGCGCTGGTGGTGCTCGACGTCGAGCCGTTCAAGGAATCGCTCGGCGGCATGAAGGATCTCGACGAGCGGGTCCGTTCCGGCATCATTCAG
This sequence comes from uncultured Myxococcales bacterium, assembly GCA_964440665.1. GTDB lineage: Bacteria > Myxococcota_A > Polyangia > Fen-1088 > Fen-1088 > JADGRB01. Next base: position 18,875 of record CAYTTF010000041.1, on the reverse strand, counting down.
CGCGCCGATCGCGCGTTCACCCAGCTCGACTGGGCGACCCACCCGTAGCGTCGCCGAGAACCGCCCGGCGTCCCGCGACTACTTGCAGCGCAGCTCGTGGACGGAGCGTCCGCCGCCGCCGAGGTGCATGAGCTCGCCGCGCCCCCAGGTCTCGAAGCTCCAGACGTTGGCCCCGTGCGCGCAGAGCCGCGCGAGCGGCAGCGGCTTGTGGAGAACGTATTTGTCCCCCTTTCGCGAGAACTCCTTCTCGAGGCCGCTCAGCGTGAGGTCGGGACGGATGGCCGTCGTCACGTCGGCCGACGATTGGCCGCCGAATCCCAGCAGCGCCAGCGTCGCTCCCCGCGACGCGCACTCGAACCAGGCGCGCTCGGCCTCCCCCTCGAGGACCAGATCCTTTTCGTTGCGGTCCTGGTTGACCTGCAGCGATCCGCTGGCGCTGCCGCAGGCGCGGCAGGGGACCTCGATCGGCGGCGAGGTGTAAGCGAGGGGCGCAAGGGCGCCCGAGGCCACCACCCGGGCCCGCACCGCCACGAGCTGGGCGACGTATTCCTTGCCCGGCATGCCGGTGGTGACCGGCTTTCCCGACGGTCGGCGCGGGCCCTCGTCCTCGCAGATGTGGTTGGGGAACAGCTTCACCTCGGCTTTGCGTGGCGCGTCCTCGTTGCCGCCATAGAGATGAACCTTCTCTGTTTCTGCAGGGCCTGCATTCGGATCGGTGCCGACGATCCACTGAACTTCGAAGTCCTTGTTTCCCTGTCCGATCACGCAGGCCGCCCACTCGGACGGGTAGTAGTCCCTGAAGACCACCACCCGATCGTCGATGAACAAACGAGGCTTCTTCCCGGGATCGGTCCAGGCGCAACGATCGGCCGCCCGCGCCAGGGCCGGCGCGAGGAGCATCAGACCGAGGAAGACTATTTTGATTGCACGCATGGCAGCCGCCGGCAGAGGGCGTAATCGTAGAGCCCCGATTTGTTCACCAGGTTGCGCGTCCCTTCCTTGGCCATGGGACCGGTCAAGCAGGCGCAGATCTGGTCGTCCGCAGATGGCGGGGCCGCGCCGGCCAGCGCCGCCCTCTTCGCGAGCAGGCCCAGTCGATCGGCGAGCCCGTTGCAGCCGCCCGCGCTCTCGGTCGCGGCCAGCGTCGCGCCGAGCAGCGGGAGGATCTGGCGGACCATCGCCACGTCATCGGCCTCCTCGGCCTCGTCGAGGCGGCGCACGAAGAAGTCCCAGTCGAGCGCCGGCTGAAGATCCTTGGGCAGCAGCGTGCGGATGTGCAGCGTGAACTGCGGATCACGCGGAATCAGCTCGGCGACGGTCCGCTTTCGATCCTCCGGGCGCCGGGCCTTGGCGAGGTCGTGGTCGAGGACTGCGAAGAAGCGAGCGTCGCGGATCTTCGCGCCGCCGTGGTCCGCCGTTTCGAGCAGCTCGAGCACGCAGACCGGGCAGTGGTTTCTCTTGTGCAGATCGAAGATGTATTTCCATTCGACCTCGTCGATCTTGTGGTCCTTCGCGAACAGATTGGCGAGCGGAATCCCCTTTTCCCACGTGAGCGATTCGGGCGAATAGGCCTGCCGGTAGAACTGGGTGATGCCGCCGATGTCGGCGCGCACCTTTTCCAGGCTGTAGAGGCCGGCGAAATGGACGTCCGATGACCCGTATTGCGTGCCCGGCGGCGCCGCCCGCAACGCCGCCAGCAGGCGCGCGATTCCGGCCGACGAATCCAGGTTGTCGGATACCGCGGCTTCGATCACGTCGAACACCAGCGCCCGGTTGTAGACGTAGTCGCGCGCCAGCCTGATCCGATCGACCAGCGTCGGCGTCTCGCGGATCTGCTGGCGCAGCGGCCCGTAGGTGGTCAGGTAGGCGTCCGCGGCGCGCCGCTCGCGCATCATCTCTTCGCGCGAGTGATACCAGGTCGTGTCGAAGAACGGCTCTTCGAGGCGCGCCTGCTGCCGGTCGGGCGTGAACTCGAAGGCGTCCATCCCGGCGTAGAGCTTTTCGTGCAGCGCATCGACCAGCGGGGTGGGGCGCACGTCGATGTCCTTGCAGGCCGCCATCGCGTCGTCGAGCAGCTGGGTACGCTGCCGGAACGAAGCGGCGGTTCGCTCCTTGGTCGCGCGAAAGGCGTCGATCAGGCGCTGGCATTCGGCCGGATCGGCGAAGTGCTCCGACGCGTAGGCCGAGCACTCGCTCTTCTCGTCGTCCTTCGAGAAGCCGACCGACAGCCAGGTGACGCACCCTTGCGGCCCGCAGTCGGTGCTCTTCTGCCGCACCTTGGGCTCACCCTTGCGAAAGCGCCGGCAGCGCTCGACGACCTTGCGTTGCATCGACACCCCCTTGAGCGTCTCGGTCGTCTGCACGACCGACTCCACCTCGACGCCGCAGAGCTTGCATACCTTGTCGTTGCAGATGGCGTGGGCCGCGGCCAGGGCGGCCTCTTCGGTCGCACCCTCGCCCTGGCAGACGAAGATGTTCCCGTCGGCGCTGGCCTGATCGCCGGTCTGGGCCCAGGCCGGCCCTCCCAGCGTCGGCGCCGGCCTGGCCGTGCCCGCCGGCTTGTCAGCGGGCGCGCCGGCGCAGGCGGCGGCGATCAGCAGCCAAGCGACGACCGACGCGCGAAGTCTGGTCACGGCGCAGCGCCTGCCGGTGGGCCTTCCGAGAGGCCTTGCACGATGGCCGCCGGATCACCCTGGCCCCTCCGCGCGAGCACGGAGCGGACGCTGGTCTCGAGCGCCGCGCGTGGCACCTCGAGCCGCGCCCAGATCCGGATCACGACCTCACCGTTGCGCCGGACGCGGACCCACCCGTGGGGCAGGGGCCCCGAATGCGCCAGCAGGCCGTCGACGGCCTCCACGGTCTCCACGACCACCGAGCGACGATTGGGATCCGTGCTCTCCACGCTGGTGACGGTGCCGGCCACCCGGACCTCCACCGCCTTGAGCAGCTCGGCGCGCGTGATGGCGTCGACGCCGGCAAAAGCAATCTGCAATCGGGAGCCGTCCGGGACCTCCGTCAGCCCCCAGACCGTCACCGTGGTGGGGGTGACCGTCACAGTCGCGCGCTCGGCCCGGCTGTCCGCCAGCTCGCCGCCGCGTTCCAGGACCTCTTCGCCGCGCCGCTGCGCGCCCGCGCCGGCGTGAGCGCAGGCGAGCCAGAGCGCCGAAAACGAAAGGCAAGGAAGATTGGCCAATCGGCGAATCGTGGTGAGGAAGCCCATCGGAGTGATTTGCAGGTCAGTGCGCCCGATCGCGCTTGTGATGTCAACGCTGAGCCGGCCTGCGACCGAACCTCGCCGGATCGACACCGGCGGCAGGGCACTTCCCCAGGGCTCTCCGCGGTTCCCTTACGCGCAGGACGGCGCGATAATGCAGGCCGGTGGCCCCGATCTCGACCGCATCGGATGTGGGACGTTGAACGGGCCCGTGGCACCGCCTCCAGAGACGTCGGAGGCGGCGAAGGAGTTGGCCAAAGGGGCCACGATTGGTCGCTACGTCGTTCTGGCTCTCATCGGGCGCGGCGGAATGGGCGACGTCTACGCCGCTTACGATCCGGAGCTGGACCGAAAGGTCGCCGTCAAGTTGCTGCGGGAAAAAGGCGGCGCGGGACAGACCACCACCGCGGGACGCATGCGCCTGCTGCGCGAGGCCCAGGCGATCGCGCGCCTCCACCACCCGAACGTGGTGGTGGTCTACGACATCGGTACCTTCAACGAGTCGGTGTTCATCGCGATGGAGTTCGTCGATGGACACACGCTTCGCTACTGGAGCGAGGCCCGGGCGCGTGGCTGGCGGGAGGTGCTCGACGTTTTTCGGGCGGCAGGTCAGGGGCTGGTCGCCGCGCACGAGGCGGGCCTGGTGCATCGCGACTTCAAGCCCGAGAACGTCATGATCACCAAGGACGGCCAGGTCCGCGTCATGGACTTCGGCCTCGCCCGGAGGCTGCTCGACGATGAAACGCTGGGCGAGGACGCCGCCGATCTGGTTGCCGCTCTGAATCGGGCGGTCGATCTTGGCATCCGGGCCGACGCGGACGCGACCATCGACCTCGCCGCGAACAAGGTGAGCCCACCGGCTTCCCCCGCCGGCTATCTGCAAGCCAAGCTCACCGAGACCGGCGCGGTCATGGGAACCCCCGCCTACATGGCGCCCGAACAGTTTGCCGGCAAGCATGGCGACGCCCGCGCCGATCAGTTCTCGTTCTGTGTCGCGCTCTACGAGGCGCTTTACGGGCAGCGCCCTTTTGCCGGCGACACGCTGGCGGCGCTGATGGCCAACATCGTGGCGGGGAACATCCGGCCGCCGCCGCCGCAGCCTCGCGTGCCGGCCTGGATCCGCAGGGTTCTACTGCGTGGAATCAGCGCGCTCCCGGACGGCCGGTTTCCGTCGATGGCCGCGCTTCTCACCGCGCTAGGGCAGGACCCCGCCGTCCGCAGTCGGCGCTGGATTGGCGTCGCGACCGCGGCGCTCCTGATCGCGGGGGCCGCCGTCGGCGCGCGCCGGTTCAGCGCCGGTCAGCGCACGATCTGCGCCGGCGGACCGAGCCACTCGGCCGCGGTCTGGGGCCCCGAGAGACGCGAGGCGGTTCGGCGGGCATTCGCAAACAGCGGAAACAGTCGGGCCGGCCAGGCGTTTGCCGCCGCGGCCGGACTCCTCGACAGCTATCTCGATCATTGGACCGGCATGTACACGGTGGCCTGCGAGGCGACCCACGTGCGCGGCGAGCAGTCTGCGGAGGTGCTGGATCTCCGCATGGCGTGCCTCGACGAGCGCCTGTCGAGCGTGCGCGTGCTGACCGACGTCTTTTCGCACGCCGACCGGGGCGTCGTCGACAGCGCCATCGATGCCGCCAGCGGGCTCCCTACGCTCGATCGCTGCGCCGACGTCGCGATGTTGCGGGCGGTGATCAAGCCGCCCGACGATCCGGCCACGCGCGCGCGCGTCGCGGCGGTTCGTGAGACGGTCGCCAAGGTCAACGTCCTCGGCATGTCGGGCCAGTGCGACCGGGCCGTGGCCCTGGGGCAGAAGGCGGTGGCCGATGCCGAAGCGGTCGGGTATCTGCCGCTCAAGGCCGAGGCGCTCCTGGCGCTGGGCGCCCTGGGCGACAACTGCATGGATCCGCTCCAGGCGATCGATCGCCTGGAGGACGCGGTGTTTGCCGCCGAGGCGTCGCACCACGACGAGGTGGCGTTCCGCGCGGCCGTGATGATTGCCCCGTTCTTCTCGGACCGGATCCGCGACCTCCGGATGGCCCGGTTCTGGATCCGGTACGCCGAAACCATTCTGACGCGCTTCCCGGGTCACCCCCTCTTCGAGGCGTGGCTCGCGGTCTCACGGGCGGTGGTGTTCGAGTTCAACGGTCTGTACGAGGACGAGATCCGCGAGCAGCAACGGGCGCTCGACATCAAGCTGTCGGTGCTGGGGCCTTCACACATCGATACGGCGATCTCGACCATGGATCTCGCAGTCGCCCTTCACGACGCCGGACATGACGCGCAAGCCGAGCCGATCATGGCCCGGGCGATCGCAATCTTCGTCGACCTGTGCGGCGCCGACAGCACCCGGGTCGCGATGGCATCGCTCAATCTGGGGGAGATTCTCACCGGCCTGCGACGCTTCGAGGGCGCACGCGCCGCGATCGACCGGGCTGTCGCGATCTGGAAGGCCAAGGGCGGGAGCACGTTCTTCATCGGGTATGCGCTCATGGATCTCGGCCGCTTGAACCTCGCCGAAGGGCACCCGCTGGCCGCACGGGCAGCGCTGGAGCAGGCCGTTGCCACGCTGGGAAAGGACGCTCCCGCCATCTCGGCCGAGGCCCAGTTCGCGCTGGCGGAGACCCTCTGGAGCTCGCCGCCGGATCGCGCGCGCGCGGTGGAGCTTGCCCGCGGCGCACGGTCGGTGCTGGCCGAAGGAAAGGTGCCCCCCCGCAAGACCGCCGAGATCGACGCCTGGCTCGTCGGCCACCCCGCGCGCTGATCGCGTGCGCGTCGATCGCGTGAGGCCCGACGGGCTCCGCCCGGCGGGCCTCTTCGCGGGGGGTCGCAGGGACCCTCCCAGGGTCCCTGTGTCAATAAACTGGCAAAGGAAAGCCGCGGCCGGGGCGGGCGAAGAGGTAGCCCTGGTAGAGGTCTCCGCCCAGGCTGGTGAGGCAGTCCCTCTCTTCCGCCACCTCGACGCCCTCGGCGATGATCTCGGTGTTGAGGTCCTTGCAGAGGGTCGTGAAGGAACGGAACAGCTTCTGCTTCATCGGCGATTCGTGGATCCCGCGGATGAGCGACATGTCGACCTTCACGATCTCCGGCTCCAGCAGAGCGAAGCTGGAGAGCCCCGCGTAACCGGCGCCCAGATCGTCGAGCGCGATCTGGTATCCGAGCTCGCGCAGCCGGATCACGCCGGCGCCGAGGCCGTTGACCTGCTCGAGCGCCGCGCGCTCGGTCACCTCGAGGACCACCCGCGACGCGAAACGGGTCAAGGCGCCGTCGCCGGAGCAGAGCTCCTCGTCGACGAGATCGAGCGGGTGGAGGTTCACGAACATCTGGACCGAGTCGGGGGCCTCGGCCATCTGGTTGGCGATGTGTTGGCGGATCGTTCGTCCGAGCTCCGCGGTCCGCCCGAGTCGCTCGGCGGCCTCGATGAAGTCGAGCGGATTGCGCAGCGTCGGCTCGTCGGTTCGCAGCAGCGACTCGTAGGCGTAGACGGAGCGGTTGCGCCACGAAAGAATCGGCTGCATCGCGATCCAGAGCTTCTCCACCGCCGACCCGTACCTGGACTCCAGGCCCGCGCGGTCCCCGATGAGCTTGCCGGGAAGCTGGTTGGCGGCCTCCCGGCGCACCAGCGCCAGTCGGTGCAGCTGGGCGCCGCGCTCGACGACGGCCGCCAGCTCATTGCCGTCGACGGGCTTCACGAGATATCTGAAGGCGCCGTGCTCGATGGCCTCGACGGCGCTTTCCAGGGTCGGGCTGCCCGTCAGGAAGACCACCGGCACGTCCAGGTCCCGTCCCCGGATAGCCCGCAGCAGCGTGAGCCCGTCGACGTTGGGCATCCGGATCTCGCTCACGATGACGTCGAACGTTGCCGATTCGATGAGCGCGATCGCCTCGCGCCCGCCGCAAGCGGTGGTGACGATGTGGCCCGCCTGGACCAAGAGCCGAGCAAGCCCATTGGCCACCGCCAGCTCGTCGTCGACGAGGAGGACACGGGCGGCGGGCACCCCACTGGTCTGCTGCAGCGCCCCGCTCGTCACGAGAGCAAGCATCTGCCTAGAACCGACCGTCCACAAGGGCGGGCATCATGGGGAAGGGAATCTCATCTCGAGCGGAGAAAGATAGGGCTGAAACGGTCGTTCGCCCACCCGCTCCCGCGACAGCGCCCGGAGCTCGTCGTCGCTGTAGGCGTCGGGCGAGCCACGCGGCAGTCGCTTGCGAATCCAGGTCTCGATGACCACCGAGGCCGGGCGGGCCTCCGCTGCGGTAGGATTCATCTCGTCCCAGATCAGAAAGATCACCCGCCGTCGTTCTCGCCGCCGGTAGCGGCTGTCGGCCCAGATCGCGTCGAGGCGTCGCGGCAGATCGTCCCCGGCCGCGCGCTTCAGATCGGCGTAGCGCTTGGCGGCCATCGCGGTGCGCTCCTTGAATGTGGCGGCCAGGAAGTTCGCCTTCTCGTACGGGTAGAGCGTCCCGTGGGCAAATCCGCGGGCAAACTCGTCGGACAGATCGAAGGTGAAGGTGGCCTTGGCGGCCGAATAGGCCAGACGCCGGTCGTGAAACCTGACCGTTCCGTCCGGCGCGATCACCGCGGAGAATTGCGGCGCCTCGTAGGATAGGCCGCCGCTGCCGATCGGCTTGAGCGGATAGCGCACCGCGGAGTCGGGTGTCGAACCGCGGCCCGGTGCCGGCGCCGATGGCAACGGCCCGAGCGCGGCGCCGGGCGGGGGCGGTTGAGGTGCGGGCACAGAGGTCGCCCCGCCCGCGAAGGGCGATCGGGCGGCCAAGGAACCGACACCTGCGTCGGCGGCGCGAACGGCCCCGGACGCGGTGAGCGCGAGGGTCGTGGCGGCGAGGATCGAAAGCGGGCGCATGTCTGAGCTTGAACCTAACCATCGACGGCGCCGAGGGCACCCGAAACCACGGCTCAGCTGTCGATGTTTTTTTTCCCTCGGACCGACCGCTGCCCTGGCTTAGCCGGTCGAGATGACTACCGTGTTTTGCAGGGAGTGCTGGTGAGCAGCCGCCTACAGACAACTCTTTCACAAAGGATCCGCTCTTGATGAATACAAGGATGATTTCGGTGGCCGCGTTGGCCCTGCTGACAATGGCGGGTTGTGCTTCGGTGCAAATTCCGCCCGAGCAGCTCGAGCGTTCGGAGGCCAGTATCCGCGGCGCCGAAGAGACGGGCGCAGAGGGCGTGCCGGCGGCCAAGCTGCATCTGCAGCTGGCCAAGGACCAGACCGAGAGCGCCAAGAAGATGGCGGCCAGCGGGAATGACCGCGCGGTGCTGGTGCTGGCCCGCGCCGAGTCCGATGGCGAGCTGGCCTTGGTGCTGGCCCGCGAGGTCGCGGTGCACAGCAGCGCACTCCAGGCGACGGAAGACCTGAAGGCCGTTCACGCGCGCGGCACCCCGTAGTTCCCCCCACCACTTTTCGAGGACATCCAAAATGAAGACCAGAGATAGAAGTTTGATCGCCACCATCACGCTCGCTGGGGCGTTTGCGGGATCGATGGGCGCCTGCGCCAGCACGGCCCCCGAGCAGCTCGTCGAGGCGCGAAATGCGTATGCGGTTTCGAGCGGTGGGTTGGCAGCGAAGCTGACGCCGACCGAGCTCTACGACGCCAAGAACGCGCTCGATCGGGCGGACAAGGAGTTTGCGGACCACGGCGACACCTACGAGTGCCGCGACTATGCCTACATCGCGGAGCGCAAGGTGGAGCTGGCCGACGCCAAGGCCCGCACCGAGGCCGATCGCGCCGTCATCGCCGAGGCGGTCAAGGCCGGTGTGGTGGTTCGGGACGCCCAGGTGAAGTCCAGCCAGGCCGCTCTGGCCAGGACCCGTGAGCAGCTCAAAGACGAGCGCCAGGACAACACCGCCACCACCAACGCGCTCCGCGCCACCAACGACCAGCAGGGCAAGGAGCTGGACAAGACGGCCGCGCAGCTGGCAGCCGAGAAGCAGGCGCGGGAGACGGCGGAAGCCAGCCTGGCCGGCGCCATGAAGGATCTGGCCGCGGTCGCCGCGGTCAAGGAAGACGCCCGGGGAATGATCATCACCCTTTCGGGCAGCGTCCTGTTTGCCTCGAACAAGTACACCCTGCTGAACACCGCGATGACCAAGCTGGATCAAGTCGCCGAGGCGCTCAAGGCGCAGGGGTCCGACAAGCGAATGGTCGTCGAGGGACACACCGACAGCCAGGGATCGGACAAGATCAACCAACCGCTCTCGCTCAACCGAGCCACCGCGGTGCGCGACTACCTGGTCTCCCGCGGCGTTCCCTCGGAGAAGATCTCGGCGGTGGGGATGGGATCGAGCAAGCCGATCGCGGACAACCTGAGCCCCGAGAATCGGGCCAACAACCGCCGGGTCGAGATCATCATCAGCCCTTCGACTGTCAGCGCGCGCTGAGCGGTCGTTCCACCTTCCACCTTCCACCTTCCACTTTCCACTTTCCACTTTCCACCCGCCACCGTCGGCCCCCCGACGGTGGCGTTTCGTTTTTGGACGGGTCAGAGGCTGCCGGCGGACAGCGACGCGAGGAAACCGCGGAAGGCGTCGTTGGTCTCGTCCAGCGTGAGCACGAAGACTCCGCCGCGCTCGACCCGCATCACCCGCCCGCTGGCGGCGCAGGCGCGCTGGTCGGAGAGCACGAAGCGGAGCGTGGCGCGCTGGGCCACCCGCACCACTTCCCCCAGCGATCTCAACCTGAGGCCGCCGGCGGAGACGTCGACGATCTCGACGATGATTGACGCAGCCTGCCCGGTCACCTGAAGCTTCACGGGAAGACCCAACGGAAATCGCGCATGCCGCCGACGATTCGCTGGAACACGGGCCAATCGCATATGAGTTAGTGCCCCTTGCCCCCGTTCCCGGCTCAAACTAAAACGCGCGTTTTCCCACGCCGCGTTATGCGACTGGGGAACGATCGGGCAAGGAACGAAAGTCCCGCTCGCGGCTATTTCCGCAGGCTATTTCCGGCGGGGCGCGGCGCGCATTGGCGCGGCGCGCATCGGGGCGGCGCGCGCTGGCTCGGCGCGCATCGGTGCCCCGCGCCCCGGCTCCGCGCGCATGGGCTCGGCGCGCCGCATCGGCTCACCGCGGGCGGGCGCGCCCCGCCACCCGGCCGCGCCCGGGTTTCGACGCCACCCCTCGTTGTGCTCGGCGCGCCAAGCGTTCGGCGCTACCGACGAGCGCCCTCGAAAAGCGACGCCCGGCGCGTTGCCGCGATAGCCGTAGCCGAAAGAGCGATACCCGCCGGGACCTTGCCAGTACGAGCGGTAGTAAACTGGGCGGCCGTCGACAAATAGGAAGCGCGGCCCGACGAAGAGATACCCCGACTCTCGCGGGGCCCAGTAGCCGGCGTCCCAAGTCCAGTCGTAGCCGGTCCAGTCCCAGTATCCGCCGATCCAGTTGTATCCATAGGCGGGCGGGGGCGGTTGATCCTCGGGGATCGGATCGGGCGGCGGGGTCGTCGGATAGAGCGTCGCGTCCGTTGCGACGGGCGGAGGCCCCGACGGAGGAGGTTCACCCGCCCGCACGTAACAGCCGGACACCACGAGCGCGATACCCAACGAAAGACCGCTTGCCAACCAAAGGCTCTGATTCATTGACGTTCCCCTGCGGGACTGGTTCCCGTGGACCTTACCTAAGATGCAAACCGCGTCTTTGCAAGTGCGGCGGCGCACCGGGCCAGCCCGTTCAAAGGTGGCAGGGAGGTTTGGGGCAATCGGTGGTGCCGGGCGCCCCTGCGATCCTCGCGGGCGTGGTCCGTTGCCGCGCGTGCATTTCGTAACTAGCTTCGCATCGGGAGGTCGCCACGCGCTCGGCCGTGGTGCGCCTCATCCGCAGAGTCGATTGACGGCCGATTCGACTGCGGGGTGTTTTCAACGGACGGGCGGGACGGTGAAGCAGCTGGAGAAGCACCCACAGCACCTCGCGAGCGGGCCGATCGACATTATGTGGCATCCGGAATCGCGCCTGGCGGTGGTCCGCTACGCCCCCGACACCAACCTGGTCGGGGAAGACGGCAGGGTCCTCGTTGATGCCCTGGCGGGCTGGATCGGGACGGAGCACGAGCGGTTCGGTGTCCTGGCAGACGCCAAGGGCGTTTGCGGCACCGACGCCGAGTATCGCTCCAAGATGGGGGCGTTCTTCAAGCTGAACCGCAATACGGCCTTTGTCGCGCTCACCAACATGGGCCCGGTCATCCGCATCGTCACCGAGATGCTCCGCATCGGCACCGGCATGCAGCTGAAGGCGTTCGCGGACGATTCGGCGGCCCGCGCCTGGTTGCGCGGCAAAGGGATCGCGACATGACGATCGCGCCCTCCTTCGACGACGTCTTCGCGGTCATGTCGGCGGCCTCGCTGGGAGACACGACCGCGCGGGTCTCCGTGCCGGACGATTGGCAACCGGACCAGGTGCCTTCGCGGTTTGCGCTTGCGCTCAACGTGTTGCTCGATGACCTGGCGTTTCGTGCCGCTCAGGCCAAGGCCGCCACCCAGCTGAACGAAAAACAAATCCGACTCGTCGAGGTGGAATCGGCGCAGGCCGCCTCGCGGGAGAAGGGGGAGAAATGGTTTCGCGGCCTCCTGGAGGCGGCCCCCGACGCCATGGTCATCGTGGCGCCGACAGGAGAGATCACGTTCGTCAACGCGCAGACCGAGAAGCTGTTCGGACACTCGAGGACCGAGTTGCTCGGCCAGCAGGTCGACGTTCTATTTCCAGCTCGCCATCGCGGCCGTCGGGAGATCCGCGAGCTGGCCGGCGAGCTCTGCGGGCTCCGCAAGGACGGCTGCGAATTTCCGATCGCGGTCAGCTCGAGCCCCATCGAGACGCCGGAGGGACCCCTGGTGCTGAGCGCGATCCGCGACATCACCGAAAGCAAGCGGACCGAGATGGCGCTCACCGTTGCCAATCGGGAGCTCGAATCCTTCAGCTATTCGGTCGCCCACGACCTGCGCGCGGCGCTGCGCGGAATGAACGGCTTCGCGCACATCCTCCTCGAGGAGTACCAAGACAAGCTCGACCCCGCGGGCCAGGACCATCTGCGCGAGATTCAGAATAACGCCGTGCGCATGGGCGGCCTCATCGACGCCTTGCTCTCGCTGGCGCGCGTGACGCGCAGCGAGCTTCACGCCGATTGGACGGACCTCACGGCAGTCGCGCGGACGGTCGCGAACGAGCTGGCCGGCGCCGATCCCCAGCGTCGGGTCGAGGTCGTCGTCGGGGAAGGCCTGCTCGCGTATATCGACCCCCAGCTCGGCCGCAACCTGCTCGACAACCTCCTCGGCAACGCCTGGAAGTTCACCGCCAAGACGCCGCAGGCCCGGATCGAATTTGGCGCCACCAGCCAGGCGGACACCCCCGCGTTCTTCGTTCGCGACAACGGGGCCGGCTTCGACATGGCCTACGCGGGGAAGCTGTTCACCGCGTTCCGGAGGCTTCACACCGCCAGCGAGTTCCCGGGGACCGGGATCGGGCTCGCCACTGCGCAGCGGATCGTGCAACGGCACGGCGGGCGCATCTGGGCCGAGGGGATGGTCAACGGGGGGGCGATGTTTTACTTCACGCTCCCCTCCGGACCGACCGGGGAGTCGACATGAACAACGTCCCCGAGGCTCGCGGGGGCCCGACGGGCGTGCCACTTCGCGTTCTTCACGTCGAAGATTCGCCGACCGACGCCAAGCTGGTGCTCCACGAGCTCGAGCGCGGCTGTGGCCCCATCTACAGCGAGCGGGTCGAAAACGCCGCGGCGATGCGGGAGGCGCTGGAGACCAAGACCTGGGACGCCGTCGTCTCCGACTGGTCGATGCCCCAGTTCAGCGGCCTCGAGGCGCTGGCGCTTCTGAAAACGCTGGGTCTGGACCTGCCGTTCTTCATCGTGTCGGGAACCATCGGCGAAGAGAGCGCCGTCGAAGCCATGCGGGCCGGGGCCCGAGACTACGTCCTCAAGGACAAGCTCTCGCGGCTGGCGCCCGCCGTCGAGCGTGAGATCCGGGAGGGCAACGAGCGCCGCGCGCTGCACCAGGCGGAGCAGGCGCTCGGTCTGAGCGAAGCGCGTTTCGCGCGCCTGTCCGAGTCGGGAATCATCGGGATCGTCGTGGCCGACGTGACCGGCGCCGTTCACGAGGCGAACGACGCGTTCCTCAGCATGATGGGATACACCCGGCAGGAGCTGGTGGGCGTGGTCCCGTGGACGGACACCAGCCCGCCCGAATGGCAGGCGCTCGACGGGCAGGCCTTCAAGCAGCTCCAGGAGACCGGCGTCGCTCCGATGTGGGAGAAGGAGCTTTTCCGCAAGAACGGCACGCGGGTGCCCGTCCTGATCGGGGCCGCGATGCTGGACGGTTCGAACTGCATCTCGTTCATCGCCGATCTCACGGGGCGCAAGCAGGCGGAGTCGGCGCTCCGCCACAGCGAGGAACAGTTTCGCCAGGCGCAGAAGATGGAGGCGATCGGGATCCTGGCGGGCGGCGTGGCGCACGACTTCAACAACCTGCTCTCGGTAGTGCTCAGCTACAGCGAGATGCTGATGCAGGACCTTCCGGACAGCGATCCGATGCGGGGCGACCTCGACGAGATCAAGCGGGCGGGGGAGCGTGGGACCGCGCTCACCCGGCAGCTCCTGGCCTTCAGCCGGCAGCAGATCCTGGAACCCCATGTCCTGGATCTCAACGACATCATCAAGAACATGGACAAGATGTTGAAGCGCCTCATTCGGGAGGACGTGACGCTCAATACGATTCCCTTTGCCGACCTCGGCAACTGCAAAAGCGACGTCGGACAGATCGAGCAGGTCATCATGAACCTGGTGGTCAATGCGCGCGACGCCATGCCCAATGGCGGCACGCTGACCATCGAGACCGCGAACATCGATCTCGACGAGGCCTATGCGGCCACGCACTTGGGGATCAAGGCGGGCCACTTCGTCATGCTCGCGATCAGCGATACCGGAATCGGGATGGACAAGGCCACCCTCGCCCGGGTCTTCGAGCCGTTCTTCACGACCAAGGAGAAGGGCAAAGGCACAGGCCTCGGTCTCTCCACCGTCTTCGGGATCGTCGAGCAGTCCGGCGGGAGCGTCTGGGTCTACAGCGAGCTGGGCGTCGGTACGACGTTCAAGATCTACCTGCCGCGCACCGACGAGGTCCAGATCGCCCCCGCGCTCAAGGCGCCCGTCACCACCCTGCGCGGGATCGAGACGATCCTCCTGGTCGAGGACGAAGATCAGATTCGCGCGGTCGCGCGCGAGATCCTCCAGCGCCATGGATACACCGTGATCGAGGCGCGAAACGCCGGCGAGGCGCTGCTCACCTGCGAGCAGCACGCGGGCACCATCCCCCTGCTCTTGACCGACCTCATCATGCCCCAGATGAACGGCAAACAGCTGGCCGATCGCCTCGGGCCCCTGCACCCCGAGATGAGGGTGCTGTTCATGTCGGGCTACACCGACGGCGCGCTGATCGGCCAGCTGGATTCTGGCGCTGCGTTTCTGCAGAAACCGCTCACCCCTTTCGCTCTGACGCGGAAGGTACGCGAAGTACTGGACTCACCAACTCAAACACAGCTGCAGTAAATCTGGCGGCGAGAAAGGGGATCGCGTGGAGAACAAAGAGAGCGGGGCAACCCACACGGGCAGCAAAGGCCGGATATTGGTGGTGGACGACGAGGAGCCGCTTCGCCGCATGCTCGACAGGTCTTTGTCGAGGGCGGGCCACGAGGTCGTGACCGCGGAGAACGGCGCCACCGCGATGGAGAAGCTCAATGGAGAGAAGTTCGACGTGGTCCTGAGCGACATCTCGATGCCGGGAATGAACGGGCTCGATCTGCTCCGCGCCGTTCGCGCGCACGACCTCGACATACCGGTCTTGATCATGACGGGCACGCCCGACGTCTCGACCGCGGTGCGGGCGATGGAATACGGCGCCCTGAGATACCTCATCAAGCCGGTCGTGCCTTCCGAGCTTCTACCGGTGGTGGAGTACGCCGTGCAGATGTGCCGGATGGCGCGGGTCAAACGTGAGGCGCTGCGCCTGGTCGGAGACGCCGACAAATTCGTGGGCGATCGCGCTGGCCTCGAGACCACCTTCGAGCGGGCGCTCGCCGGGATCTGGATGGCCTACCAGCCGATCGTCCTGTGGTCGGAGAAGAAGATCTACGCCTACGAAGCGCTCTTGCGCAGCGGCGAGCCCAAGCTGGGGAACCCGGGCCTGTTGCTGGCCGCGGCCGAGAGGCTGGGACGCCTGCCCGACCTGGGGCGAACCATCCGGAAGGCGGTTGCCGCCGTGGCGGCGGAGGTCACGGGGTTCAAGCTGTTCGTCAACCTGCACACGCTCGATCTGAAAGACGAGACGCTCTTCTCTGCGGAGGCCCCGCTTTCGGGGTTCGCCCGGAATATCGTCCTCGAGATCACCGAGCGGGCATCGCTCGACAACATCGGGGATTTGTCGACGCGGCTGAAGATACTCCGCGACATGGGTTACCACATTGCCCTCGATGACCTGGGGGCGGGATACGCGGGGCTCACCAGCCTCGCGCAGCTTCAACCCGAGGTGGTCAAGATCGACATGTCCTTGGTCCGCGACGTGGACAAGAGCGCGACCAAGCAAAAGCTGGTCGGGAGCATGGCGACGCTGTCGAAGGAGATGGGCATGCTCGTCGTCGTCGAGGGGGTCGAAACCGTCGGAGAGCGCGATACTCTGGTGGGGCTCGGTTGCGATCTCTTCCAGGGTTACCTGTTCGCCAAGCCCGGCCGGCCGTTCCCTCCGGTTGCCTGGTAGCGACGATCCGGCCAATTTTCTGCCGGAGACTCGCCCAGGGGCCCGACCGTCCTTAGGTTGTTTGACGATGTTGAATACCTCGAACGATTCAGCCCAGGATTTCTCGGAACGGCCCCACCGCATGCTCACGGTTTGCGGCGGCACGGACGTGGGTTCGGAGCGCGAACAGAACCAAGACACCTTCGTCATCGCCGATCTGGAATCCGGCCGCATGAGTCGTCCCTGCATCCGGACCGATGTGTGGGTCGCCCGGCCGGGGGTGCTCATGCTGGTCTGCGACGGGATGGGAGGTCGGGCGGCCGGCGAGGTGGCGGCGGAGCTGGCCGCCGCCTCCATCAAGGACGAGCTTCAAGCCGAGGGCGAGAACGTCGGGCAATTCCCCGTCCAGTCGTTGAAACGCGCGGTCATTGGCGCCAACAAAGCCATCCTGGACGAGGCCGAGGCCCATCCGGAGGAGCGGGGCATGGGCACCACCTGCACCGCCGTCATCGTTTCGCCGGACCGTTTGGCCATCGCCCAGGTGGGGGATTCCCGGGCCTATCTGCTTCGAGACGGGCGCCTCCACACGCTGACGCGCGACCAGACCCTGGCGTCCAATCTCGTCGACCTTGGTGCCTTGGCACCCGATGAGGTTGCGACTTTTCCGCTCCGTCACGTCCTGGCCCAGGCGCTGGGAACCAACGCGAAGGTCACCCCCGTCATCACCGAGGTGGAGTTGCAAGAGGGCGATCGGGTGCTTCTCTGCTCGGACGGTTTGCATGGCCCCGTCTCGGACGAGAACATCGGCTCGATCATGAGTCATACGCTGGAGATAGAGGAGGTCTCGCAGGCTCTGATCGCGGCCGCGCTGGCGGCGGGCGGCCCAGACAACGTCACGGTCGTGGTCGCGGATTGCGGCCCGCTCCGGCAGAGCACGACGTCGCCGGGCTGGGCGCCATCCGACGAGCGTGCCCTCCATTCAAAAGAGGCGTGACCGGATCGCGGCGGTCTCGGTCTTCCCCCACGACGGTCGGGGTGCAAGACTGGCTTCGTGAAAGCGGTCGACGTCGCGGCCGTCGCGACCCAGCTCCACACGTTGGGCGTCGAGCCCGGCGGCGTCTTGTTGGTGCACACGTCGTATCGGGCGGTGCGGCCGGTCGAGGGCGGTCCGCTGGGATTGATCGCCGCGCTTCGGGAGGCGATCGGATCGGACGGGACGCTCGTGATGCCCACGATGACCAGCGGCGAAACGATCTTCGATCCGCGCGCGACGCCCAGCGACGGCATGGGGATCACCGCCGAGCTGTTCTGGCGACAGAGTGGCGTCGTCCGCAGCACGCACCCCGGCGGCTCGTTCGCGGCGGCGGGGCCCCTCGCGGAGCGCATCTGTGCGCCGCAACCGCTGGCGCCGCCCCACGGACGCGAGAGCCCGCCCGGCCGCGTTCATGAGCTCGACGGCCAGGTCCTGCTGCTCGGCGTAACCCACGCCGAGAGCACCCTGCTGCATGTCGCCGAGAGCATCGCCGGCGTGCCTTATTCCGTGGAACATCCCTGCCTCGTCGACCTGGATGGCCGACCCACGTCGATCGTGATCGCCGAGACCGATCACTGCTGCCGAGGATTTTCCAGGATGGACGCCTGGCTCGACGCCCGCGGGCTGCAGCGCGAGGGCCCGATCGCCCACGCGGCGGCCAAGCTCTCCAAGGCCAAGGACATCGTCGCCGTGGCGCTGGAGCACCTCGCGCAGGATCCCCTCGTATTTCTGTGTCCGGCGGAGGCCGACTGCGGCGAGTGCGACGCGGCGCGGGCCAGCGCGGCGCACGAAGAGATCACGCTGGGTTAGGGCAGGCTCAGGGCGCGGGCCTCCATCTGGATGCGGACGCCCGTCGATCTCCGGGACCGCCGCGGTCAGGGATGAGCGGGGGCCGCGGGCTTGGCGGGCTTCTCGGGCTTGGCGGGCTTGTCGGTCTTCTCGGCTTTGTCGGCCTTCTTGGGCTTGCCACTCTTGCCGGCGTTCTTGCCGCCCGCCGCGCTACCCGCGCTGCCTTTGCTCGAGTCGGTGCCTCCGTCGGGGGCGCCGACCTTGACCAGCTTGAACTGCTGGTTCGAGCTCGATTTCCAGTCCCACTGGCACAGGCGCGTGCCGTCGTCGGTTTTCGCCTCGGAGACGTCCAGCACCTTGCCGCTGTGCCGCGCGACCAGCCTGATGGTGTTGCCGCCCGCGTCCGCCACGATCCACTGCTGATTCGGACCGCCGTGGCAGCCATACTGCCCCACCACGGCCCCATTGTCGGAGCTCGCTTCGACGACATCCAAGCAATCGTTGCTCTGGGCGTTGATGATCGTGGTGTACCCGCCGGGGAGCGGCTGCAGCTTGAATTCCTGCGCTTTCGAGCCGTTGCAGGTCCTGATCTCGCCGTTGCCCGGGTTGGGCGGCACGCCGATGAACTGGACACACTTGCTGCTCGCCGCCGCCACGATCGTGTAGCTGGCCGAGGGGCTCAGCACCAGGGCGGATCGCGCTGGCTCCGGAGGGGGAGCCGCGGGCGCCGGCGGGGGCGCCGGTTTGTCTTCCTGTTTTTCGATGCAAGCCGACGCCAAAGCGGCGGCAAGAACCATGACCATCGCGTGTTGAATCGTGTTTTTCACGTTTCGCTCCCGAGCGTGGACCGACGGACCGACGGACCGGACCGGCAGCGTGCCCAGTGAGCCCTGCGAAGTCAAGACCGACGGACGCCGGCAGATGGTCTATAAAAGCGGTATGCCAATGACGACCACCGCGAGCGGACTCCAGTATGAAGACACCCTGCCCGGCACCGGTGCGCAAGCCGTCGGCGGGACCTGCGTGATGCACTACACGGGCTGGCTCTGGACGGACGGCGCCAAGGGCGCCAAGTTCGACAGCTC
>CAYTTF010000040.1:0-20326 GCA_964440665.1 uncultured Myxococcales bacterium | reverse complement strand
CAACACAGGGCGTCATCAGACGTCCCGAGGTCGGAGAGGCGTCCAATCCCGCCGCCCAATCCCGCCGCCCAATCCCGCCGCCCAATCCCGCCGGTTGACAGGTGAATTTGGAAACCTATGTTGCCCTGGCCCGCGTCGACCTCTTACAATGTCCGGGCGCATTGTTCGGGCGCATTCGCAAACGTGGGAGATAGATCATGAAGATTCTTGGAGCGCGGCTGGTGACAGTAGCGGGTCTCGTGGGCGCGGCGGGATTCCTCTTCAACGTGAACTGCGGCGGGGGTAGCAACGGAACCGGCACCGCGGGGACGGGTGGCCACGCGGGCACGACCGGCTCAGCCGGCCACGGCGGCAGCGGCGGCGCGGCCGCCGGCGCCAGCGGCCAGGGTGGCGCCTCGGGCGGAGCGGGTGCCGCGGGCGCAGCCGGTGGTGTGGGCGGCGCAATCGGCGGTATGGGCGGAGCGGCGGCTGGATCGGGTGGTCACGCGGGCGGCGCGGGCGGCTCCAACACGGACGGGGGCGCGGCGACCGCCGCGTTCGCATACACCTTCGACACCACGACCGACGGTTTCACCCTCAACAACTTCAATGGCCCGGGCAACCTGGTGAACATCGAGGGCGGAGCGCCCCCCAGCCTGACCTGGGACGGCGCGGTGGGAAAACCCGACGCCGGCTCGCTCAAGGTCGACGCGACGTTCACCGCGTTCAATCAGTTCGTGCTCACCAGCCTCAACGTCAGCCCGCTCATCGACGCGACCGGGAAAACCGCCCACGTGTGGGTCATGGTCGATGCCGCCGACGGCGGTGCGCCCTTCGCGGGAGGCGCGCGGCTCGAAGCGAATTCCACCACCAACTACCACGGCGCCGCCGGGACCACTTCGCAGCTCACGCCGGGCCAGTGGAAGGAGCTGACCCTCAACCTGGGTGCGCAGCCGCAGCCTTTCGACCCCAGCCAGATCATCCAGTTCAGCGTGAGCTTCTCGAGTGGCTCCGGTCCCGAGGGCGGGGCGCTCGCCGCGCCGGTCCACGCGATCTTCCACATCGACTCGCTCACCGACGGCTCGGGCGGCGCGCCGCCCCCGCTGCTGAGCCACACATTCGACAAGACGACCGAAGGGTATGTCGTCACGTCGAACGTCGTCGATGCCAGCGTTCCCCCCTCGCTGACCTGGGATTCCGCCGTCGGCGATCCCACCCCCGGCTCGCTCGAGCTGACCAGCTCCTTCACCAACTATGGCCAGCTTCTGGACGTATCCGTCGCGATCGCGCCGTTCGCCGACCTGACGGGAAAGACCATCCACGCCAGGGTGAGGCTCGATGGGGTCGTCGACGGGGGACCGGTGTTCACCTCGGGCTATGCGCAGGTTCACGCCAGCAGCAACGGCTTTGTCTACGCCAATGCCGACGAAACCAAGCTGGATCCCGGCGTCTGGACCGACGTCGTATTCAAGCTCTCGACCCCGGCCTTTGCCGCGCCCGGGTTCGACCCGACGCAGATCATGGAAGTCGCGGTCCGGATCGGTACCAACTCCGGCCCCGAGGGCGGCACGTTCCCCGGCACGGAAACCGTGAGCTTCCATATCGACTCGATCGTCGCTGAGTAACGGAGGTCCCCCGGCGCCCGGCGCCTAGTGCGCCAGGCGCGCTATCGGCCGTGTCGTCGCCGTGAGGGCGACATAGATCCAGAGCTGCCGTTGGTGAAACTTGAAATCGGGTGTCACCAGGGCCGGCGCGCGGTCTGCCCAGATTCCGCCCACCTCGGCCAACAAGTTCTCCGACATCCACCGCCGGGCGGACAGCCCAACCGAGAATGCCGTCTCGTCCGGAGGGACGGCGTTTGGGACGAGCGCCCCATTGAATATGGTCTGATACGGGGTGTCTCGAAGGGCGGTCCCGAAATCACCCCTCAAGGTGGCCATCCAGAGCGGCGACGATATCAGGGTCAACCGGCCGCCGACCGAGGCACGCGAGACCGCGCTGTCGAAGACGGGATCAACATAGAAATCGACGGCGCCGGTGACCCCACCTTGCACCAGAATCTGATCGTGGCGCATCAGGCTGGAGAAGAGCTCGAAGGAGCCGATGGGAGCCACGGTGGACCCGCTCGCTCCGAGGAGCGGCTGGGTTCCTTGGGGTGTGGTGCCGAGGGCTTTGGCGTAGGTCACGCCGCCGGTCAGTCTGAAGTTCGTGCGCGGGCTGACGCGCGTCCTCCAGGTGACCTCCGGCGTTGCCGTGGAGATGCCGGCACCGTCGGAATACGATGTCGCCCCCAGGGCCGCGCCGATTCCCAACCAATCGCGCGCCGTCAGGACGATCTCAGCTTCGGGCGTCACGGTGACCAGGGTCTGTCCGGTCATGAAGATTTGTCCCGCCACCATCGTCTGCCCCATCGTGGTCGGTGTCGAAGCGGGCGGGGCATCCAGCCAATGCCAATAGGACAGATGGCCCGTCAAGTTGAGCGTCCAGCGTCTCGTCGCCCGGAAGCCGCCCCGCACCTCCGTGTCCACGGCGGCGACATCCACGATCGGCGGCAAGCTGGCCTGGACCGTCCCCAGGATTTGCGGCAGCGTGGTGTAGTCCGGGCTGCCGATCGAGCCGGTGGCGGTCGCGGCCAGCGACACCCGTCGGGAGGCGCGGGTGTCGAGACTGAGCCCGGCCGTGTGGAGAATCAGCGGCGCCCACTGCGATCTCTCGAGCCCTGTCATCGGGTCTGGCGTCGAGTCCGGGTTCGGATTCTCCCAATAAAAGCGGACCGCGTAGAACAGCTGGAAGATGAGGTCTGGCCGACGAAGCTCCAACCCCAGGCGCGGGATCAGGATCTCGGCCACGAACGCCTGGGAATTCGCCCCGGCCAGGATGGGCGCCTCGCCGACACGCGATTCACTGGTGGCGCTGACCTGGACGCCGAAGGTGTTCAAGATGAGGGGCTCCCCCACCCGGCGCGATTCGCTGGCGGCGCCCGACTGGAACGTCGGCTCGGCCGCAATGAGAAGAAGGGCAACGAAGGCCGCGCCCAAGGCCGGCGCCTACTCTACGACCACGGTGTCTCCGTCTTGGAGGCGGAAACCGGTGGCGTGAGGCTCCGCGGCAATCAGCTCGCGCGCCTTGAAGCGAATGCGTTGGAGCGGCCCGCCGCTGGAACGGATCACGAAGATCCAGTCCCCGTTCGCGAACTCGGTCAGCCAGCCGGCGGCGGCCAACGCCGAGATCATTCCGCGACCGCGCGTGAGCTCGTAAGAGCCCGGCGTTTTCACCTCGCCCACCACGCTCACGCGGACGTTGGCGATCTTGACGATGGAGACCGTCACCTCCGGCCTGACCAAGAGATCCTTGAGCCGGCTCTGCAGATCCGCCACCACGGCTTCGGTGGTCTTCCCGGCGACGGCGATGGTTCCGAGCGTCGGCTGTGAATATTCGCCGTGATCTCCGACGGGAAACTCGCCCGAGAGACTGGGCTGATTCCGAACCGAAACCAACAGAACATCCCGCGGCCCGATCAGACCCTGAGATTCGGCGACAATAGGAAGGTCCTGGACCGAGACGAACGAGCCCTCCGTCACACAGCCTGCCAGGCATCCCAGACTGAAAACCAGACTGAAAACCGCAGCCAAACCGATTCGACCGCCCTGCACCCGTCGAGCTTGCATCAAAACCTACGACGTGGACGGTCACGCGAGGAGACGATCCGGGAGGAGACCCGCGTGGCCGTCAAAGTTTGGGCGATCACCCTCCGCGCCTCGAACAGCAAAACGGCGATCCCGGCCACGAAGAGCCCGAAGAGCAGCCCCAGACCCGCGCGCAAGGCCAGTGTGCTCGATCGCCTGGGCCGTTCCAGGCGGGGCGGCGAGATGTCGTAGCGAGATTCCGCCGAGACCTTCTCCAGGTTCAGTTGAATCTCGGCCTGCTTGAGCTTCGAGTACAGATCGGCGTGGAGCTCCTTGGTCGCCTTTTGACGATGCTCCAGGTCCGCGAGGTGCTGCTCGACCCGGGGCAGATCCTGAACCACGCGGCGAACCTCCCCGAGACTCGCTTCCGTTTCGCCCAGGCTGGCGCGCGCAGCGGCAAGCTCTGCCTCCAATTTCTCGGCTTGATTCTGGGCCTGCTGATAGTTGGGGTCCGACTCACGCACCGCCGTCGGCGTGGCGGTGCGCATTTCGTCCTTCGCCTGCGCCTGTATCCGTTGCTTTTCCTCCTGGAGCCTTTGGACATCCGGATGTCCGTCCTTGAGGCCGCGCGAGTAGGCATCGGTGAGCTTGCGGTCGATCTCTGCCAGAGACTGGCGATACGTCTCGGACTGCTGGAACTTTCTTTGGGCCTCGGGCCGGTTGTTCCTCAGCTGCCCGAGCTCGGCGTTCAGCTCTCCTTGTAGCTGGTGAATCTGAGAGAGCAGCTGTGCCCGTCGTGTCTCCAGCTCGAAGCGACTGGCGTGGGTCTGTTCGGAGTCTTCGGGAAGCCGATCGGCGTTCGCCTCCCGGAAGCCCGCCCGCTGATCGCTGATATGGTCCATATCGGTTTCGACCGATTTCACCTGGTCGCGGAGAAAGTCGACCTTCCCGCTCAGCTCCCGGAGCGATTTGGAGATCTCCGATTGAACGTAGTTCTTCAAATGGACGCTCAGGAAGGCCAAGGGCGTGGGCCGAGCCGAGCTCTTTTCCTTGTAGGTGGCCCGAAATACGTGGTCGCCGGTCTCTTCTATCTTCAGCTTGGTCGCGATGCCGCGGACCCAGGCGTCGGCTGGATCGGGCGAGCCCAACTTCACCAGCGTCGAGCGGATCAGATCTGGCGTCATCAAGGCGCGCTCCGCGCTCTTCACGAACTGACCAGAATCCTGGTCGTTGTTCTGCCAGCGATCGTCTTCCCGCGAACCCGCGGCCGACAAGGTGAGGTGCGGCAGAAGCTTGATCTCCCCGGCGGCAACGACACCCGGTGGCGCGACCAGGATCGAGAAAATCCCGAATGCCATGCCCACCGCTGCCCAGGTGGCGATGAGCAGCCGACGCTCGCGGATGAACGCATAGGCCCGGGCCGCTTTGCGAACGGCATCCGCCAGCGACAGGTCCTCCTCGCCGCCGCTCCGGGGAGGGGGCACAGTAACCGACAAGCGCGGCGCGATCACCGGCGGCCGCGTCGTGACCAGCGCGGTCTCCGCGACCGGTGACCGCCGAAAGGTGTCCGGCAACCGGATCGTCGCGTTGGTAGGACGCTCCTTGAGGAACACGAATTCGACGGTGCCTGCGGTCACGTGGTCGCCGTTCCGCAAGGGGGAACGGGAGACCCGCTTTCTACCGACGAAGGTCCCATTGGTGGATTCGAGATCGACGATCTCGAAGCCCTGGCTTCGATTGATGATCCGCGCGTGGTGGGACGAGACGGAAGCGTCGGCGATGTGCACGTCGGCATCATCCGCGCGCCCCAGAATGACGACGTTGCGCTTGAGGGCGTAGATGCGCCCGGGCTGGTCACCGTTGAACATGACCACGTAGGCAAGTGCCTCGCCGGAGGTCACCGCCCGCTCCAAGTCAGCGTCGAGATCGGCCTTCGACACTGGCGGATCCCTACTGTCCGCCGCCCGTTCCCAAGGCATTTTTCAGAAACCCCATGCGCGCGGTCGGAATTCTATCACGTCGGCCTTTTGCTTCAATGGATGAGGCCGCCCCGCGGCGGTCGAGCGCGGGATCTGGTCTCGTGGTGAACAATGGCAACGGTGAGCACCGCCGCCAAGAGGGCCAGCGACGACCAGAAGACCACGAAGATGACACCCCTGCGCTTGAGACCAAGCTCCTTCAGCCGAACACCAAGATTCTCGAGCCGAACACCAAGATCCTTGAGCCGGCGCCAACGATCTTTTAGCCAGAGCGTGACCGCAGGCATTCCCCGATCCGGGGGCGGAATGAACAGGGTGCGCGCGAATTTCTTCTCAGCGACGGCCGGCTCACTGACGGTCACCACCGTCGGCGCCACGACCGGCAGCGGGGCCGTCGCCGCTTCCTGGAAGGCGGCGTCGAGCCGGCGACGGCGCTCGAGGTCCCCCTCGTTGACCTCGCGGCGCATGTACTCGCCGACGGCAGACGCAGAAGCAAGTAGCCCATTTTCCACGCCGATCTTCAACAGGGTCTGGGCCATATCCTCGGCGGTCCGCGGCCGTCCCTCGCGGGCGCGGCTGAGCGCCCGGAGGCAGATTTCGTCCAGGCAGGCGGGCGCGCCGTAGGCGCTGGGCGGGCCGATCTCCTTGCCGAGCACGTTCGCGGTGGTCTGCTCGTAGCTCTCGGCGGCGAACAGCTCCTGGCCGGTGAGCGCGGTCCACATCAGGGTGCCGAGCCCAAAGAGGTCGGTTCGGGCATCCAGCGATTCCTTGAGCAGTTGTTCGGGCGCCATGTACGCGGGCTTACCAATGGCAATCGCGTCGCCCTTCCCGGTCTCCCCGAAAGCGGTGAAACGCGCGCTTCCGAAATCGGTCAAGCGAGCAACCCCGTCGATGCCAACCAGAACGTTCGGCGCCGAGACGTCTCCGTGGACCAGACCGAGCCACCTCCCCTGCTCGTCATTGAGCTCGTGCGCGCGATGGAGCCCCCGTAGGACATCGATCAGGATCGTCACCAGAACGCCGGGAGGGACCCGCCGACCAAACGAGACCTCCTCGAGGCTAGTCCCCACGATGTACTGGAGAACCAAGAACGGTTGATTCTTGTACATGCCCACGTCGACGACCGACTGGGTGTTCGGGTGATCGAGCAGTACCCCCACGCGGATCTCGCGCAGGAACGATCTTTCGGCCTCGTGCTCTTGACCTGAGCCCTGGCGGACCACCTTGAGGGCAAACAGGCGTCGGAATCCCGCGGCGCCCAAGCGACGACAAACGTATACCGAGCCCATGCCCCCTTGTCCGAGGCGCGAGGCGACTTCGTAAGGACCGAGGCGGAAGAAAGGCTCACCGGCGTTGCCCCGAATCGTGACCTCGCTGGTCTCGACCGGGACCAGCACGCGGCGGTCGCAGAGCGACTGAAGGTGCCGGGCGGTCGCGTCTTCAGAGAGGCCCGCCAGCCGCGCCAGGCGGGCCACCGACAGACGCCCATCCACCAGACCGAGTAGCAGCCGCTCCTCCGCGCGGAGGCCCGGCAGCACGACGGAGCCACCGGCCACCGCCAGCCCAGAGGGGAGATCCCTCCCCCTCCCCTCTTCGCCCGCCGGCGAGTCTCCGAGCGAGATGACTCGCTGGGAGTGCGTCAGCACGGTGGTCGGCTGGATCACGACCCGGGCCCCTCGGCCTGGCCGGTACCGGGCGGGACTCGCGGGAATCTCATCGCCTCCGCCGGAGCTCGCTCGAATGCCGTCCTCACCGTCGGCATATCATATGGCAGAAGCGCCGCTGGAGTGCGAGACGATTGGTGGTTCAGCTATTGACTGCTGCGGTCGTCGATCCCATAACCGCCTCATGCAACAATCGGTCTGCCGGCACTTCGGTCATTGACGGAATGGACATCGCGACAGTCATCGTGAACTACCGAACTGCGGCCGCGACGATCGACGCCGTCACTTCGCTTTGGGGCGAGCTCGACCGACTCGCCGAGCCGCTCACGCTCGTGGTCGACAACGACTCGGGTGACGGTTCGTTCGAGAAACTGACGGAGGTCTTTGCAGACGCCAGGTGGGCTGGGCGGGTCGCGGTCATCGCCTCGGGGCATAACGGCGGCTTCGGCCACGGCGTCAACGTGGGGGTCCGGCACGTTCTCGGGAAATACGGCTCGCCGCGCTACTTCTACGTCTTGAACCCAGACGCGACCGTCGATCCCGGCGCCCTGACCGGATTGCTGGATTTCATGCGCGATCACCCGGACGCTGGTTTGCTGGGAAATCTGATAAAGAACCAGGGGGCCGATATCATCAAGGCGTTCCGCTTTCCATCCGTCTGGGGGGAGCTGGAGGGAAGCGCCCAGCTCGGTCTGCTGACGCGCCTGCTTCGGAAGCACGTGGTGCCGATGGATCTCACCGACTCGTGTGAGGTGGATTGGGTCTCCGGCGTGAGCATGCTGTTGCGCAGCGAGGTCTTTGCGACGGCCGGATTTTTCGACGAGGGATTCTTTCTGTATTTCGAAGAGATCGATCTTGCCAAGCGGGTACGGGCAGCGGGTTGGAATATCTATTTCGTCGCGAACGTAACCGTCGGCCATGTGGGCGCGCTTTCGACCGGATTGAAAGACCAGACGCGACGCATGCCGCGCTACTGGTTCGAATCACGCCGTCGCTACTTCGTAAAGCACCACGGCCGGCTTTACGCCGCGGCCTGCGATGCTGCCTGGATTTTGGGACATGCGATCTTCAAGGCAAAGTTGAGTCTGTTGCGCTCCAATCGGGAGGTTCGACCCAACGTGGGGCGAGACTTCGTCCGTTACAGTCTGACCAACGCGCTCAAGGGGCCACCCGCAGCGGAGCAGAACCAGCATTTCTAGAATTGTATTCGATGAGGCGAGCGCGCCGACCCATGACCCGTTTGCTCCAATAGAGCGCCTGCCCCAGCGCTTGTGGAAATTTTCCGACCACGCAAGACAGAGCATAGAGTCGGCTGTCGGGTGCGGAGAGTCCTCGACGCCGCCGGGTCCGAAGGTAGACGCGAGCGCCGAGCACACCGTAAGACCCGAGAAGGCCGAGGCTCAGTCCGCCAGTCGTCGGCGCGAGCCCAAATGCCAGGGCCGGAACTCCCAGGCCCCAAAACCAATTGCTGCGCACTTCCCGGACGCGGTGCCGCTCCGGCCCACGACCGTGACGGGCTGCTCCCTCTGCATAGGCATGACCGGCCCGCACACCCCGCTTCCACCATTGGCTGAATCGGGTGATGGCCGCGTCGTGTATCGTCATCTCGGCGTCGATCCGCAGCACCTTCCAGCCCAGTCGATTCAACCGGAGGCAAAGGTCCGGCTCTTCGCCCGCAATGAGCGACGCATCGTAGCCCTCGACGGCGTGCACGGCCGCCACGCGCATCAGAGCGTCGCCGCCACATTCCCCCGCCGGCCCGACCGGGGTATCCCATTCGAGATCGCAGAGGCGATTGTATATCGAGCTTCCGGGATAGCGTTCCCGCCTTCGGCCACACACCACAGCCAGGCGAGCGTCCGCAGCAATCGCCTGGCGGGCACAATCGAGCCATCCCGGCACGACCTCGCAATCGCCGTCTACGAACTGAATCCACTCCAGATCCGGCACGGCCTCGACGAGATGGGCCATCCCGGCGTTGCGCGCGCGCGCCGCCGTGAACGGGAGCGTCAAATCCAGATCGACGACGAGGACACCCATTCCCCGAGCCAGCGCCGTGCTGCCGTCGGTCGATCCGGAGTCGACGTAGACAACGCGCGTCGCGGGTATGGCCAGCGATTTTAGGCAGATTCTCAGCCGCTCGCCCTCGTTTCGGCCGATGACGACGACCCCCAACCGATCGTCGCTCATGACCTTACTTCCTGGACCCTGGAATGGTGGAGCACCCGCGCGGGAACGCCCACCGCTACCGCGCCCGCTGGAACGTCGTCGCAGACCACGGCGTTGGCTCCGATCTGGGCGTCGTCGCCGATGTGGACCGCCCCCAACACCTTGGCCCCCGCGCCCACCGTCACCCGATTGCCGAGCCTGGGCGCATCGAGCGGCCGATCCAGATGCCGATTCCCCAGGGTCACTTCCTGCCGGATGATACAGTCGTCACCAATTTGGGCATAGCCGTGGATCACGACGCCGCTTTGGTGCTCGAAAACGACACGGCGGCCGACGTACGCCGTGTACGGCAATTCGATGCCGTAGAAGTTTCGCACGCTCCGATACAGCACCCGGTAGAGCACGCTGAGGGGAGCGCGGATGACTCGGGGACCGATCCCCATCCTCCAGGTCCCGAAGCGATGGACGGCCAGCGCCTGGAATCCGGGGCGGGTCATGTCCCTGCCGTGGGCCTCCCAGTCCTCCAGGATCTGGGCGGCCAGTCCCAGGCGGCCCTGCTTTCGAAAGCTATTCACCGGCATTCCCACGAAACTCCATCGTACATAACCACGTCGTGCGAGCTCAGCTAGTCCGATTCTCCCAGGCCAGACGCCTCGTCGAAATCCATGACGATGTCATAACATGACGGCCGCATGAGCGAGCGCATCCAAATCGGCCACCTCCCGATTGACGCGGTGGATCTATCCGGCGCCCTGGCGACCATCGAGAGCCTCATCGCCACCCGAACCGGGGGGACTGTTTTTACGCCCAACGTCGATCATATTGTGATGAGCGAAAGTGACGAACGTTTTCGGCGCGCCTACCAGGCCGTGAGCCTATCGCTCGTTGATGGCACCCCCGTGGTCTGGGCGGCTCGCCTGCTGGGTCGTCCGCTTCCGGAGAAGGTCTCGGGCTCGGATTTGATTCTCCCGCTCATGGAACGCGCCGCCGCGCGGCATTGGCGGGTCTTCCTGCTCGGCGGCGCGCCCGACTCCGCAGCGACGGCGGCGACACGCCTGACAGAGCGCTTTTCCGAGCTAAACATTGTGGGAATCGACGCGCCGCGAATTGATCTGGGATCGCCGATCGACGAGAGAAGAGAGGTCGCGGCGCGGGTGGCGGCGACGAAGCCCGACCTGGTGCTGGTGGCATTCGGCGCCCCCAAGCAGGAGGTCTTCTGCGCCGAAACGATCGATCTGCTGGCGCCAGCGGTGCTGGTCTGCATCGGCGCGGGTCTCGACTTCGTGGCGGGCGTCGCGCGACGGGCCCCGGCCTGGATGTCGCGCGCGGGACTCGAATGGCTCTACCGCTTGGCGCACGAGCCACGCCGGCTTGCCGGCCGCTACCTGATTCGCGATCCCCAGTTCCTCCTGATCCTGGTTCGGCAACTGATGGGAAAACAGCCGCAGGCCCAGGATTGACCCGGAATTGACCCGGTGTTGGCCTAAGAACGGCCCGGGGGGGCTGACGTCGATTCAAACAGCTCCTTGAGCTTGCGGGCTTCTACGCGGGTCAGGTGACGCTCGAAGGTTCGCTTCCGTCCGTGCTCGGCCATCTCCATCAGGCGCTGCGCGCTGGCGGTAACCGCCGCCTGCATCGCGTCCGCGAGGAGCTCCACGTCGCCCGCGGGAATCAACCAACCGCTGACGTCCTTCTCCACGAGCTCGGGAATTCCGGCGATGTAGGTCGAGATGACTGGTCGATTGAGGGCAAAGGCCTCCATGATCACGACTGGAAGACCCTCCGCAAAGCTCGCAACGACCAGAGCCCGGCATTCCTGCAACAGCGCACGCACCCGTTGGTTATCCACCCACCCGATGACCTCAATAACGGTTTCCAGCCCGAGCATCTTGATCTCGTCTTCAATTAGCGAGCGCAGAGGACCATCCCCGGCCAAAACCACCTGAAAATCGACACCGCGGTCCACCAGGATGCGCGCGGCCCGCACCACCAGCATTTGCCCTTTCTCCGCGCTCAATCGACCCACGCAAAGGAGCCTGGGCTTTTCGGGAATGGCGGACCCGGCCGCTACGAAATACGAGGGATCGAGCGCACAACGAACAATTTTGATTTTGTTCCAATCCGGAAACAGTGACCAGCGGTAGAGCTGACTTCGACAGAAGGACGAAATCGCAATGACGAAGGCGGCCTCCTTCACCTTGTCGCGGAGTGCGAGCCGCTGGGGGCGATCGAACTCATCCGGCCCGTGGACCGTGAAGCTGTACGTTGGTCCTCCCAGTCGCTTGCACAGCAGAGCGACCGCGGCGGCGTTGGTGCCAAAATGGGCATGAACGTGGCTCACCCCGCTGGTTCGAAGCCAGCTCCGCAGCACGCAGGCCTCTAGAAAGTAGGCAATGTGCTTGAGCACCCCACCGTCGGATCTCAGCCCGAGCCTGACCGCGAAAACGAGGGCTCCAAGCGAAGATAGAGGACCCCGACTCAGTGTGCCCACGAGCGAGGTGACTATCTGTGGCAGGGACGCCTTCAGAATGTATCTGGTCTTTCCGAACTCCTCCGCGTCGCCGGAATCCAGCGATTCGGTCTCGTGCCCGCGTATGGCAATCCGAACGATCTCCACCCCCATCTCCTCGAGAGCCAGGATCTCCCGTCGGATGAAGGTGTGACTGATCTTCGGATACTGATTTACGAGGTAGGCTACCCGCATCGGCCAGGGCCAGCGGTTCGAGACGCGACATTACCGGGATCTGGGAACTTCATGGCCGACTCGGCGAGCGCCACTAAAGAACAAAAGTCCGCGTCACGTCAAGTGCGCCAGGTCCGACCGCGCGGCCGCGCAGATTGCCGCGGGGACGGCCGGAATGGGACTGCCCGAATGGTCCCGCCTGCTGTCGGCTGGATGCGCCAAATGCGCTCCGCGACATGCACTCGACACGCGGCCGACTCGTGTAAACTCTGCCCGTCCGTGACCCCTCCTATTTCCGCCGAGATTCCCGATTGGAGCCGCGAGGCGCCACGCCGGCTCTGGGATCCACCGCGACGCCTGCTGAAGAGTTTGCGGCGCTATCAGAGCTGGCACGAACGTGGCGGGCCGCTCGCCGTCGGCATGCGGTACCTGTCGGTGGTCGAGCACCGTTTCTGGAGCGCCGTGACGGGGGCCGACATTCCCCTGAACTGCCAGCTGGGGGGCGGCCTCCTGCTGCTTCACCCCAACGGGATCGTGATCCATCCCGACGCGACGGTCGGGCCCAACTGCCTCCTTTTGCAGCAGGTGACGCTGACCGAAGGGGTCAGACTGGGCGGACATGTCGACGTGGGCGCTGGTGCCAAGATTGTCCGGCCAGTCTCGATCGGCAACCACGCTTCCATCGGCGCCAACGCCGTCGTTCTCACCGACGTTCCAGAAGGAGCGACCGCCGTCGGCGTGCCCTCGCGCATCGTCCCGGCCGCAAGGAAGAGCGCGCCGGACATCGGGGGCCCCGACCGGTAGGCGCCAGACCTGACCATTGCCTGCGTGCGCGCACGCTTCGCCAGACGGGTTGCCCGGCGCCGGCCCGATCAGCCCGTCAACTGTGTCAGCGGCCCCGTACAGGTCTTGGGATTGCCGAACGTGGTGACGTTGCTGAGCCCCATGAGATTGGCGAGGGAAACGAACAGATTGCTGTGGGGGACGCCTGCGTTCGCGTAGTAGTCCGCGCTCGAGGTGCTCTTGACCCTCGGAATGCTCAAATAGCGCCCGGGCGTCAGGCCGGCCGCGCCGCCCCCAGCGAGCAGATAGTTGACCATGAAATATAGATGGTTCGGGGTCCCGAACTCGCTGCACCAGACGACGATGGTGTGGTCGAGCAAGGTCGAACCGTCGGGCTCGGGGACGGCGGCGAGCTGCTGGAGCAGATTCGCCATCATCTGCGCATGCATCGCGTAGAAGCTGGTGGCGGTCTGGATGTTCTTGGCGTCTTGAGTGCCCGCCGGAATCGCACCCTTGGTGCCGAAATGGTCGTTCGAGTACCAACCCGCGTCGTCCATCCCGTGTAAGAACGGGTGGATGCCGCCAGCGGACGCGACGTTCGGATTGGAGCTGAACAACGAATCTGGCAGCGTGTCGACATCCAAGGTAATCACCCGCGTGATGTCGCACGCGAAGGCTGCGACGGCCAAGCTCGTGAACGAGGTCACAGCGCCCTGGATGCAATTCCCCGCTTTGCAGGCGGTTTGAAAGGGACCCGTCACGCTCGCGCTGGTCGGAGCGGTACAGGTCACCGACGAAGACAATCTGAGCTGTGTCTCGAGATCGCGGATCAGGGTGGCTTGGCTATCCAGCTTGCTCCGATCGGCGGAGGACAGCGGCGTCTTCACCGCGTTGAACTCCCCGAGGACGGCGTCGAGAATGGATTGACGTCGCCGTGACAGCGCGACCGCGGCCGCGTCCGTCCCCGTCGTCGGCGAAGGAGGACCATTCGGAAACATCAACGAATAGACCGCGGCCGGATCGGTCATCGGCGGCACCAAGGCATTGGCTCCCGACCAGGAAGTCAGGAATGGCGCAATCCCCCCATTGAAGCGCGCAGAAAGCTCGAGCGAGGGAAGCTGCGTGAGCGGGGAAGGCGAATTGATGCCGTTGGCGATCAGCTGATCGATGCTGATTCCGCCTGCGGCTGAGGGACCGACGCGACCGATGGACGACATCGCGTGGGTCTGACCGCCGATGTGACCGTTGGTGGCCGCGCTGGTGTCCGGATATTCAGACTGGAAGTCGAGCCCCTCGATCAGCGTCAGTTGATTTTGAAACGATGCGAGCGGCTGGAGAGAAGGGCCGAGAGCAAAGTTGGTCTCGGTGGGAGCCGAGGCTCCGGTCGGTGGCGCGACCCATTGGCGGATCAACTGCCCGTGCGGCGTATAGAAAAACAAGATACGCGTGGGAATGGTGGGGTCGGCCGCCCGGGCGCCGCCTCCCCCGTGCCGCCGCAGAGATGGAAGAAAATATGCCGGTCCAAGCAGACCGAGCGCGCGCAGAAGATTTCGACGGGTCGGATGCATCGAGGGCCTCACGGCGACACCACGAGCGACCTGAAATAGTCGCTCTTCGCAATAGCCACCAACAGCTCGCTGAACGCGCCGCCGGTCGCCACAAATCTATCCGCGACCGCCTGGGCGGCGGTCAGATCAACCTGGGTCTTGTCTAGTCCCAGCGAATAGCGAAGCCATTGGTAGCTCACACACCGGGCCACCTGCTCACTCTGCGAGAGCTTCTGCATGAGCGCGGGCGCGCCCACGAAGGTGCCGTCCACGTCCGTCCCAGCCAGGTTGGAGCTGGCGTCCACCGAAAGCCCACTGTCCTGTGTTCGCCATTGTCCCAGGGCATCGTAGTTCTCGAACGCGAAACCGATCGAATCCATCTGGGTGTGGCAGGCCGCGCAAGAGCCCAACGCGTGCTGTGTCTCCATCCGCTGCCGGGTCGTCGTCGGCATGCTGGGATCGAATGCCGGCGGCGTCGTGTTGACACCGGCTGGCGGAGGCGGCGGCGCGGCGCAGAGGAAACTGTTGAGGATCAGAAGACCGCGTTGAACCGGCGAATCGTTCAAGGTGTTGGCCAATCCGGCCAGGAGGCCAGCCTGCGTGAGGACACCCGCCCGCTGGGTCGGGTCCAGTGACACGAGCTGCAGATTCGACGAGCCCGGAGCCGGCAGACCGTAGATCGGCGCCAAGCTGTCGTTCACGAAAGCGTGAGAATCATTGAGCAGCGTGCCCAACGAATCCTGAGTCCAAAACGCATAGTCCACGAACTGGACCGTGGAATCGTGGAGGGCCTGGGCGATCTGGGGCGTGAAGGAGGGGAAGCCGGTTGCGTCTTTGGTGAGTCCTTCCATCTTGACCAACTTCAGCCACTGATAGTTGAAGGTCGCAGCCGCCGCGCGGGCACGGTCGGTCATGAGAAGCCGGCGGGCCTGAGCTTCAACCTGATCGGCCGTCTGCAGGCTATCGGCGTCGGCGGCCTGCATGAGCGCACTGTCCGGCATGCTGTTGGTGAGGAAATACGATAGACGGCTGGCCATCTCATACGACGTGAGGGGGACGGCGGCCCCATTTCCGGGGGTCTGGCCCGCCTCCAGCCGGTAAACGAAGTACGGCGACTGCAGGAACACCTGGACCACGGCCGCCATGGCGGTCGGAAAATCGTCGCTGGCACGATCGGCCTGATAGAAAGTGTAGAACCGCGTGGCTTCGTCGCTGGTGAGCGGACGTCGGTAGGCGTTCTTGCCAAACTGAGAAATAAAGCTCTGCGCGCAGGTATTTTCGTCGGCCGTCGTGCTCGGCTGGCAAGACAGAAACGCGCTGGCGTTGCCCGCCAACGTCGTGGCAATCGCCTCGGCCGCGGATTGATAGTCGGAAACGAGCAACGAGGTAACGGTTTGTCCGCTGGCCGCATTGGTGAATCCGTCGGTCACGTTCTCGTTTGGCAACGTCAAAGTCGGCAGGGATGCGTTCGGGAATAGATCCTGTACCGTGTTGAGATACTGGTTGTTGGTCAACCGGACCGTCGCGTAGGCCAGAGCGCCGTTTCCAGTGACGTTGACCACCCCGTTGTTCGGACCGTCGCCAACCTTACCGACACAGGCACCGATCACGGGCAGGCCGCAGATCAGAAGACCAGATGCGTACAGAGATCTACGCATTGGGAGCGCTCTTCCGGTATATGGCCTTTGTCCTCATCGAATCCACTGTGGCGAGAAAAGCGAGCCGATGCGTGTCGAGGGGATCGCGTTAAGGGCAATTCCGTTCGGTTAAGGACCAAACTCCAGAGAAATCGATCGCTTGGCGATCAGGTGGCATCTTCCCCGTCACCGAGAAGGTTATCCACGAAATACCGGATCAAATCGATCGTTTACGCACCAACCGAGCGGCATTGGCGTTAAGGGCCGCCTAATGTACCACGCCATAACGCCCGAGCCAAGCCAACCCGAGCGGCTGAGTGCAAAAGATAATTCATGAAACCAACACTTACACGTCGCATGAAACCAACACTTACACGTCGCATGAAACCAACACTTACACGTCGCACCGGGTCGGCCTTGGCTTACACCGGGTGCTACTTCCGCTCAGCTTGCGCGCACGTCATTATTGTTTGTTGCCGTCGTCCCCGGTAGGCTTCACCGGGAGTCAGGTCCGTGACGAGACGATTCCGACCGCCCGCCAGCTGGTTCATTCCTCTCCTGCTGGGGCTGGCCTGCTCGTCCGGAAGCGAGCATCCGGACGCTGGAGCGGGCGGATCGTCGGGCCAGGGTGGGTCTGGGTCTGGAGGCGCACCGTCGATGCCCGACGCTGCCTTGGACCTGGCGCCTGGCGGCTCGCCGGACGGATCCTCTTCGACCAACGAGGGGCCGGGGATTTTCGTGGCCGTCGGATCTGGGGGCCGCCGGATTCGATCGACCGACTACGGCGTTTCTTGGAGCGGTGACGTGCAACTCGAAGCCAACGGCGGCGACGACAGCGATAACTTGCGCAGCGTCACCTGGGGAAACCAGGAGTTCGTGGCCATCGGGACCCGGACGATGACCTCTCCCGACGGCACCACCTGGACCGATCACGGGGTAAACGCCATCAACCAGTGGATCGGCGCGGTAGTTTATGCCCAGGGAAAATACGTCGCGCAGGGCGGCTATGGACTGCGGGCCGTCAGCCCCGACGCGATCGCCTGGCAGAATCACAGCATCGACACGACGGCCGGCCATGCCCCGGATGGGCTGATCGCCGTGGGCGATGGTGCCGTCCGACTGGTGGGGGCCAACGACAGTGGGCAACGCAGCACCTCGATCGACGGCACGACCTCGACCTATAGCACCGGCGTGACCGCGACGACGACGACCGAGCTTTCTTACGGCGGTGGCGTGGTGGTGGCATTGGGGGGGACCGCGGTGGTGGTCTCCACGGACGGAGGTGCCACCTGGGCAGCCGGGGCCACGCTCGGGTCGAGCTGCCATGGCCTGATCTTCGCGCAGGGGCACTTTACGGCCCTGGCAAGCGGCCACGTTTTCACCTCGTCCGACGGTCGGGCCTGGACCGACCATCCGGCCAGCGGCGTGGTTAGCGGCGCGCTGGCGTATGGTCACGGGACCTACCTGATCGCCAACGGTCTGAAGATTTACCGATCGACCGATGGCCTGACCTGGGCGCAGCCGGTGACCCTTTCCGGAACGAACAGCCTGAACTGGATCGCCTTCGGACCAACCGGCTGACACCGCCCGCATCTCGAGCCATCGGTGAAGCGCCGACATGCTAGTCTGCGCGCCGTGAGAATCGCCGCCGCGCTGGTCGGCCTGGTGCTGCTGGCCGGCGGATACAAGCTGGCCGGGGGATCAAGGACAATCCGCCGGATCGTCGCCCACGAACGCGTCCGGTTCAAAATGCGCGCACGGGCCGCCCACCCGGTGGGCGGCGGAGCCGCGGCAGGAGACTCAGCCTGGACCCTGTCGGTGGGCGAGGCCGGAACAGCCGGCGTACGATTTCGGAACGTCGAGGTCGGCAATTTCCACTACGTCTACTGGGGGAAGAGCTGGTCCTGGGCCGCCCCGGAGGCCAAGGAGCACCCGCGCGGCGCGGCCGGCGGAAAGAACGCCTTCTCGGTGCAGGTGCCTGCGCTGGGGGTGCGGATAGAGGGCGCTGTCCAGAAGGCCGATGGGGCGCTGTCGTTCGACTACACGGTCGAAAACAGCACAGCGGTGGACAGCGACGTTCGGGGCGGCATCGAGTTCAATCTGAAGCTGGACGCATCGGTCCTGGAGGGGCAAGACCCGGACGTGACGCTGCGACCGGACCAGCGCGGATTCGACTTGAGCCGCTCGGGGGGTGCCGGATTTTCGGTGCAATTCGATCCCCCGATGGCATCGGTCCACTTCGAGCTGGGCCGAAGAGGACAGATCCGCTGCTATTTCGACGAGGGGCGATTGGCTGCGGGCAAGCGGCACTGGAC
This sequence comes from uncultured Myxococcales bacterium, assembly GCA_964440665.1. Classification (GTDB taxonomy): domain Bacteria; phylum Myxococcota_A; class Polyangia; order Fen-1088; family Fen-1088; genus JADGRB01. The sequence continues at coordinate 1,944 of CAYTTF010000040.1, read as the reverse complement.
GATGACGATTCGCCTCCCCCACGGCGGCACGGTTCAGCCCTCAATCGCCGAACGGTATGGCTACGAGCCCACCTCGAGCTGGACGCCGGACACCCTGGTTTGGGACAAATGGCCCATCGACGTCGGGTTTCTCAACGACGGAGATCGTCCGGCCGGCACGCACGGTCGCCTGAGCGCGCGCGGGGATCGGCTGGTGTTCGAGGACGGCACGGTCGCCCGATTCTGGGGGACCACCCTGGCCGCCTATACGCTGTTCACGGGTTCGAAGACGGAGGTCGCCAACCAGGCCAAGCGCATCGCCGCGCTGGGATACAACCTCGTCCGCATCCACCACCACGATTCGGACTGGGTGTCCCCCAATGTCTTCGCAGCTGGCGAGACCACACAGACCCTGAACGATGCCGCTCTGGACGCCATCGATTGGTGGGTGAAGTGCTTGCGCGACCAGGGTGTTTACGTCTGGATGGATCTGAAGGTCGCCCGAAAGTTTCGTCCGGGAGACGGCGTGACGGGATTCGCCGAGCTCACCAAATCGGAACCTTCAGGACGCGGATTCGACTATGTCGATCCGCGTTTGCAGGTACTGGAGCAGACGTTCGCGCGTCAGTATCTGGCGCGCCGCAACCGCTATACCGGCCGATCCTATCTGGACGATCCGGCGATCGTGGCGGCGCTGGTCACCAACGAGGACGATCTGAACCGACATTTCGGGAACTTGATGCTGCCCGATCAAGGGAACCCGATACACAGCGGCATGTTGCGCTCGGCGATCGAGACATCGGCGGGAACGTTGGGCATCTCGGCGGGCGATGCGTCTCGCCTCTGGGAGCCGGGACCGGCCAAACTGGTCTTGGCCGACATCGAGGCGCGCTTCTTTCAGCGCGCAAAAGCCCAGCTCAACGAGATCGGCTTCAAAGGCCTGATGGTTGGCACCAGCTACTGGGGCGAAGAGCCTCTCTACAGCCTGGCGTCGCTGGCCGCGGGCGACATCATCGACGTTCATTCCTACGGCGACCCGGAGAGCCTGAGCGCAGATCCCCGCTTCGAAGCGAATTTCGTCTCCTGGATCGGCGCCGCACAGCTGGTCGGCAAGCCCCTGTCGGTGAGCGAGTGGAACGTCGAATCTCCCAAGCGTGACCGATTCGTCGCTCCGCTCTATGTGGCGGCGATCGGCGATCTTCAAGGTTGGGATGCACCGATGATATTTGCCTACAACCAAGGGGGCAACGACGCCCCCTCGGCAGCGGACACCTGGTCGACCAGCTACGACCCGGCCATCACGGCGCTGATGCCGGCCGCGGCGGTCATGTTCCGGCAGCACCACGTCATGCAGGCGCGCCGAACCTTTTGCTTCCGCCCGACACAGGATCTGTTTTATGGCACCGACATCACCCCGGCCAGCAGCATCGCGTTGCGCACCATCCTCGAGCAGAGCCGGCTGGAGGTGGCCCTGCCCAACCTTCCGCAGGTGACCTGGGATGACTCCGCCACCGGGCCGGCGGCGGACGCCACCATCGTCACCGACCCGGACCAGGACTTCCTTGCGCCGGACGCGACGAAGGTGCGCTCCGATACGGGTGAGCTGGAACGGGACTGGGGAGCCGGCGTCGAGACCATCAACACGCCCATGAGCCAGGCCGCGGTCGGGTGGATTGGCGGTCGCGCCATTTCGCTTCGCGACGTGGAGCTCCGGATCGAGACGCCGAAGGCGGCGGTCGCGCTGACCAGCCTGGACGGGCAGCCCATCGCCTCGTCGAAGAAGATCTTGGTGACGGTGGTCGGGCAGGTGGTCGCCAGCCCGGGCGACAAGCTGCCGTATCTGGCGCAGCCGGTGCATGGGTCGATCGTGCTCCGCGCATCCCGGGCTCCCCGCGTGATGATCCCGCTGTCGCCGACCGCCTACCCTGGCCCCGCGGCACCGGGTGCCGTCGTACAACCCGGCTT
>CAYTTF010000039.1:0-20375 GCA_964440665.1 uncultured Myxococcales bacterium | reverse complement strand
CCCGGGCCATGCCGACGTGCTGGTCGAGCGTCCTGCGATAGCAAGGGTTCGGTCGAGCCTGGAGCGCCTCTCCGTGCTACCCCCCGATTGTTGCAACTGCAGGGGCGCGACCGACCTGTCCTGGACCTTGATGACCTTCCAGGTGCCTGGTGGAACCAACACGAAAAAGATCGATCACTATGACGGTTGCGGGAAAACGCCGGATTGGCTGTTTGACGTCGAGAACGAGATTGACGACGCGCTCGGGACCGAGCGGTGGATAGGAAAGAAGGTCGTCGGCAAGCCGCACCACTCGGATCGACCGTGAGGCCCGACGTTTTATAGTGTCGCCTCGCTGTAGCCCGTCGTGACGCGGTTCCAAATCTCGTGCAGGCTGACGTTGCGGCGCAGTCTTGAAATCGGCGGGCAGGAGGACGGCGCCCGGATTCCGCTTCGCGCGGGTCGCGACCTCGACGAGGTAGGCGATGGGATCCACGCCGGCGGCTTTGGCGGACTCGACGAGGCTGTACATGGTCGCGGCGACGACGGTCCGCGCGCGGACTTGGACCCGAAGTGATTCCGGCGCCCGATCACTGGCCCGCGTAGCCCGCGTTCGGTGCGGTTGTTGTCCAGCCAGATCTCCGGATCGTCGAGAAAGAGCGTCAGCCGACTCCAAATTTTCCCTTCTTGTGTGCGCCGGCCGGCGCGTCGAGACGGCAAAGGCGCGCCGGTGCGTCGCCAAATTCAGGTACAACGCTAAGCGCGGGTCATGGACTCTTTTCTGGTCAGACCGAAACCTGCGCTGGCACGCCTATGATGGCTTGGAGGATCGGCGCGACTTCCTCGAGTTGCTCCGAGAGGTCGAGAAGGATCCCACCGGTATCTTCTTTGGGTGAAGCGGCAGGCGACGTCTCGATGTGGCATTCGGACTTGGGAAGAATGGGCGACGGACCAAAGCTGCCGTCGCCCGCGACAGATGACCGTTCTAGGCAACCGGCGCTCGACCCATTGGTCCTGGAGGCGGCGCGTGAGATCGACGGCGCGTTGCTCGAATGGGCGCTCAGCCTCTCCCCGCGCGAACGCCTGCGCGCCTGCAGCAGTGCGACCGCCGCGCTTGGCAGGTTCGGGATGTCCTATCCGCCACGCGCTGACTTCTGCTCATCGGCGCTAAGTGCGCTCGCCGGCCTCTTCGAGAGCCCAGGCTCTTAGCAGAGGCGAAAATCTGAACCGGAGGCGCTCCAGCTCGGCGAACAGGGGAGCGACGGCGGGAAGGAGATCGCGCTTCTTCGCCTCCACGAGGACGCCGATGGTTCCAACACACGGAATACCCAGGACCTTCGCCGTTCGGCGGGCGATGCGCTCGTCGAGAATCGCGAGCGGACTCGGCGAGGAGAGAGCGCAGTCAAGAACGGCGGCTTCGCCGGGATCAAGGTTCCCAATGGTGGAGAGCCGCAGCGAGAGCGGCTGAGCGGGCGCGACCGTGACCCAGGCCAGCGACTCCGGATCGGGAAGATCGTGGCCCCGTTCTCGTCCGTCGCGGAGCTCAACCACGACCGCAGTGGGCACGATGACGGTGCCGAAGAGATCCCGTAGGATTTCCAAGCACCCGAGCTTGTGGAGGTAGGACAGCGGCGACGTGTTCGAGACGACGTCAGCCACGGAGCGAGCGGAGGATCTTCAGTTCCTCGTCCAGCTCCTGAGGGGACTGCCGGAACGCCGGAACGCCGCAGTCGCCGACGCGCTTCAAGAACTCGAACTTGTCCAGGCCCGCCAGCTCGGCGGCAGCACCGGCAGAAAGGCGCTCCATCTCGTAGAGCTTCACCGCCGCCGCCAACCGCAACTCCGTCGCCGCCTCCGTTTCCGTCGCGACGTGAAGCGCGCCCTTCAGGTCCCGGAGCGCCTCGTCCAACGTCGTCGGCCGCTTTTCCTGCGGAATGCCCATGACTCCGTAAGCGTACCATGCGGCTGGCCTCCTTCGCCCGACCCCAGTATCTCGGTTCACGCCGCCACGTTACGCCCCGGATCCCCCTCGTCGTAGATCACCCACAGCGTCCCCCCGACCGGCGGCGGCGCGCGCAGCGTGGTGCGTCCCTGCGTTCGGCCCGACGGGGTGTCGAAGGCGTACTCGACGCGCATCACGCGACGGCCGTTGACCCGCATCAAGCTCGACGCGATCCCGGTGACGGTCGCGAGTGCCGCCTGGCCGCTGACGTAGATCGCGCGCAGCCGGACCGCCCGGCGCCCGCCGAGCGCGAACAGCAGAGCGCCCACCACCGCGAATCCGAGCGGCAACAAGCCGAAAGGCCCGATGACCGACGCGCGCTCACCCCGCAGCCGCGACCGCCCGGGCGCCTGCGGGTCGTATTCGATCGCCAGGGGCGCCTGGTGGCCCGCGCCGACGATCGTCTCCGGGTGCGTGGTCCCCGTCGAGCCCGCGCGCGGGTTCCCGGTGGCGTCGACGAAGGTGTAGCCGATCCGGTAGATCGACCCGCCGCTCACATGCATGCTGGTCGGCTCGACGGAGGTCAGCCGGGCCTCCGCCACGACGCCGCGGCGGTCGAGAATCAGGTCGTTCCAGAACGGCCCGCCCGCCACGCTGAGGACGATCGCCAGGATCGTCCCGATGAGCCCCCAGATCCCGCCGAACAAAAGCAAGAACGCCGTCCCCGCGTCGAGCGCGCCCAGCCGGAAGGCGCGCGGCGCGGGCGGTGGGAACGGCGGCGTCACGACACGATGGTACCGCAGCTCCGCCGCACGTCGGCGCGGCGTCGCGGCCGACATCGGCTTCCCCCCGTCAGCGCTCGGCCACCCGCAGCTCCACGACGATGTTCCCGCGGGTGGCGTTCGAGTACGGGCACAGCTCGTGCGCGGCGTGCATCAGCGCCTCCGCCTGCTCGCGCGGCAGCTCGGGGGCGTCGGCGACCAGCTCGACCGCCAGGCCGTAAGCCTTGCCCGCCGGGCCGATCGAGACGTGCGCGGTGATGCTCAGCGGCCCGGTCGTGATCTTCTGTTGCCGTGCCAGGTGCGCGAAGGCGCTCCCGAAGCAGGCCGCATAGCCGGCCGCGAACAGCTGTTCCGGGTTGGTACCCGGCGCGCCGCTGCCGCCCATCGCCTTCGGCGGCACCACGACGATGTCCAGAATGCCGTCGTCGCTGGTGACCCGACCGCTTCGACCGCCGGTGGCCGTCGCGGTGGCGGTATAGAGGCGCTTCTCCAGAACGCGAGGACCCTCGCTCATGGATGATTCTCTAATGCGCGATCAGACCACCCGCAAGCCCCGCTGTCCCATCTGCCCAGGCTCGCGTGTTTTGAGAGCACAATGGAACCGCGGAACGTCATGCTTCGACCGTCGTCTGGCGCGCGATCTCTGGCCTTCCTTCTCGGGGCGGCGGCTCTGGCGCTCGCCCTCCCCCGCGCCGCCCGGGCCGACCAACCGGAAGCGCCTCCCACCAGCTACGCGCTGATCGTCGGCAGCAATGCCGCCGGTCCAGGGCAACAGGAGCTGCGCTACGCGGAGCGCGACGCGACCGCCCTGGCGGCGGTCCTGCGCGAGGCCGGGCGTTATCCGGGGGAGCACCTGGCCGTAGCGCTCCACCCCGGGCGCGCCGAGCTGATGGCCGCACTCGCGTCGCTGCGCGAGAGGCTACAAGAACGGGCCGCGCGCGGGGAACAGGCCCAGCTCATCTTCTATTACTCGGGGCACGCGCGCGCCGATGCCATCACGCTCGGACGCGAAGAGCTGCCGCTCGCCGAGCTCCGCCAGCAGATCCTGCGGCTGCCGAGCACGCTCACCGTGGTCATCGTCGACGCCTGCCAGAGCGGCGCCTTCTCGCGCATCAAGGGGGCGGAGGCGACGGCGGACTTCTCCTTCAACTCGGTGGCGCGCCTCAACACGGCCGGGATGGCGGTGATGGCCTCCAGCACCGCCAGCGAGCTGAGTCAGGAATCCGATGAGCTGGCCTCGTCCTACTTCACGCACAACCTGCTGCTGGCGCTGCGCGGTGCCGGCGACGCGAATCAAGACGGCCAGGTCAGCCTCGACGAGGCCTACCGCTACACCTACAACCGCACGCTCACCGGGACGGCGGCCACGGCGGTGGGGGCGCAACACGCGACGCTCGAGACGGCGCTCAAAGGGAAAGGCGACGTGGTGCTGACCCGGCCGATGTTCGCCTCGTCGCAGCTCGTGGTGCCGGCCCGAATAGCCGGTCGCTTCTTCATCCAGCACCGGCCGAGCGGCTCCGTGCTCGCCGAGCTGGACAAGGCTCCTGGCGCCTCCGTCCGCCTCGCCGTGCCCTCGGGCCCCTACACGGTGCTGCTGCGCCAGGGGGACGAGATCCGGGAGTGCGACGTCACCCTTGCCGAGCAGTCGACGGTGACCTTCGACGTCGCCCTCTGCCGCCCGGCGGCGCTCGACGGGGGGAGCATCAAGGGCGGCGGGTCTGCGACCGCGCGCTGGGGCCTCGAGCTGTCGCTCGGCGTGTTGCAGGGGCGGGACGACAGCTACGTCTCGGTGATGCGCCAGTTCGGGTTCAACCAGTTCGGTGGGAACGTCTGGCTGGGGCTCTCGCACCAGATCTCGCTGACGGCCTCCCGCGCGCTCGACCGGCACTTCGCGCTCACCCTGGACCTCCTCGAGCTCGACGCCGAGAACCACTCGCGCAGCGGCGGCCTGGACGGCGACGACGCCAGCTTCGGCTGGTCCAGCTACGGCCTCGGCGCCGGCCTGCGCGGCGCCCGCCCGGTGCTGCGCGGCCGCCTCGTCCCCTACGCGCAGGTCAGCGCTGGTCCCGCCCTCGGGCTCACCAACTGGAGCGACGCCACCGGCACCTTCCGCCAGACCTTCTTCGGCTACTACCTCGGCGCCAAGGTCGGGGCCGCCTACATGCCCTGGCGCTCGCTCGGTCTGCTGGTCCAGGCCGCCACCTACTACGCGCCGATCATCAAGAACAACCTCGGCGACACCCACGACAGCGGCGGCTTCGCCGTCCAACTCGGAACCCGCTGGGTCTTCTAGGAGCGCTTCCCAATGAGAACATCGAGAACGCCGAAAATGCCGACCACTCCGCTCTTGCTCGCGCTGCTCGCCCTGACGACCGCCGCCTGCCCGCTCGACGAAGACCCCAGCTTCGACGACTGGTGCGGCGCGGAGCTCTGTCACTGGGAGACGGTGCAGGGGAACATCCAGAAGGTCCCGACATGGAACGACCACGACTACGGCGTTTCGCTGCTGGGCCCGCAGGTCACCCTGACCCAGAAGACGGACATCAGCTCGGTCGCCTGTCTGGAATTCAAGGTGATCGCCAACCTCAATCCGGCGGCCAGCGTCTACGTCGAGATGTCCTTCACCGGCGACGGCACGAACCAGTATCGCCAGCGAATCCCGAGCGCGGCCTGGCAGCCCCTCACCTTCCTGATCTCGGCGCCGACCTGGTACGACTCGCTGGCCGTCACGATCAGCAAGGAGAGCGACGGCCTGGCCGTGCTCGCCCGCCTCGAGGTCAATAGTGGCGACGGCTGCACCGGCGCGCCGATCCCGCTCGATAACCGCCCCGCGGGCGCCTGGTGCGAGGCCGGCGCCGAGTGCACGTCGGGCGCCTGCGCCGCCTCCACCGTCTGCTCGCAGACCCTGGCCGCCTGCGACGCCGACACGCCGTGTGCGGGGAACACCGGCCCGTGCGTCGCCTGGCCCGCCACCTGCCAATGAAGCGTCCGTGACCCGTTGATGGAGCTCTACCGGCGTTATGGACCCGCGCTGTTGAGAAAGGCCGAACGCATGCTGCAGGACCGCGACGAGGCCCAGGATCTGGTGCAGGGCCTCTTCCTCGATCTGATCCAGCGGCCGCGCGCGGCGGCCGACCTCCCCTATCTCTATCGCGCGATCACCAACCGCTGCCTCAACCACCTGCGCGATCGGGGCAACCGGGGACGATTGCTCTCGCGACACGACCAGACGCTGCGGGGCGTGCCGGGGAGCCACGTCGACGAGATCGTCCTCGACCGGCAGCTCCTCGGCAGCCTGGCGCGCTGCCTCGACGCGCGGGCCTGGGAGATCCTCGTCTATCACTTCATCGACGACATGACCCAGGAGGAGATCGCGGCCCTGCTGGGGACCAGCCGGAAGACGATCGTGCGGCGGTTGAAGCGCGTCCGCGACGAGGCGAGACGACTCGCGGGCACCGGCCCCGCCGCGGGCCCGAAGGACGTGTCGTGAAGAAGGACGTGTCGTGACGGAAGCCGTCTCCTGCCTCCCCGTCTCCTGGCTCCGTCTGGAGCGCTATGCCCTGGGCGAGCTGGGACTGGACGAGCGGACGGAGATCGCCGGTCACCTGGCCGCTTGCCCCGGCTGCCGCGCGCGCGCCGACCTCATCGCGGCAGACGGCGGCCGGCAGCTCCCGCCGCTCCCCGCCGCGCTGCCGTCTCGGTCGACGACGCGACACCCGGGGTGGCTCGCCTTCGCGGCGGTGTGGACGACGGCGGCCGCCGTCTTGCTCGTCGTCTGGGCGCGACCCGGGGACGACCCGCACCTCGGCGGGCGGCGGATCGCCGTCAAGGGCGGCGAGGTGACGATCGAGCTGGTGCGCGAGCGGGCCGGATCGATCGCCTGGGAGCCGACCTCGTTCGCCGCCGGCGATCGCTTCAAGCTGCTCCTCACCTGCGCGCCCCCTCTCCACGTTTACGCCGATCTCGTCGTCCTGCAGAGTGACGGCCCCGCCTTTCCAGGCGCCGCTTCGCTCATCGGCTGCGGCAACCGGATCCCGCTCCCCACCTCCTTCCGCATCACCGGTCCCGGAGACGCCAGCATCTGCGTGGCGGTGGACCCGGCCGCGCCGCCGTCGCGCGCCCGCCTCGCCGGCGGCGAGCCGGCGGCCCCCGGCCCGCACGTCTGCTTGCGCCTCGATCGCCGCTGAGCCGGCTAACGCCGAAACTTGTCCCCGTACTGCTCCGCCGCGCCCGTCTCCCAGGGCCGATATTCGTTGATGAAGTCCACGCGCTCGCCGATGGGCGGGTGGCTGGCGCGAAACACCTTGTAGAGCCAGCCCGGCCGCGGCACCGCCAGGTTCTGCTGTTGCAGCGCCACGAACGCGGTCGCGCCGGCGTGGTTGTCGTGGGTCAGCTCGAGGCCAAAGCGATCGGCCTCGTGCTCGTGGTGGCGCGACAGCGCCAGGACCGCGGGCGCGATGACGAACGAGAACAGCGACAGCAACATCATCAAGAGCGGCATCGAGGCGACGTCGGAGATCCGGGTGAACCCGAAGGCGGCGCCGAAGCGGCCGAGCAGCAGGTCGGCCGTGCGGTGCACGCCGTAAAGGCCGAGCAGTGTCAGCCCCGACGAGATCAAGATGTTGAGCCAGACGTGGCCGAGCACGTAGTGGCCGAGCTCGTGCCCCACCACGAAGCGCGTCTGGCGCGGCGTGAGGCGGGCCAGCAGCGTGTCCCACAGAACGATGCGCTTGGTGCTGCCGACGCCCGTCACGTAGGCGTTGACCTTCTCGGTGTCGACGCTCTTGTCGACCTCGTAGACCCGCGCCCCCTCGACGCCGGCCCGCGCGGCCACCGCCAGCACTTCGCCCTCGAGCGCCTGGTTCTTCATTGGACCGAACTTGTTGAAGAGCGGCGCAATGAAAACCGGCGTCACCAGCAAAACGATCGTGAAAAACGGCAACGACAGCGCGCCCGTCCAGAGCCACCAGCGCGCCTCACTGCGCGCCAGCAGCAGGTACGGCACCCACAGCACCAGCGCGCCCACCACCAGGCCGATCGCGAGTCCCTTGATCTCGTCCCCCGCCCACTTGCCGAACCGTTGCGTCGACAGGCCATAGGCGTGCTCGCGCGCGAAGCCGACGTAGTAGGAAAGCGGCAGCTGGATCAGAAACAACAAGGCCGACAGCACCACCAGATAGATGACCAGCGTCGGATAGAAGTGGCCGCGGCCGAGGCCGGAGGCGAACGTCCGCAGGCGCGCCGATAGGCCCGTGAACAACAACAGCGCCGGCAGCGCAAGCCCCAGCACCTGCTCGATCGTCCAGATGACGTTCCCGCTGCGGTAGTAGCGGAGCGCCTTTTCCGACGGCGGCGGGACGGCCACCGGGCCAGCGGGATCTTCGGTCGTGGCGGCGGCCGGCGAGCCGGGAAGGTCGCCTTTGGCTTCGGCGCTCACCGTCGGCAGGCCGCCCTCGCCCGCCATCGTCGTGCGTAGGGCCAGCCCTCCCCCGATGAACCCGGCCATCATGACGGGGACCAGTATGACCGGCTTCATCGGCTGGCGCCCGGCCGAGCCGTGACCCAACCCGGCGAGCAGATCAAACACATGACCGGCAGACTATCAGGATCGCGCATCGGCAATCCTGGCGCCGCCCGGGTGGCCCGCCCGTGTCGGACCGCAACAATGCCGACCCCCTGAGACGCGGAGACCTGCTCCTCACGCATCCGCCCACCATGCTACGAATGTCGCGTGGCGACGCTTCACTTCATTTGTGGGAAGGCGGGGGCCGGAAAGACCACGCTGGCGCGCGAGCTGGGGCGGACCCTGCCCGCCGTCGTCATCTGCGAGGACGAATGGATCTCCAGGCTGGGCTTCGAGGTTCATTCTCTCGAGGACTACCTCGACGCAGCTTCGCGGTGCCGCGACGTCATCGGCCCGCTCGCGAGTCGACTGTTGCAGCTCGGCATCTCGGTCGTTTTCGACTTCGCCGGTAACACCGTGAAGGGAAGGCAATGGGTGCGTTCCGTCTTCGAAGCGGCAGGGGCAGACCACCTGTTGCACGTCATCGAGGCGAGCGACGCCGAGTGTCTGACCAACATTCATCGGCGCAATGAAGAACAGCCGGCCGGCATCTACTGGGGCCACGTCGCCGACGACCTCTTCCACGCCGTGACTTCCTACTTCGCGCCCCCGACCAGCGACGAAGGATTTCACGTCGTGACGCACGCGAAATAGGGATGCGTCTCAGAAGCGGCGGCCCAAGGTGAGCCGAATCTCGGGAATCCAGAAGCCGCGATCGAGCGTCGAGTAGGTGTCACAAAACCCGAAGCAGAAATCCGGGACCGATCCCGCGACGATGACGGTCGCGCCGGCGCCAAAAGCCACGATCCAGTTGCCGAGCGATAGCTCGAGCCCGACTTCCGCGACCGCCCAAAGGGCGGTCTTGCTTTCTCTGAGCGAGAGCGAGGGACCGACCTCGAGGTAGACGTGCATTTGCCCGCCTCCGGTCATGGTCTTCGCCAGCAACGGGAATTGAGTTCCCGTCAGACCCGCCCCGACGCCACCCTCGATCGCAAAGGAGGGCGCGAGCTGCCGCTGGTACGACAGCCCGACCTCACCAAAGGGCGATCCAATGCCCAACACCAGCGCCAGCCTGTTCCGGGGGTACGGCGCGGCGGTCGCAGGCGCGACCGGGGACGCGACAGGCTCCGCGCGCGCCACCGCGCAGACGGCCACAATGATCCCCGCCGACACCAAGATGCGATCTAGAGCCTTCGTCATCGCTGAACCCCCCAGAGGTCGATGGAGCTCACCCAACCACGCAGTCCACAAGCCCGTAGAGGATCACTGTGTGCACGCCGTGCGCGCGCCGGAGATCGTCGACCAACGCGGAATCAAGCTCCATGGCACGCGCAGCATCCCACAGGTCGCTCTCTTGCGGTTGCCGTCGGAAGAGCGTAAGCCAGCGCTCCGGTGGCGACGACCCAAGGTCGCCTTTCGAAAAGGTTCCCAAGAAAGGATTCCCCATGAAGAAGTTTTTGGTTCTGTGCAGGGCGCCGCTGGCCTCTTTCCAGGCGTTGAGGAATGCCTCGAAAGAGGAGCGGCAGGCCATGATCGATGGTTGGAGGGCGTGGGAAGGCAAGAATTCCGCGTCGATCGTCAACCAGGGAGCGCCGCTTGGAAAGAGCCTCCGGGTAACGACCACCGATGCTGCACCGATGGCCAACGACCTCGGCTCATTCACCATCTTCCAGGCCGAGTCGCAAGAAGCCCTCGCCGCGATCCTCAAGGATCACCCCCACCTGATGAGATCGGACGAGCGCTTCATCGAGATGGTCGAGATGACGCCGATGCCGACCGCCTGAGACGCGGTTACGGGTCGAGCTCCGGGTAGTACCGGAAGATGCCGTGCTCGTTGAACGGGATCCGGCGCGGGGAGGCGAGGTACGCGGCGACGGCGGGCTCGGCGGCGACGCGCTCGCCGAGCGCCACCAGGCGCGGAAGGCCGATCGTCATCCGCGCCAGGGCGCGGGGGAAGGCGTAACCGAGGCCGGCCATGATCTGAAACAGCGAGAGATCGACGTACGACAACGCGGCGCCCACCGTGCGCCGGCCGCCACCCAAGACGTTGGTCTCCAGCACGCGCTCGAAGTAACCGAGGTATTTCGGGATGCGGCTCTTGATGAACAGCACCGCCCGGCGCAACGCCTCCGCTTGTTGGTCGTGATAGTAGAGGCTCGACGCGATGGGGTGATGCGTGTCGTGCGTCTCCAGCACGAAGTCGGCGATCGTGAGCTGAAGGTGGTTGGCTTTGAGGCGGCTCGCCTCGTCCTCGGGGACCAGGTGGAGGCGCGGCCCCAGGTACTGCAGGATGGCGGCGGTCTGCGAGAGCGTCACGGCGCCGTGGCGCAAGACCGGCGGCGCGAAGAACGGCCCGCCGCCGTCCGCTTCGGCGAGCAACGTGGCGAGCACCTTCACGCCTCCGCCCTTCTCGGCCGGCAAGCGCGCGACGTCCACGTAAGTCGCGCCCGCCGCCTCCAGTGCCAGCCGCACGAACTCGCCGCGCCCCTGGATCGAAGGCCAGTAGAAAAGCTCGTAAGTCGCCCCCTGCGTCGCCATGCGCGCCACTATACCCCCGCGGCGCCGTCATCTGACCGTCGGTGAGCCCGCTCAGCCGCCGAGCACCATGACCGGCGTGTCGAAGACGCCGTTCGTCACGTCGATCGTTCCGCCGTCCGACCCGGTCCCGGTCAAGGAGAAGCTGCCGGTCGCGTGTGCGCCGCCCGGTGCGCCCGGGTTGTCGATGGTGATCGTGCAATCACTCACCGTGGTGCTGTAGACGAAGTTGACGTAGAGCGCGCCGATGCCCGCGTCGTTCTTGCAGTGGTAGGTCCCGCCCAGCGGGGTCGAGGTGTAGGAGACCACCGTGATCCCGATGCCGTAGCCGTTGTTCTCGGAAGCGCCGACGAACTCGAAGAAGTCCTGCGAGGCGCTGGTCAGGTGCTGGGCGATCGTGATGGTGCCGCACTGGGGGGAGCCGTTGTGATCCCAGGTCGCCGTGCCGTCGCCCGGGATGATCGGCTGGCACGGACCCGAGCCGCCGTTGCCGCCCTTGCCGCCACCGCCGCCGGTGACCCCGCCGGAGCCACCGTGGCCTCCGCCATCGGGGCTCGCGGCGCTGGAGCCACAACCGACCGCCGCGAGCAAGATCACCCCCAGAGCAATCCGTTCCTTCATCTTCGTCGTCGTCCCCTCGCCGACCAACTTATCAGAAGCGATCGTCTACCAGCCGCCGCCGGCGGCCTTGAGAGCCGCAGGCGCTGCCGCGGGAGCGGCAGCCGGCGTGCCTTCCGCGATGGTGTGGCAATTGTAGCAAGCGAAACCCTTCGGGGTGGCGGGGCTCCATGCTTGAAGGTTCAGCAGCGCCACCATCGCCGGCTTGACCTGCGTGCCCATGAACTTCACCGCCTCGGGCTTCTTCTGCGCGAGCGCCATGAAGGCCTGGCGATCGGTGGGCCCCGGCAGCTTCGGGAGCTCCGGGTTGGGCATCTTGTATTTGTTCTCCACGGCCGTGCTGCCGTGACAGGTCATGCAGGTCATGTTCTTGTACTTCTTGTCGAAGCCCACGTAGAGCTTCTTCATCTCCGGCAGCACGGTGGCCTTCATGTACTTCTTGTGCTCGGCGAAGCTCATCTTGTCCCAGTCGATCGTGGAGCGCGCCGGAAGCTTGGGAGCGGCCGCCGCGTCGGCGGCCGGCTTGCCAGCGGGCGCAGGCGGGTCCGCGGCCAGCGCGACGCCGGCCACACAGAAAATGCCGAGAGCCAGAGTGAGGGTCGTTTTCATCGGCGGTCCTTTCGCGTCGTGCGGGTAAAGATGACCCGAGGCCAATCTAGTTACAGATATTTTCTCGACGGTGCCTGATGCGAGGGCGCTCGCGGTACTTGAGCGCGAGGTACTTGGTTGGTGGGCCCATCCCGAATTGAAAGAGCGCTCGTCGGTGAAAGAGCGCTCGTCGGTAGGTTCCAGCGTCTCTTGCTCCCGTCGGTATTCGTCGGCGTCTTTCTGGTAGTCGCGCTGACGCCCCGTCCGGCCCAGGCCTACACCTGGATGATCCGCCACGGTTACACGGGATGTGCGACCTGTCACATCGATCCGTCGGGGGCGGGACTGCTCAACGAGTTCGGGCGCGGCGAAGCCGCCGACACGCTGCGGTCGCACTACGGAAGCGATCCGCCGCCGGTGGAACCATTCTTCGGGATCTGGAAGAACCCCGATTGGTTGCTCACCGGCGGGAGCTTCCGCGACATGATTCTCTTCACCAAGATCGACGGCGCGCCGCGCACACAGCAAAACATCTTGATGCAAGCCGACCTCCGTCTGGGCGTCGATTCTGGACGCTGGCGGTCGGCGGCCAGCCTGGGGCTATTGACGAACGGCAATTCGCCGGCAGCCCTGGTCGGAAACTTGGTCGCGCGCGAATACTGGCTCGGATACACGTTCGCCAACGACACGGTGTTGCTGCGCGCGGGCCGGATCAACGTGCCGTTCGGAGTCCGGTCGATCGAGCACACGCAGTTCGTACGGCTGGAGACGCAAGCGGACATAAACGACACACAGGAGCACGGCGTCGCCGTGGCTGCCCGGGGGGCCGGTTTCCGTGGCGAGCTGATGGCCATCGCCGGGAATTATCAGCTGTCGCCCGATGCCTTTCGCCAGCGGGGTTACAGCGGGTACCTGGAGTGGAGCCCGGCCAGTCACTACGCCTTGGGCGTCAGCAGCCTGGTCACCTATGCGGCGAGGGACGTTCACCTCGGGGTGGCGAATCTCCGACAGGCGCACGGTATCAGCATGCGGGCGGCGCCTGCGGAATGGCTGGTCTTGCTTGGCGAGGCCGACTACATCGCCGAGGGCCTGTCGGGCCGGCCGCGCTGGAATGGTCTGGCGACCATGCTCCAAGCGGACCTAGAGCCGTGGCAGGGGCTCCACTTCATGGCCACTGGGGAGACCGGGACCGACACGCCCGGGCTGCCCGGCATCGGCACCTCGTGGAGCCTCTGGGGCGGCGTGGCGTGGTTCTTCCTGTCGCACCTCGATGCCCGGTTCGATTACGTGCACCAGAGCTTCTCGACGCCCGCGCCGGTGGGGCGCGTTCCAGCGGACGCGTACATGGTTCAGCTCCATCTTTTCTTATGAGGCCCCGCATGCGCACAAGATTGTTCTCGGCGTTGCTCCTGGGAGGCGAGTCCTTGCTGCTCGTCGCGGGTTGGCCGGGCCCGGCGCTGGCCATCTCTCGCTTTCCCGGCAACATGAAGACCGACCTGAATCTCGGCTACACGCCGCCCTGTCGTGTTTGCCACATCCAAGGCACGACCGGCGCAGGCACCGTGCAGACGCCCTTCGGTTGGTCGATGCTGGCGCACGGGCTCACGAGCGATCGGAGCTCGCTCACCCCGGCGCTCGACGCGCTCCGCACGGGCAACGTCGACAGCGACGGCGACGGCGTCCCGGATATCGACGAGCTGGTCGCGGACACAGATCCCAACACGCCGGCCGACGTGTCGTTGTCCTCCGGCGATCCTTCGTACGGCTGCGCGGTGGCGCCCGAACGACCGAATGGACGGACCGCCGCGTTGATCCTCGCGTCGGTCACGATTTGCGTCGGGGTGAGCATCCGTCGCCGCCGAAGATCGCCGCACGTCGGGTCGCGATAGTCAGCAGCGGCCGGGCGGCCATCCCCTCCATACCGGCCTACCCTTTGAACGTGTCGTAGGCCGCCGCGCGCGGCGCGATCCGCCCCTCCAGCGCCCGCCGGTCCGCCTCGGCCATCGGCACGAACCCGCGCGCGACGCCCAGGTTCTCCCGCACCTCCGCGATCGTCGAGCAGCCGACGATGACGGTGTCCGCGATCGACGCCGCGTAACGGATCAGCTCGGCCGCCCCCGCCTCGCGCAGTAGCGGACCGGCGGCCGTCACCTTCATCCCGACGACGCCGATCCCTTGGCGCCGCGCCTCGCCGACCACCGTCGGCGCGAACGGACGGTAGCGCGGGTCGGCGGGGTTCAGCGCCACCAGCACGCTGTCGAAACGAAAGCGTCGCATCGCCTCCACCAGCACGGCGGGATCGTGGTGCCCGGTGAGCCCGATGAATCGGATGCGGCCGTCGGCTTGTGCTTCGCGCGCCGCCTCGATGGCGCCGTGCGGGCCGAAGAGGACGTCCAGCTCGTCGAGCTGACGCAGATCGTGCATCTGCCAGAGATCAAGCCGGTCGGTGCCCAGCCGCCGGAGCGAGTCGTCGAGCAGGCGCAGCGCCCGATCGCGGGTGCGCTCGTGGGTCTTCGACGCGAGGAACACGCCGTCGCGCGCGCCGGGCCCGGCGCTGCGGAAGGCCTGACCGTAGTAGTCCTGACTCTGCTGGTAGGCGGGCGCCGTGTCGCAGTAGCGAACCCCCAAGCGCAGCGCCTCGAGAATGACGGGCACCGCCTCCTTCGCCCGCCCCGTGGTGCGGAGAATCCCCTCGCCCCCGAGCGACACCGGCAACACGCGCGCCCCCGTCCGCCCGAGCGTCCGCTCGTCGAGCGCGTCATCCGCGGGTTGAGAAGCCGTCGTCATGTCCGACGGGATTGTGCCACGCCGGAAGCGCCGCGGATGGATTTTGCAACGGCGTCCGGCGTGTCGCGAGCCAGATCAGCTGGCGTGCGGTGGGGATTGCTCATGGTGTGAAGGGGCCTGCACAGGTCGGAGGACGGATGGTCGGATCGAATCGCCGGGCCCGGGCTTTCGTCTGTTGGCGCGAATCGTGCTCAGCGGACTGTGGTCGAACGAAAACGACCATTCATCAATCCAAGGAGATCCGGCCATGTCGAAGCACCTATCACTCGCGTTCGCTCTCACCATCGTTGCCCTCTGCCAGGCCGGCTGCGCCGACCCCGAGCCCGCCACCGACGCCACCGACGAAGCGGTGGCGGCGGTCTACGAGGGGAAGATGACCGTCCCGCAGGCACAGGACCATTGCCGCTGCCGCCTCGAGCTGGTTCCCATCGGCGGCACCGTGTTTCACTTCGGCCTCGATCTCTCCCAGAGTCCCCCGGTCTCCTATCCGTTCCAGTCCACCGTCGCGGGCGCGCGTGTCTCCATCGCCGAGGCGCCCATCTCGCGGCTCCTGAACATCCGCTCGAACGCCAACGGGAAGTGGGGCTTGCAGGCCGTCAAGGTCCAGGGCAGGCCGCTGGCGCTTTCGTTCGTCTACGAGCTCGCCGGATACACGACCACCAAGTCGCAGGTGTTCCAGGTAGGCGATTCCGGCATCACCGACCTGGCCGTTCAGTTTCCGACGGAGGCCTATTTCGCCGCCGCCAAGGGCCAGATCGAACAGCAGATCGGTGCGCTGATCGGCGCCCCGTACACGCTCGCCAACGTGCTGGTCACGACGGTCGGCAAGTCGTGGGCGTCGATGTACTCGCCGCAGCTCCCGCACGGCGATCCCGGCGCCGCCGTCTCGATCAGCCCGGCCGCCCCGTTCCCGGCCTCGCTCGGCCCCGTCTACTTCAACGAATCGGTCGCGCCCGATCCGACCTTGACCAGCACGTCCGTCGACGGCGGCGTTCTGTTCGGCAACCTCGCCAGCGGCAGCTACACGGTGACCGCCAGCAAGGCGCCCTTCACGTATTCGCCGCTCTCCTTCGTGGTCCAGGACGACATCGGGCTCTACGTCGCGTCGCCCCCGCACGCCACCCAGGGGACGAACGACTCGCCGGCCGGCCAGCCCTGAGCCCGACGCGGCCCGGGCCCGCCATCCGGAGGGCCCGGCGCCGCCTGAAGTGGTCGACGTCGGCCATGACCGACAGGCGGGCGCGGCGGTAAGCTCCAACGGTCGTGACCATGCCCGATGCCATTTCGCGAGATGACGGCAGACTCCTTCGGGTGCTGGCGCTGCTGACCTTCGCGACGGGGTTGGTGGACGCCGCGAGCGTGTTGGGGCTGGGTCACGTGTTCACGGCGAACATGACCGGCAACGTGGTGTTCCTCGGCTTCTCTCTGGCCGGCGCGGGTCGGGTGGCGACTTCGGACTGTCTCGTCGCGCTCGGCGCGTTTCTGCTTGGCGCGCTCGTCGGCGGACGTCTGGCGAAGCGTGACGTGTCCTTCAGGGGTGCGCTGACGCTGGAGGCGGTCCTGCTGACGGCGGCCGCCGCTTTCGCCTGGACCCTGCGAGACAGCGCATCGACCCGCGTTCCCGAGATCGCCCTTCTTGCCGGGGGCATGGGAATTCAGAACGCCTCGGTGCGAAAGCTTGGCGTCGCGGACATGACGACGACCGTCCTGACCTTGACGCTGACGGGCCTGGCGGCCGAATCGTCCCTGGCGGGCGGCAGCAATCCCCGGGTGGGGCGACGCCTGTTGTCCGTTGCGCTGATGCTTCTAGGCGCGCTGGTGGGAGCGCTCCTGTCGATGCGCGGGGTTCGATGGACCGTCGGCGCCGCCGCCCTGATCGCGGCGTGCGCCTGCGTTGCTTCTCCGGGTGCGGCGCGCGCATCCGGCTCGCGCGGGGCGCGGGCGGCATCCGGCTAATCCTGGCCGCGTTGCCGCCGGCTCAGGGGAACGTGGTCGTTTCGGTGCCGAACGTCCAGCTGAAGGACTGGGCACCGAAGGCGACGGTCGCGATCGAGCTCGATATCTTCGTCTCGTGGAGCTGCACGGTCTTGAAACCGTAGGAACCGATCGCCGTCGCGCCGGGGCCGTCGATCAGCACGGAGACCGTCGGCGTGGTCACGCCGGCCACCTGCTCGATGAGCATCGTCAGCACGGGGACGTCGAATGGCAGCGTCACGGAGGCGTCGGAGAACGTCGTCTTGCCGACCGGGGCGCCGGAGCCCGAGCTCGCGGTCGAGACCGGCGTCGACTCCGATGGCGCCTGGAAGGCGCTGATCGCTTCCTGCGGCGCCACCGCGGGACCGCCGAAGACGAATGAGAGCGGCGGGCGTATGCCGGGCGCGCCCGGGCCCGTGTTGTTCGCGAGGTTGAACGTGGCGCTCACGGCCGGCACGACGCCGCCGTCGGCTCCGGGCTGGCCCACGAACTCGATCCTGAGCGAGCCGAAGACGAACGTGATCGACTCTTCGGGCACCTGATCGCCCGAGGAGATCGGGGCGGCCACCGCGCTCGCGATGAGCACATTCGAGAGGGTGGCTCGCCAGACCAGCGAAGGGTTCGGCCCGGCGGAGAGCGTCGCGAACACCAGCGTCGTCAACCTCTTACCCGTCGCCTCTGCGGCGAGGAGCTCGGGCACACCCTTCTGGAGGCGAAGGCTGGCCGACGCGGTCCACGACGTCTTGCCGGTGACGGCGCCGCTGCCGGTGTTGGCGCTGGTGGGCGTCAACGCATCGAGGTCGAAGCTGTCGATGTCGAACCAGCCCACGAACCCCGCCGCCGTCGATTCGCCGAGCACCCCGGCGACCTGCATCAGCTGCGAGCCTGCGCTGGCGCTACCGCCGGACGCGCCGGCGTCCGCGGGCGAGGACGAGGCGCCGCCGTCGGCTCCGTCGTTGAAACCGACGCTGACGATGGCGCTGCCGTTGTGAACCAGGTTCAAGGTCGCAAGCGCCGGCGGCGTGATGGCGATGGTGGTCGTGAAGGCCGCGTCGCTCACCCAGGTCGGTACCGAGCCGGCCGCTGCCGGGCAGATCCCCGAAAATGCGTTGGCCGTGAAGGTCACCTGGCCCAGCGGCAGTCCCCCCATTTCGAACACGGCGCTGGCACCGGCCGCGGCGCTGAAGCTGCGGCTGACCGTTCGATAGCCCGCCGCGATGATCTGGATGCAGGTTCCGTCGGCCGGTACGTTCATGAGCGCGATCTCGGCTCTGCCGACCATCCCGTCGGAGTCGCCGGGCGCGGACGTGCCGGTGCAGCTCGCCACCAGGGCAAGCGCGATGGAACCGCCGACTGCCAACAAGTGCCGCAAGTGCCGCAGCGTCGCCCCGAACTCTTTCACCTTCGCTCGCATCGTACAGCTCCTTTGTCGATCGCCCGGCAGCTTGCTGCCGCGCGCAACCCGAATCAACGAACAGACCGGTGACATCTTGGTCAAATGCCTTTGAAATGCAATTGTCAAATGCAGCTCGACCCGCCGAGCGTCCGTCGAGTCGATGCACGGGCCATCGATGTCGCCGTCGATGTCGATCTGCATCTGGCAGCTCGCGCCACCCGCGACCGCAGCCGCGGCGTCTGGTCCCGCGTCGAGCAGGAGCGCAATTTAACCAAAGTCTATTGACCACGAAATCATCCGTTAACACCGGTTCGATATGGTCGAGTTCGTAGACAACAGGGGATGTCGGACGGCGGACAACGTGATTGCCCGCGCCGGCGAAGACGAAAACGTCGGGGGGACGTTCGTCTGGAGCTCCGCAATCACGAGACTGGGGCAAGGATGAAAGAGCACAGGGGTTTTGCGCGGTGGAAACTCTGGGCGGTTGCGATTGCAGCCGGCGCGGCACTGAGCGCCGGCACGGCGCGCGCGCAAACGGCGGACGCGCCCGCGACACCTGCGGCGACGCCTCCGCCGCCGGTGCCGGCCACCCCACCGCCGCCGCCCGTGGCACCGCCGCCACCCATGGCACCGCCGCCCCCGGCGACGCCCCCGGCGGCCGTCGCGACCGAGGCCAAGCCGCCCACCGCGACCGAGGCGATGCCAGCCACCCGTCCCGACGTGCTCCCGCCCATTGACGTCGGCGCCTGGGTGCGCGCGAGCAGCATCTTCCAGGGGGCCGACGCGAGCAAGATCAACGACTGGCACATGGACAGCGCCTATGTGGAGCTCCACGCCGGCGGCAAGGTCACCAAGATGGTCGGCGTCACGTTGAACCTGAACGCCAACCTGGGAGGCACCGCCGGGCTCATGGACGGCATCGTTTCGTTCGACTTCATCCCCGAGTTTCACCTGTGGGCTGGCCACCTGCTCGTCCCCGTCGACCGCTCGAACTCGTCCGGCCCGTTCTTCATGATCCCCTGGAACTATCCGGGAAATTTCGCGAACCCCGCGGGGACCGTATTCGCCGCCGCGCCGCACGAGGGGCCGTTCGGGCGCAACAACGGTGCGGTCGTTTGGGGCGACATCGCCGGGGGCAGGTTCTCGTATTTTGCCGGCGTGTTCGACAATGGCGGCGTCGCTGGTAGCCCGCTCTTCTCGGCGAAGTTGCGGATACCGTTCCTCGACGCGGAGACCGGCTTCTGGGGCAACGGCAGCTACTTCGGTGACAAGGACATTTTGAGCATCGATGTGGGAGCGCAGGTCCAGGACCACGGCAGCACGACCATGGCCGAAGGCGATAAGACCTACGCAGACATCAACTTTGACGCGCTCTTCGAGAAGAAGATTCCGGGCGGCGGCTGGTTCACCGCGGACGGAGCCTATTACCACTACAACGTCAACGATGGCGCGATCAGTGACTCGCTCTACGTCCTCGCGGCCTACGCCACCCCCACCCTTGGCGTTGGCAACCTTCAGCCCATGGTCCGCTACCAATGGGAGAAGCTGAAGGGCAATCCCGGCACGAACCCCTGGAACATCGACGGGGCGGTGTCCTACCTGATCAAGGGTCCGGCGCTCCGCGTCCTCGCCACCTATAGCCACACGAGGCTCTTTACGGACGTCACCGGCGCGGCCGTGACGGCCAACTCGATTCAACTCAGCGCACAGGCGATCTTCTTCTAATTCCGCCTATTGAAGACTGGCCAAGACAAGGTTCATTGCTCCGAAGACAAACACGTGAAGGGGAGATTGAAAACATGCGCACATCATTTATCGGCTCGTTGACCGCCGTCCTGTCGCTCGCGGCCGTGACGGCCTGCAACAATCAGGCGACCGCCCCGGCGCCGGGGGCCGCGCCGGCGCCGGCCGCGCCAGCGGCACCGGCCGACGACAAAGGGCCGATCAAGATCGGCATTCTACATTCGCTCTCGGGGACGATGGCGATCAGCGAGACGTCGCTCAAGGACGTCGCGCTCATGACCATCGAGGAGATCAATGCGGCGGGCGGCGTCCTCGGGCGAAAGCTCGAACCGGTGGTGGTCGATCCGGCCTCCAACTGGCCGCTGTTTGCCGAGAAAGCGCGGGATCTGATTCAAAACCAGAAGGTGGCTGTCACCTTCGGCTGCTGGACCTCGGTGTCGCGCAAGTCGGTGCTGCCGGTGTTCGAGG
>CAYTTF010000038.1:0-20564 GCA_964440665.1 uncultured Myxococcales bacterium | reverse complement strand
TGAAGAGGACGTTTCAGCCGCACCGCAAGAGCCGCAAGCGCACGCACGGATTTCGAAAGCGCATGAGGACGCGGGCTGGCCGCGAGATCATCCGTCGTAGGCGTCGCAAGGGCCGCCGACAGCTCACCGTGACGGTCGCGAAGAAGTAGGGCAGCCTTGAGCGCAGCGGTGGGCCCGGAGCGGCGACGTTGACCGCAGCGGTGGCCCCGAAGCGGCGACGCGAGCGCTTGCCGCGCGCCGCCCGTGTGCGGCGCCGAAAGGAGTATCTGGCGATCCAAAACGGGGGTCGCCGGGTCGCGGGGCCGAATCTTCTACTCTTCGCGCTCTCCGGAGGCGGTCGAATCGGTATCACCGTCAGCAGGAAGGTCGGAGGGGCTGTGTTGCGCAACCGGGTGAAACGGTGGATCCGCGAGTGCTACCGGCGGCGCCGCCCGGACTTTCCCGCCGGCCTCGATCTGGTGGTGGTCGCGCGCCCAGGGGCCGCGTCCGCGAGCCAGGCGATCGTCTGCAAGGAGCTTGCGGCGCTCGCGCGGCGGTTGGGGGGCCCCTCTTGAGCGGTCCCGTGCCGAAGGGGCCCTTCGGCAGCCGCCTGCTGGCGAAGCTGCTACTCGGCCTCCTCTGGCTTTACCGCCGGACCTTGTCTCCGTTGCTCGGGCCGCGCTGTCGTTTCGAACCGACCTGCTCGGCCTATGCGGAAGAGGCCCTGCGCGTTCACGGCCCCTGGATCGGCCTCCGATTGGCCGCCTGGCGGCTTCTCCGCTGCCAACCGTTCGCGCGGGGTGGTATAGACGCGGTTCCCGGGCCTAGGTAGCCCGAGCTCGAGACGAAACCATGGAAAAACGGGTCATCATCGCGATCGGGCTCTGCATCGCGGTGCTCGTTGTCTGGACGAAGTTGTTTCCCGTGCGACCGCCCGCGGCGCCGCCGGCGCCCGCACCTGCGGTCCAGGTTGCGAGCGACCCGGGGAACGCACCAGCGGCCGCCGCTTCCGCCCCCGGCTCGGCAGCGCTGCCCGGCGCAAATCACCCCGAGCAACAGATCGAGCTAATCACCCCCGAGGTGCGATTCGTGTTCTCCAGCCTGGGCGGGACGCTGATTCACGCGCAGCTTCGTTCCGCGCAGTACTTCGATCATCCGGGTGACCCGTCGACCGGGCACGACCTGGTGCGAATGTCCGATGCGAAGGGGGCGCCGCTTCGAACCGCCTTTCCCAAGTCGGGATTCCCGACGCCGGCCGATGGCGCCTGGCAAGTGCAGCGGCCCACGCCCGACACGGTGATCTTCGCCGCCGACGCCGGCAACGTTCGCATCGAGAAGCGCTACATCGTGGATACCACGCGCTATCGGTTGCACCTCGACGTGACGGTGACCAATCGGAGCGACCAGCCGATCGACCAACATTTGACGATCGCGATACCGGGCCGCCAGGATCCGGAGAAACGGGGGGGCGGCTTCCTCTCCGGCTCGTCGGCCAGCCTGTCGTCGATGCTCTGCGCCGTCGACGACAAGGTCGAGCGGCGCCTCATCGACAAGCTGGGCAAGGAACCGATCGACAAGGACGGTGCGGTTCGCTGGATAGCGGCCGACGAGAAATTCTTCCTTTTGGCGGCCGTTCCCTACCCGGCGTCACCGCCGCTCGAGGGGATCTGCTCGGCGAAGACCACGGGGGACGGCACCGGCGAGGTGACCCTCTCCTTCGCGGAGCGGACCGTGCCGGCGCGTGGCAGCGTCGACTACGCCTTCGCGATCTTCGCGGGACCAAAGTTCATTAGCGATCTCGATGGGGTCAGACCGGGAAACGTGGACGTCAAGCTCGACGAGGCGGTCGACATCAGCGTGGCGATTCTTCCCCACGCGATCTTGTTGCCGCTGTCCCGGGCGATCTTGGGACTCCTCAAGTTCTTCCACGGGTTCGCGCACAACTGGGGCCTCGCGATCGTGCTTCTGACCCTGTTCATCAAGGCGGTGACCTTCTATCCGACGCAGAAGTCTCTGCTCTCGGCAAAGAGGATGCAGAAGCTCGCGCCGAAGATGAACCTGATCCGGAAGAAGTACGAAAACGATCGGCAACGGCAATCGGTCGAGACCATGAACCTCTACAAGGCGCACGGGGTCTCACCGTTCGGCGGCTGCCTGCCGAGCCTGATCCAGATGCCGATCTGGATCGCGCTCTATTCGACTCTGAACTACGCGGTCGAGCTCTATCGCGCGCCGTTCCTGCTGCACATCCACGACCTGACGGCGAAGGATCCCTTCTACATCACGCCCGTCGTGATGGGTTCGGTGATGTTCCTGCAGATGCGGATGTCGCCCGCGGGGGCCGACCAGCAGCAGCAACAGATGATGGCGGTGATGATGCCGCTCATGTTCACCGGAATGTCGCTGTTCTTGCCGTCCGGCCTGGCGCTCTACATGCTGACAAGCTACCTCATCGGCATCCTGCAGCAGCTCTACGTCAACCACCTCGACCGGAAGGGCGCCGCCGCGATCTAGGGCCGCGGGCGCCATGAAGTTTTTCGTCGAAAGCGTGGATCCGACCGAGATCCGAACCCGCGACGGGCAAGGAATCACCGACGGTGTCCTCCGACAAATCACCGAGCGGCGACGATGCGGGTGAGACAGCACGTCAATCCGCTGAAATCGGATCTGCTCGAGATCGCCGAGGTGCCGCGGATCGCCGCTCCACCGGGGAGCGCGATCGAGGTCGAGCTCGGGTCCGCGGAGGCGCACTTTCTCATCGACCGCGGGCGCGACGATCGGCGCACGTACTTCGTCGGGGTCGAGATCCGTCACGAGCTGGTGGGCGCGACCAACCTCGAATGCGCGCGGCTCGGGATCGACAACGTGCATTGCGTCTTCGCCAACATGTCGGTGGACATGCCGCGGCTATTTTCGAG
Organism: uncultured Myxococcales bacterium; assembly: GCA_964440665.1. Lineage (GTDB taxonomy): Bacteria > Myxococcota_A > Polyangia > Fen-1088 > Fen-1088 > JADGRB01. The sequence continues at coordinate 17,667 of CAYTTF010000038.1, read as the reverse complement.
TGGCAGCGTCCGTAGGTTCTTCCTCAATTTCCCCGACCCCTGGTTCAAGAGCCGCCAGCACAAGCGGCGGGTGATTGGCCCCGGTCTGGTGCGCGAGATCGCGCGCGCGCTCGCGGTGGGCGGGGAGCTCTTCGTACAGACCGATATCTTTGCGCTCGCCCTCGATGCCATGGCCGCCCTGGAAGCCGACACCGCGTCGTTCTCCAACGTCCGCGAGCCCTGGACGTTCCTGCGCGAGAGTCCGTTCGGCGCCAAGTCGCGCCGCGAGCGTCAATGCGAGCTCGAAGGCGCCCGCGTCTGGCGGCTGCTGTATCGCCGCGTCTCGCGCTGAGGTCTCGACGGCCCGCGCCGCCGCTCGTGGCCGGTCTGCTCAGCCGCCCAGCGACAGGCGAATTTCTTCCAGGTCCTTGATCCGGTCGCGGATCGCGGCGGCCTTCTCGAACTCCAGCGCCTCCGACAGGTCGAACATCTCGCGCTTTAGGGCGGAGATCATCTGGGGAAGGTCTTCCAGCGGGATGTCGCTGGCCCTGGCCTTGATCGCCGGCTTCGCGACGTCGACGTAGTCGTCCTGGGCCGTTCCGGCCAGCGCCTCGATCGCCTTTTGGATGGTCTTGGGGGTGATGCCATGGCGCCGGTTGTGCTCCTCTTGGAGGGTCCGGCGCTCCCGCGTCACGTTGATCGCCTTGCGCATCGAGTCGGTCTCGCGATCGGCGTACATGATTACCTTGCCGCGCACGTTGCGGGCGGCGCGGCCGATCGTCTGGACCAGCGAGCGTTCGGCGCGCAGGAAACCTTCCTTGTCGGCGTCGAGGATCGCGACCAGAGACACCTCGGGCAGGTCCAGGCCCTCGCGCAACAGGTTGATCCCGACCAGGACGTCGAACTCGCCGAGGCGCAGATCCCGCAGGATCTCGATCCGCTCCAGCGTGTCGATGTCGGAGTGCAGATAGCGGACGCGGACGCCGAGCTCGCCGTAGTATTCGGTGAGGTCTTCGGCCATCCGCTTGGTGAGGGTGGTGACGAGAACCCGGTCGCCCGCTTTGACGCGTTCGCGGATCTCGCCCAGCAGATCGTCGACCTGGCTGCCGACCGGTCGGACTTCGATCTCCGGATCGAGCAGGCCGGTGGGCCGGATGATCTGTTCGACCACCACCCCCTGCGCGCGCCGCAGCTCGTACTCGGCCGGTGTGGCGGAGACGAAGACCGTCTGGGTCGCACGGGCTTCCCATTCGTCGAAGCGCAACGGGCGGTTGTCGAGGGCCGACGGAAGGCGGAAACCGAAATCCACCAGCGTCTCCTTGCGGGAGCGATCGCCCTTCGACATCGACGAGATCTGCGGGATCGTCTGGTGCGACTCGTCGACGAACAGCAGGTAGTCCTTGGGGAAGTAATCCAGCAGCGTCGGCGGAGGCTCGCCCGGCGCGCGGCCCGACAGGTGACGCGAATAGTTTTCGATCCCCTTGCAGCGTCCCATCTGCTCGAGCATCTCGAGGTCGTAGAGCGTTCGCTGCTGCAGCCGCTGTTCCTCCACCAGCTTGTTCTCCCCCTTGAGCTCGACCAGTCTCTCGCGCAGCTCGTCCTTGATGCCGGTCATCGCCTTGGTCAGCCGGTCGGCGGGCGTCACGTAGTGCGATCCCGGGAAGATCGACACCTCGTCGATCTTGCGCAGCACCTTGCCGCGCAGCGGATCGACCTCCGAGATGGCGTCGATCTCGTCCCCGAACCATTCGACCCGGATGGCCTTTTCGCGCTCGTAGGCGGGGAAGATCTCTACGGTGTCGCCGCGAACCCGGAAACAGCCGCGGGCGAAGTCGATGTCGTTCCGTTCGTACTGGATCTCGATGAGGCGCCGCAGCACCGCGTCCCGGCGAACTTCCACGCCGACCGCCAGGTCCAACTTCATGCCGAGATAGGCTTCCGCCGCACCGATGCCGTAGATGCAGGAGACCGACGCCACGATCAGCGAATCGGGGCGCGTGAGCAGCGCGTAGGTCGCCGCGTGGCGCATGCGGTCGATCTCTTCGTTGATGAGCGAATCCTTCTCGATGTACGTGTCGGACGACGGAACGTAGGCCTCGGGCTGGTAGTAGTCGTAGTAGCTGACGAAGTAGTGGACGGCGTTGTCAGGGAAAAGGGCCCTGAACTCGGACCACAGCTGATGCGCCAGCGTCTTGTTGTGGGCCATCACCAGCGTCGGGCGCTGAACCTGTGCGACGACGTGGGCCATCGTGAAGGTCTTGCCGCTGCCGGTGATGCCCAGTAGCACCTGGCTCGGATCGCCGCGGTTGACGGCGGTCACCAGCTCGGCGATGGCGCGTGGCTGGTCGCCCATCGGCGCAAGATCGGTCGAGAGACGAAACGGCGTCGGCAGAACGCTATAGTGTACCCGATGCTCGGCCTGCGCGGGTTCTACGCCATCCTCGATCTGACGCCGGCGCTGGCCGGCGACGAGGGGCGGGCCCTCGAGCTCGCACGGCGGTTGCTCGAGGCCCGCCCGTGCTGTTTGCAACTGCGCGCCAAATCGACCGGGGCGCGGACGTTCGCGACCTGGGCACGGCGCCTGTTGCCGCTCTGCCGGGTTGCCAGCGTTCCGTTCTGCGTGAACGACCGGCTCGATGTCGCGCTCGCGGCAGGCGCGGACATCGCTCATTTGGGCCAGGACGACCTCCCCCTCGTCGACGCGCGGCGGGTAGCCACCGGCGCGGGCCGATCCGATCTGATCATCGGTATTTCGACGCACAACCGCGCGCAGGCCATCGCCGCGGCGGAGGCCGGCGCGGACTATCTGGGCTTCGGGCCGGTCTTCGGTACCGCCAGCAAGGCGAACCCCGATCCGATCGTCGGCGTCGACGCCTTGGCGGAGGTCTGCCGGGCCGTCTCGGTTCCCGTGGTCGCGATCGGCGGCATCACGCTCGGAACCGTCGGCGCCGTCGCGGCTGCGGGGGCTAGCGCCACCGCGGTCATCGCCGCGATCTCGACGGCAGCGGATCCAACCGCCGCCGGGCGCCAAGTGGCGTCGGCCTTCGGGGGATGACCCGATCGCGTCGGGGGAGGGACGCCTTTGCCGGCCCGAGCCCATCGCGGGGGGCTCGGGCCGCTTTCGAGGGTCCCGAACCTCAACTGGTGCAGGCCGTCTTGGGGAGCTTGGCGATGCTCTTGAGCTCGCCCTTGGCGTCGCCGGCGCGTGGCGATCTCGGGTAGCGCTTGACCAGATCCCCGAGCAGCGAACGCGCGTCGGTGCAGAAGTGGAGCTGGACGAACGCCAGCGAGAGTTGCCACATCGCTTCCGGCACCTCGGGCGAAGCGGCGTAGGTGTTGAGCACCTTTTGCAGCTCGCCGACGGCGTTCGCGTACTTGCTCTCTTGCACGAAGGACATGGCGATCGCCAGGTACGCCTGCGGCGCGCGGGGGTCCTGGGGGAAGCGCTGGATGAAGACGCGGTAGAAACGGCGGCCGTCGTCGCGCTGGCCCGAGGCGAGGCGCTGACCCGCCTGCGTCCAGAGCTGGTCCTTGTCGGAGGGCATCTCCGGCGCCACCCGATCGATGATCTTGGTCTGCGTCTGTTCGAGCGACGCCACGCGGGTCTCGAGCCGGGTTCGTTCGTCGGTCGACTGGCGCTCCGTCTGCTCGACGTTGTGGGAGATCTCTTCGATCCGCCCCTGCAGCGCCGCGATGTCCTGCTCGGCCTTGGCCGCCTTGGCACCAACATCGGCGGAGTTGCGGGTGAGCAGCGCGGTCGCCTCGTCGAGCACCTTCCGTAGACGGACGACCTGCTCTTTGTATTCCTTGTCCCGCTTGTCGATCTCGTCGAGGCGGGTCCGCAACGCCGAGATGTCGGCCTGCATCTTTTCGCCTTCCGTGCTCGTCACGCAGTCGGGCACGAACGCGCCCATGAGCGCGAGAGCCAGGAGGGCGAAAACGCGGTTCAGACTACTTCCAGTTGAAGTCGACACGTCGGTCCTGGGCCCAGCTCGGTTCGTCGGTTCCTTTGGCGTCCAGTGACCCGCGCGGCAGGATCGACAGCTTGGTCCCGTCGACGCCCAACCGGCCCAGGTGGTCGCGCACCGACTGCGCGCGTTTCTCCGAGAGCGCCAGGTTGTACTCCTGCGTTCCGCGTGGATCGGTATGCCCGACCAGGGTCGCGGCGCGCCCCACCTGCTTGAGGCAATCGGCGTCGCGGGCCAGGGCGGCGGTGGCCTCGGTGGTGAGCGCCGATTCGTTGAAGTCGAAGAACACGGCGTCGAGGGCGCATTGGGTGGGCGGCGGCGCGGGCGGCCTCTCGGTCGTGCAGAAGCCGTTCACGCAGTCCTCGTTCTGCGCACATTCGTTCTCGGACTTGCAGGGTTTCTTGGCGGTGCAGGCGCCGGCCACGCAGTGCTGGCCGCCGGGGCACTCCCTGTCGGCGGCGCAGGCCCGGCAGTGGTTGGCGATGCACTCCTGATTGGCCGGACACTGCGCCTTGCTGCTGCAGTAGCCGGAGATGGGGGCGCATTTGCCGGCCTTGCACTCGTTACCGGTCGGGCAGTCGTTCGACGCGCGACATTGCTGGCACTTGTTCGCGACGCAGAATTCCTTTCCGTGGCAGTCCTTGTTCGTTTCGCAGGATGGGTAGTCGGCCTTGCAGCCCGCGACTAGCCCTCCAAAGAACGCGACGAACGCCAACAACGCCAGGGGCGCCACGGGCGACAGGTCTCGGCCGCTACGACCGGCGTGCCCGACAGAACGATGCGTTCGCATGGTGGGGACCCCCTCGACGGGGAAAACGTACGTTCGCCCGCTCACAATGTCAACGCGCTCCCCGTCGCTTCGCTTCCATCCTGCGTGCTCCGGGATACCACCGAGCGTCATCATCGGCGCTACCGCCAAGGTGCGATTCGTATCTTTCTGGTGGTCCGTGGTATTGGAAATGGTCCGTTTCCAGGCCCCCTCGTGAAGTGGTTCATCGTTCACCTGTCGACCCTGACGCCGCTCGGGGCCTACTCCTGGCTCGGCGGGATCCTGCTCCTATGCGGTCTCGGGCTCCCGATCCCTGAAGACATCTCACTCATCGCGGCCGGATATTTTTCGTGGCGCGGCGCGCTCGAGGTCACCAAGGCCTTCCTCGTCTGTTTCGCGGCGGTGCTGGCGGGCGATTCGATGTCGTTTTTTCTGGGCCGCTACTTCGGCCGCCGGGTGCTCGCGACCCGCCTCGCGCGCAAATACTTCACCCACCGGCGGCAGCTGCGGGTCCGCGCCTACTTCCGGAAATTCGGTAGCAAGGTGGTCCTGGTGGGGCGCTTCACCCCCGGCCTGCGTTTCACGATCTTCTTCACCGCCGGTACGCTTCACCTGCGGCCGCCGGTGTTCCTGATCTACGACTTCTCGGCGGCCGCGATCACGGTCCCGCTGCTGGTCTATTCCGCCTGGTTCTTCGGGGGTCAGATCGACAGGGTGATCCGCTACGCGCGTCACACCGAGCACGGCATTCTCCTGGCCCTCTGTATCGCCGGCGTGGTCGTGGGGGTGAAGGCTTGGCGCCGCCACCGGAAGATCCTGGAGGACCGCGTCGCGTGCGCCGTCGAGGATTCCCCGCCGTAGATCAGGGTGCGGCCGCCGGCTCCTGCTGCGTCATGCAGTGCAGGGTGCCGAGGCCCCAGACCAGATCGACGGCGTGGACGCCGACCACGGTGCGAGTCGGGAAGAGGCCCGCGAGCACCTCGAGCGCCAGCCGATCGTGGGGGTCGTTGAACGTGGGTACCAGCACGGCGCGGTTGCCGATGTAGAAGTTGGCGTAGCTGGCCGGCAGCCGGATGCCGTCGAGGAAAAGCGGTGCCGGCATCGGGAGTGGCACGACGCGCAGGCGCCGACCGTCGGCGGTGGTCATCGCCTGCAGGCGTGCGAGGTTCTCGCGAAGCGGCGCGTGGTTGGCGTCGCTGGGGTCGGTCTCCTGGGCGACGACGACGGTCGCCTCGTCGGTGAAGCGGCAGAGGTCGTCGACGTGGCCGTGGGTGTCATCGCCGGCGATGCCCCGACCGAGCCAGAGCACCTTGCGCACGCCCAGATGCGTGGCGAGCACCCGCTCCAGCCCCTCGCGCGAGAGCCCTGGGTTGCGCGCTTGAACCGGATCGAGGAGGCACTCTTCCGTCGCGAGCAGCGTCCCGGTGCCGTTGACGTCGATCGCGCCCCCCTCCAGAACGACCCGCCAGGGTTTGCCTCCAACCTCGACCGACGGGTGCCATTGGCGCAGGCGAAAGCGGGTCGCGATGCGATCGCTTATCGCGTCGTCGCGGCGGTGGTTGGCATATTTGGCCCAGCCGTTGAAGCGCCAGTTGGTGATCGCGACCTCGCCGTCGCCGTTCTTGACGAACAGCGGACAGGTGTCGCGCGTCCAGCTTCGATCGGTCGGCGCGCGGACGAAATCGATCTGCGTCAGATCCACACCCACCCGGTCGAGCAACGCGCGGGCGCGGTGCTGGGTGTCGGCGTCGTCGACCAGGATTCGCACCCGCTCGCCCCCGGTCAATTGGCGCACGACCTCGCCGTAGACCCACGGGATCGGCGCCAGCTTGCCGGGCCAGTCGCGCCGCTCGTGTGGCCAAGCGATCCAGGTGGCGGCGTGCGCTTCCCACTCCGCCGGCATTCGAAACCCGAGCTGGGCGGGCGTTCCACTTGCGGCCTGCCGATTCACCCCGCGGGCGCGCCGGACCCTCCCAGGGTCTCGACTAGTCATCCACAAGTCGGCGCGTGATGGCGCCGTAGGCGTCGATGCGGCGGTCGCGCAAGAATGGCCAATGGCGGCGGACGGTCTCCTGGTGCTGCCTGTCGCAGGTCACGATCAGCGTCTCTTCTTCCGTTCGCGACGCCTCGGCCAGGACCGCGCCGAAAGGATCGGCGACGAAGCTCCCCCCCCAGAACTCGATACCCGCGCCGTCCGCGCGCGGAGACTTCTCATGTCCGACGCGGTTGACGGCCGCGACGTAGACGCCGTTGGCGATCGCGTGCGCCCGTTGCGCCGTCTGCCAGGCGGAAGCCTGCGCCGCGCCGTACTCGGCCTTCTCGGACGGATGCCAGCCGATCGCGGTCGGGTAGAGGAGAAGGTCGGCCCCCGCCAGCGCCGTGAGCCGCGCGGCCTCCGGGTACCACTGGTCCCAGCAGACCAGCGTGCCGATTCGTCCGCAGGCGGTGTCGAAGGCCCGAAACCCGAGATCGCCCGGCGTGAAGTAGAACTTCTCGTAGTAGAGCGGATCGTCGGGAATGTGCATCTTGCGGTAGCTCCCGCAGAGCCGTCCGTCCGCATCGATCACCACCGCCGTGTTGTGGTACACGCCGGCGGCGCGTCGCTCGAATAGCGATCCGATGACCACCACGCCCGCCTCGCGCGCGGCCCGGCAGAGAGCCTCGCTGGTCGGCCCGGGGATCGGCTCGGCCAGATCGAAGAAGGCGTGATCCTCGATCTGACAAAAGTACTGCGTGCGAAAGAGCTCGGGCAGGCACACCAGCTGGGCGCCGTCGCCGGCGGCGTCCAGGATGCGCTCCAACGCCCGCGCGACGTTGTCGGCCGGATCCTCCGAGCAGCGCATCTGAACGAGCGCGATCTTGAATTTCACCGGCGGCGCCATGGTCACGGCTCTGGCCGCTACTATTGTCGGCGCGGCCACCATCGTCAATCGAGCATCAGGTCGATCGCGTTGCCGAGCAGCCGATCCCAGGTCGGGCGACTCCCCGCGTAGTGGCGCTCGGTGTCGGCCAGGATCCGCGCGCCGTCGCCGTCGCCGTTCGCGGCGCGCACGAAATCGGCGTCCTCGCGCACCCAGGTGGCGATGGTCTCCGCCGTGAGCTCGCAGTGAAATTGGAATCCAAACTGCCGGCGGCCCAGACGGAAGGCCTGATGGCGGCAGACCGGCGTCGACGCCAGGTGGATCGCCCCCGCCGGCAGGTCGAAGGTGTCGCCGTGCCAGTGCAGCATGTGCGCGCGAGAACAGACGCCCGCCAGCACCGGTTCCGCCAGCGAAACGTTGAAGTCGATCGTCCCCCAGCCGACTTCCCGCGCGGGCTCGGGCGCGCCGCTCGGATCGCCCGGCCTCGGGCGGGTGTTGGGATAGACGCGCGCCCCGGCCGCCGCGGCAAGGAGCTGCGCGCCGAGGCAGATCCCCAGGACCGGCCCGCCGCGCGCCACCAGCCTGGCGAGAAGCGCGAGCTCGTCCGCCAGGAACGGATAGCGGGGATCGCCAGCGTCCCCCACGCCCATCGGGCCGCCCATGACGATCAGAGGCTCGTCGGGCGCCAGATCGTCGGTAACCGGACTGCCGAGATGGAGGGCGCGGATCTCGCATTCGACCCCTCGCGCGGCGAGCAGTACGGCCACCCGCTCGGGGCCCTCGGTCGCCGTGTGCTGGAAAACCCGGGCGCGTCTCTTCCCCCTCGCCCGATTGCGCGCGCTCATTCCCCGAGTTTTGCCCAGGCGGGGGGGGGCGATTCAATCAGAATCAGAGCGCCCGAGTCGGGGTGTGGGAATCGGGTGCTCTCGGCGTGAAGATGAAGCGGGTCGCCGGCGCCACCGCCATACAGCGAATCACCTACGATCGGGTAGCCGGCCGCGGCCAGGTGCGCGCGAACCTGATGCGCGCGTCCCTTGTGCAGGCGCACGCGGACCAGCGTGGTTTCCGCACGCCGCGCGATCACTTCCCAGGTCGTGTGCGCGGGCAAAGGGTTGCGCCCGCCACCGACGCGCACCCGCGCGCCGCGCCGCCCGACGCGTCCAATCGGCGCCGAGGCTTCACCCGCGTGGGGCGCGCCGCGCACCTCGGCGAGGTAGGTCTTCTCGCAGCCGGAGCTGGAAAGCGCGGCGCGCAGCCGCGGCCAGACCGCAGCGTTGCGGGCGGCCAGCAGCACGCCGCTGGTGCCGGTATCGAGTCGGTGAACCAGGCCCCCTTCGCGTGGATCGGGTGACGCCGTGGCGCACTCGGGAAACCGCGCCACGATCGCGTTGGCCGCGGTTCCGAGCTCCCCCGCCGCCCGCGGGTGCGAGGAGACGCCGGCCGGCTTTTCGATGGCCACGAATGCCGGGTCGATCCGCAGAATGGCGATTGCCAGCTGCGGGTCGGGACGGACGCGCAGCGCCTCCGCGCCCGGCAGCGCCACGCCCGCCTCGTCCACCTCCACGGTTTGACCTGCCGTGAGGTGCTCCCCTTTCCGAGCCAGACGGCCGTCCACGCGCACGGCGCCGCCGGCGATCAAACGGCGCGCGGCCGCGACGCTGAGGCCCGGCAAGGCCACGGCGACCAGGTGATCGACCCGCTGACCGGAGGCGTCTGTGTCGACGCGAATGCGCGCCATGGCCGCCGCGATCCGACCGTTACTTCTTCTTGCCGGTGGGCGCAGGCGCTGGCTTGGATGCCTTGGGCGCCGGCTTGGCGGCGGCGACCTGAAGCTTTTTCTTCGGATCGCGTGCGCGGATCGCATGCTCCGGCCCGGTGGTCTTATGCGCCACGCCGGCATCGGACTTGCCGGCGTCCGCCTTGTGGGCCCCGGGGACCGTGCCGCGCTCGGGCCGCTTCTTGCCCGGCGTCATTCCCATGGTCACCTCACGGGGCGCGTCGCCGGTGGGTGAGTAGACCACGATCCGATCTCCGTCGTGCAGCTCCGTGTTGTACGAGAACCGGTTGATGCGCGCGAGATCGCCCGGCGTGAGCCCGTAGCGCCGCCCGAGCTTGGCCAGGGTGTCACCGGCCTTGGCGGTGTAGTAGAGGCGCTTCTTGCCGCGGCGGGCGGTCTCGAGCTCCAGGAATTCCTCCGAGCCGAGTGTCACCACGCGCACCTGGGTCGGATCGAGGAGCACGACGCCCGCCGGGTCAAAATCCTTGCGCACGAAGATCTGCAGGACCATCCGCGGGTGGAGCTTGGCGTCGGGGTCGAGGTTGTTCCACTCCACCAGATCCTCGGGGCGCACGCCGAAGACGTCGGCGATCTCGTCGAGCCCATCGCCGTCACGGGTTCGATAGAAGACGCGCTCCCGTCCTTCATAGCCGAACGACCGGTCGGGAACTGCGACGATGATCGACGGGTCGGCGCCCTCCGCCGCATCCTTGTCCGCGCCGGGCTCGTCGCTGGCGTCCTTGTTCTTGGCCGCACCCGCGGCGCGGTCCTTGGCCACGCGACGTGGAACCATGATCGCCATTCCCCCGCGCAGCTCGACGGTGTCCTTGACGCCGTTGAGCTTCCGGATCTCCCGGGCGCTCACCCCGTGCGCCCGGCCGACGTCGTCCAGCGTCTCGCCGAAGCGGAGGACCACGGTTTCCAGCTTGTCCGCTGCGGTGCGCGTCTTGTCGAAGCTGGCGGCATAGGCGGTGGCCGTTCCAGGTGGCAGCCGCACCTTGGTGATCCCGCGATCGGGCGGGGTGCGTCCGCGCTGAAGGTGGGAGTTCAACGCTTCGATCACTTCGGGTTTGGTTCCCGCGGCACGGGCGACCGTCGCCAGCGACGTTCCCGCTGGAACATCGACCTCCTCGTACGCGAACGGCGCGTCGGGTGAAACGTCGCCGTAGCCGAACGCCGCCAGGTTGTGCCCGACGATCGCGGTCGCCAGAATCTTCGGGACGTAGAGGCTCGATTCCCAGGGCAGGCCCGACTCGTGGCGCGTCAGCTCCCAGTAGTCGTTGGTGTTGTAGGCGGTGATCGATCGCAGCACCGAGCCGTAGCCGGCGTTGTAGGCGGCGAAGACCAGGTACCAGGAACCGAACCGGACGTAGAGATCCTTGAGGTAGTGCGCCGCGGCTTCCACCGCCCGCTCCGGATCCCGGCGCGCGTCGATCCAGTAGCTGACCTCGAGGCCGTAGGCGCGCGCCGCGCCGGGCATGAACTGCCAGATCCCGCCGGCGCCGACCCGCGAGCGCGCGCCGGTGTCGAACCCGCTCTCGACCATCGCGACGTAGAAAAGATCCTTGGGGAGCCCTTCGCGCGCCAGCGTCTTTTCGAACAGCGCGCGGTACCGGCCTGCGCGGCGAAGCCAGTTCGCCATGACCTGGTGGCCCTTCGGATCGTTCTTGAAGTAGTCGAGGTAGCGGAGCACCTGAGCGTCCCAGCGCACCGGCATGTCCGGCAGCTTGAGGGTGCGCAGCCATTCGGAGTCGGGCGGCGGGGTCGCCGCGTCGCCGCGCGGCGCAGGCTCGGGCGAGCGCAGCTCCGCGGGAACGTCGCCGCTGCCGCCCCATTGGCCCGGCAGAGAAGTTGGCGGAAGCGCACCGTCGGTCGGGTGGATCCCAGGTGCCGCGGTCTCCGGATGGCCCGGCTTCGGAAAAGCCTGTTCCTCGAAGCGGCGGATCTCACGCAGCTCTGCGCTTTCGGTCGCGGCGATGTCGTCGACGGCAACACCCCGCACAGCGCGTCGCTCTGACAGGCTCTGATCGCCCGGATCGTGTGGGCCCAAGCTCGCGGCTCCCGCCCCTGCGGCGACGGCAGTGTGCGTCGCCAGACCCCAGCCGGAAGCGGCCAGGAACGCGATCACGACGCGCGCCCGCGCGACTGCCGACGACGCCATTGCGCTGGATCGTATCGGATCGGCGCGCAGACGACAAAATTCCGTGTCTTCCTCGTTGATTGTTTCAATCGGGGTGCTATAGATGGGGCAGCTCAAGGAGCCACTCATGCCCTTCGGAATGGGGTTCGGCGAACTCGTACTCGTTCTCATCATTGTCGTGGTCGTGTTCGGCGCGACGAAGTTGCCACAACTTGGCGATGGCCTCGGCAAGGCGATCAAGAACTTCAAGCGTGCCGTCAACTCGCAAGACGAGATTGACGTCTCACCGACCGCCAAGAGCGAGCTCGACGAGGAAGCCGGCAAAGCCGGCAAAGTCGGCAAGTAGCCCGCGCGAGTCCCGATAGCCCCCGGCCATACGGCGGGGAAGCAGTTGCCACGCCTGGCTGATCCGTGTGGGACACCAGGTTTTTGAAAGGGCGGTGCTTAAGCTGTTGGATTGTCTAGATATTTCACTGGCGCCGTTAATCGTTGGTTGTATTACATGATTGACCACGAGATTTGTCTATGACACCCTAAGACAATGACGACAGCACGCACGATTAAGCGGTACGCGAATCGGAAACTTTACGATACGCGTGACAGTCGATACGTGACGCTTGAGCACATCGCGGCGATGGTGCGTGCCGGCGACGACGTGCGCGTGGTGGAGAACACCACCCGCGCCGACCTGACCACCGCCACACTGGCGCAGATCATCTTCGAGGAAGAGAAGAAGACACCGCGGTTGTCGGTCGCCGGGCTGCGTAAGATCATCCAGGGGGGGATGCCGGCGTCGAGCACGCCGCCCGCCTCTCCTTCGACCGGCTCCCCGCCTCCCGGACCAGGGGCAGGCGGCCCGAGCGCCCCCAGCTCCGGCGGCCTCGGCGGCGGCACCGGGGCGTAGTTGTCTCCGACTGCCTGTCCTAAAAGTCGAAGCCGGCAGCCAGCGAGAAGCTCTCCTGCGTCCCGCTGGCGTCCGTCGCGCCACCCACCTCCGAGGTGTCGTGGCTGGTGCCGTGCTGCACGATGTCTAGCTCGGCGGCGAAGAAGACGACCGAAAGCTTCAGCTTGAAGCCGCCAAACCACCGGTAGCGGGTGATGATGTCCTGCGCTGGGAAGGTGAAGTTGTTGGCCAGATCGTTCCAGGTGCCGTTGCCACCGGCGGGACAGCCGACCGGGGTGGGATCGGTGGGGGCCAGCAGTCTCTGAGCGTAAGCGTCACAGGTCGGGGTGGAGTCGATCACGCCGCTGCGGGCGTCGATGAACAGCACGTTCCAGCCGACGAACGGCTCGATGCGAGCGGTGCCACCGATGCTGAATGCCTTGGAGGCGAGAACGTCGACGCCGTACACGGTTAGGTTCACCTGGCTGGTGCCCAGAAGCTGGGACGCCGAGCCGCGCACCGCGAAGGACGGCAAGACCCAGTCGTGAAATCCTTCCTGCAGTGCGATCTTCGCGTAGCCCTGCATCGCGTACATGTGCGAGCCGAGGAGGCTGACGGCGCCGACGCCGAACTCGAACGCGGGCAGCGGGAGCCAAAGTCCCTTGCGCACGAAGCCACCGACGGTCGTCAGGTAAGAATCGGGGCGGGACGCGTTTACCGCGTTCGCGCTGACCCCTTCGATGCCGTCCCAGAAGGCCTTGTTGTTGATCTGCTTGTTGTTGCTGATCTTGGTGACACCGAGCTCCGCGGAGAATTGGAAGCCCGCGTAGCCGAGGGTATCGGCGGGGGTCATCAGGCGGGGCGCGACGACCACACCCAATTCCGACATGAGGCTGCGGTATCGCGAGTGCGCGTCGCTGTCGAGCGAGCAGTCCCCGGTGTCGGGACATAGGTTGTGCAGCTGGAGATCGTTCTTGTCCGCGCGCGCGACGCCCGGCCACGCCAGCGCGACGGTCAGCAGACTAAGAAGGTGCCAACGCCGCACCCTGAACGAAGCCATTGCCGTGTACGGTACGGTTTGGCGTCGAAGAGTGTCAAGGAAGCTGTCCGGGCACTTGTCTGCTACCGTCCAGCGGAGCATTTTCTGACCCACCATGCGCGCCCGCCGATTCGCCCGTCTCCTGGTCCTGGCCGCCGTCGTCGCGGTCGCGATCGCAGCTGTTTTCAAGCCCGATCGACGCGCAACCCTGATCGAGGGGGCCGTCGCCGGCCTGCTGGGGGTGGGGCTGGGTGACCTGTTCACGCTCGGGCTCGAGCGGCTGGTGGGCCTGCGCTACCTCCATCGTGGGAGACGCTCGCGGGGGGCTCGCGTCGCGCTGGTTCTGGGTCTCGTGCTGCTGGCGGGCGGGTTCGGGCTCTTCGCCCTGGTCCACGGCCGCTCGCGGGGAATGGAGACCGTCGCGGTCGTCGGCGTCCTGTGCGGGGGCCTCATCGCAGTGGTGGCGTTTCTACTGCGCGTCTTCTCGGTGTTCACCACGGTCTCGACCATGGGCGTGGTCCTGGGCGTGGCGTCTTTGGTGGTGGTCCTCGGCGTCACCAGCGGCTTCGAGCGCGAGTTCCAGGACAAGGTGCTCGCCCTCAACGCGCACCTCATCGTCATGCCGTACGGCGACGCCGACATCGACGGGCCCGAGATCGCCGAAGTCGAAACGCGGCTGCGCGGGACGCCCGGGGTGGTGCGCATGGCCAAGTTCCTGTTCTCGGCGGGCGAGGTGATGATCGGTCGCATCGGCGCCAACTTGAAAGGGATCGACATCGGCCAGGGCGCGGACGATCTCCGGCGGGCGCTGGTCGCCGGAAGCGTGGAGGCGCTCGAGCAGCCGGCCAGCTGCGCGCTCCCCGCGGGCACGCCGCGCAAGACCACCGTCGACGTGGGGCGCATCGCGCTCGGCACGGAGCTGGCGCACCACCTTCACGTCCGCGTGGGCGACTGCGTGTCGATCATGATTCCGTTCAGCGCTGGGGTCGGCGAAGCGCCGATCTCGTACCTGTTCAAGGTGGTCGGGCTGTTCCAGATGGGGTTCAACGAATACGACACGCGCCTGGCCTATATCAGCATCGCCGACGCGCATCGACTGGCCGACGCGCGGCGATTGGTCTCCGGGGTCGAGCTGCGGTTTCGCGACCCGATGATGGCGCTCTCGGCCGGGCCGGAGATCAAACGTCGGCTCGATGGGCCCTACCGGATCATCGACTGGAAGGAGCTGAACCACAACCTCTTCATGGCGCTCACCATGCAGAAGGTGATCATCTCCCTTCTGCTGGTGCTCATCATCGTGGTCGCGGCGTTCAACATCATCGCCTCCCTCACCATGATCGTGCTCTCCAAGGTGCGAGAGGTCGCGATCCTGAAATCGATGGGCGCCTCGGCCAGCATGGTGGCGCGCGTATTCCTGATCGGGGGAACCACCGTGGGCGCCATCGGGACCGGGCTCGGCATCGGCTTCGGTCTGCTGGTCTGCTTTCTGGCGAGGCTCTACGGCTACCCGCTCGACCCCAAGGTCTATCTCATCGGTTCGCTGCCGGTCCAGATCGCCGCCGGCGAGGTTCTGGCCGTCGCGGCGGCGACCCTCAGCATTTGCTTCCTGGCGACCCTCTACCCGTCGCTCCGCGCCAGTCGGCTCCGCGCCGTCGACGGCCTGCGATATACGTGAGCGGTCCGCGCGAGACGTCGCGCTAGATCTTCTGCGCGATGTCCGGGAGCGGCGTGGCGCTCTTGGTGGCCGGCTCTTTGTCGGCCTTGTCCGCGTCGTATTTCGAGGGGCACTTGGCCATGATGCCGTCCGGTACCACCTTGAGCTGATTGTCGGCGGTGAGCGTCCCTTTGGCGACGACCTCGGCGCCGCTCTTGAACGTGTCCGGGACCAGGCCGTTGTAGGTCGCCGTGATGACCGCCGGCGGTCGCGGCGCCCGACTCTCGATCTTGAAGCGGAAGAGGAGCGTCCCCTTTTCCTGCTCGATCGAACCGTCGACCACGTTGCCGTGAACCTGGAGCCGCTTGCCGCGCCAGCCATCCAGGTTCGACGTCACCTCGTCGACGTGCTTGTAGTACTCGGCGCCCTCTTTCATCGACTTGGTCAGAAGGAAGCCGACCGCGCCCGCCACGACCACCACCGAAGCGACGATCTTGATGGCGGTGGCACGGCGGATCGGCGAGGCAGAGGGGGTCACGCCGCTCATACTAGCGATCGTAGCGCGGTTGGGGGCCGAATCAACCGTGTTTCGACGCCCCCTTCGGCTTTGGCCCTTGCGCGATCTCGTGGAAATATCGACAGAACATCTCCATCCCGCCGCTGGCCTGCCCCCAGTCGAAGTTCTCGTTTATGGCGTGATAACCGTGCTCGGGGAGCGAGAGGCCCAGGAAAATCACAGGCGCCTTCAGGAGCCGCCGCATGGTCAGCACCGCGCCGATCGAGCCCCCCTCGCGCACGAAGGCCGGTTCCTTACCGAAGGTCGCCCGCAGCGCCGCCGCGGCCG
Organism: uncultured Myxococcales bacterium; assembly: GCA_964440665.1. Lineage (GTDB taxonomy): Bacteria > Myxococcota_A > Polyangia > Fen-1088 > Fen-1088 > JADGRB01. The sequence continues at coordinate 1,753 of CAYTTF010000038.1, read as the reverse complement.
CCGCATTGTAGGGACCGCCCAGCGGCGCCAGGTACGGTTCGAGCGACGCCTCGTGGGTCACCACCGCGTCGGGGAGTCGCTCCTTGACGAAGCGTTTGATGATCCGGAAAACCTTGGCCGGGTTCTGATCGGGGACCAGACGCGTCGACAGCTTCGCCTCCGCGCGGTGCGGGACGATGGTCTTGATGCCGGGCCCGGTGTAGCCGCCGACGAGGCCGTGAACTTCGAGTGTCGGTGCCGCGATGAGGGCGGCCAGCGCATCGAGATCGCTGCCGAGCGGGCGAAGGCTCTTGAGCTCGTGCGCGGCGGCGAACCGGCGGCGCGAAAATCCCGCTCGCCCGAAGCCGCGACGCTCGGCCGCCGAGATCGCGCGGACGTCCTGGTAGAACCCGGGAATCTTCACCTTGCCCGTGCGCGCGTCGTACATGGCGTGGAGGAGCGCCGCCAGCTCGCCGATCGGGTTGCGCGCCGCGCCGCCCGTGGTGCCGGAGTGAACGTCCTTGGCACCGGTCTCGAGCGCGATCGTGAACCCCATCAGGCCCCGCAGCCCGTAGGAGATCGACGGGTGACCGGCGGCGGTCCAGATCATGTCCGACACGACGACCGATTGGGTGGCGAGCGCCGCCCGCCCGCCCGCCGGATCGCCGGCGATCGCGGCGGCGAGCCCGGTCGAAAAATGTGGGCTGCCGATCTCTTCTTCCAGCTCCCAGAGGAACTGGATGTTGGCCCGCACCCCGCTCTCGATCGCCAGACGTGCGCCGTAGAGCGCAGTCAGCGCCGGACCTTTGTCGTCGGTGGTGCCCCGTCCGAACCAACGGTCTGCACCACCGTCGCGCGTCAGTTGAAACGGTGGCGTCCGCCAGCCATCCGCCAGCTCGGCCGGCTGGACGTCGAGATGGTTGTAGATGGTGACGGTCGGCAGGGCGGGGTCCTGGCCGATGCGCCCGAGCAGCAGCGGAAAACCGCCCGTCGCGATGACGTCGACGTGTGCGCCCGCCTCACGCAGGTATCCGCCGGCCAGCGCCGCACAGGCGTCCATTTCGGCCCGTCGCCCGGGATCCATGCTGACCGTCGGGATCGCCACCAGAGCGGCCAACCGATCTTCGAATTCGGCGCGAAGGTCCCCGATGCGCTTCCTGAGTCTGGCGGTTTCCATGTCCGCCGATCTGTACCACTGCTTCGTCGAGCCGCCGAGGGCCGCGGCCTCGTTGACGCAAGCTGGGACGCGTGGCACAAACGAACCATGTCGATGTTGGACGCCGTCAAGGACGTGGTGGTCGGCCGGGCCGTGCGTCTCATGAGCGACCCGCGCATCTCGCGGGTCATGGGGGACGAGCGGGTCATGAACGTGGCCATGAAAGCGGTGGGTCTCGGGGGTTCGATCAAGGCCGAGCTGGATCGCGCCAGTCGTTTTGCCGCAGGGCTCTTCGGGCTGGCGACGCAGGAGGAGGTCTCGGTGCTCCGCTCGACCATTCAGACGCTGGAGGACAACCTGGCGATAATGGAATCCAAGGGCGCAGCCGCCGGCCCCTCGACGCAGGGCGCCGGTCGCTAGCCCCGAGCCGACCTCCCGACTCCCACATTCCGACTTCCAGACCCTGAAACTGTGGAAACCTAACCCGCGGCGGGGCGCGGGGGTCTCTCTCGGGGAGGGCGCCGCGCCCGAGTCAACGATGTCCACCCATCTCAAGCTGCTCAAAGTCGCGATGCCGGCCGACGACGTCACGCCCGACGAAGCCCTGGTCACGAGGGC
>CAYTTF010000037.1:0-20936 GCA_964440665.1 uncultured Myxococcales bacterium | reverse complement strand
GCCAGCCGCGCCAGCCGGTCAACCCGAAGCTGCTGGAAGAGATCGCCTCGATGACCGGCGGAACACCGTACCTGGCCACCGACACGCGCGCGCTGGCCGAGCGCTTCCAGAAGATCCTCGAGGATCTGCAGAAGTCGCGCATCGTCGATCGCGGGACGCTCTATCTCGAGCTTTATCGCCGCTTCTTGCTGGCGGCCTTCGCGCTCTTGGTCATCGAGATCGGTCTACGCTTGACCCGGTTTCAGCGGATTCCCTGATGCGCTTCGCGAACCCCCATGCCCTGATGCTGCTCCTCGCCGTTCCGGTGGCGGTGGTGGCCTATGGCCTCGGCTTCGCGTCGCGCCGGCGGCGCCTCGCGCGCCTCGGCGACGAAATTCTGGTGGGCAAGATGTCGGCGACGGTATCGGTCCCGCGCAAGGTGGTCCGCGCGGCGCTGGTCGTGCTGACGCTCGCGCTCCTTTCGGTGGCGCTGGCGCGGCCGCAGGCGGGCGGGCGCGCGCGGGTCTCCAAGCAGCGCGGCCTCGACCTGGTCGTGGCGCTGGATTTTTCGCGGTCCATGCTGGCGAAGGACGTCTATCCGTCGCGGCTCGAGCGCGCCAAGCGTGAGCTCGAGCAGCTGCTCGATGGCCTGGCCGGCGATCGGGTGGGGGTGGTCGCCTTCGCCGGCGAGACCCTGGGGTACCCACCCACCACCGACTATGCGGCGGTCAAGCTGTTCTGGCGCGATCTCGGCCCGTGGGACATGCCGGTGGGCGGGACCGCGATCGGGCGCGCGATCCATGCGGCGCTCGATCAGCTGGTGGCGCTGCGGTCGAAGGGGGCCTCCTCGCGGGGGCAGGCGATCTTGCTGCTGACCGACGGCGAAGACACGGACAGCGAGCCGCTGGAGGCGGCGGACGAGGCGTCGAAGCTGGGGGTCCGGATCTTCACCGTCGGGATCGGGTCGCGATCGGGCGAGCTCATCCCGGAGTACGACGAGCAGGGGAAGGTGACCGGCTACGTGAAAGACGCCGACGGCCACTACGTCACCTCTCGGTTGGCCGAGGAGTCTCTGGCCGAGATCGCCCGCCGGACCAATGGCGAATTTTTTCACGCCGACGCCAAGCGCTTCGGCGTCGAGGACGTGCAGCGTGCGCTCGGCAGTCTCAAGCGGACGGAGAACGAGGCGCGCATCGTCCGCCAGTACGACGAGATCTACGAGGCGTTGTTGTTGCCGGCGTTCCTGCTGCTGATCGGCGAAGCCTGCATGAGCGAGCGCCGGCGGCGCGTGAAGTTGCCGCCCGCCCGCACTCCAGTCGGGGCGGGGACGTGAGAGGCGCGATGGGAACCGGACGCCGGTCGCGGTCGTTGGACCTGCTGGCGCTGCTGACGCTGGCGCCGCTGCTCTGGGGCTTTGGCGTCCTCGAGAAGCGCGACGTCGAGGTGGAGGCGGGGAACGCCGCGCTCAAGGCGGGCAAGGCGGAGGAGGCGCTCGCGCACTACGACAAGGCCGTGGGGAAGCTCCCCGCGGACGCGGGCGCGCACTTCGATCGTGGCGCGGCGCTCTACGCGCTGTCGCGGTTCGACGAGGCGGGGCAGGAGTTCCTGCGCGCGACGGAGGCCAAGGACGGCGCGCTCAAGGCGTCGGCTTTCTACAACCTCGGCAACGCCTTCTTCAAGAAGGACAAGTTCAAGGAGGCGGCGGAGGCGTACAAGCGGACGCTGGGGCTCAACCCCGCCGACAAGCTCGCCAAGTGGAACCTGGAGATCGCGCTTCAGAAGCAGAAGGACGAGGAGAAGAAGAAAGACGACCAGAAGAACCAGGACGACAAGAACAAAGACAAAGACAAGGACAAGAAGGACGATAAGAAGAAAGACGAGAAGCAAAAAGACAAAAAAGACGACAAGAAGGACGACCAGCAAGAGAAGGACGACAAGAAGAACAAGTCCGGCGAGCAAGATCAGAAGGACAAGCAAGATCAGAAGGACCAGAAGGATCAGCCCGAAAAGCCGGGCGAGCAGCAGATCGACGCGGTTCTCGACAACCTCGAGCGGAGCTCCAAGGACCTCGAAAAGGAGCGGGCGCGGGCCCGGGCGGTCCGACGTGCGCCGCCGGCGCGAGATTGGTGATGCGCAACCGTTCGCGTTCCACCTCGATCGCCAGAGCCGGCAGGTTCTTGCCGCCCGCGGTCTCGCTCTCGATCTTCGTGGCCCTGGCCGCCTGGCCGGCCGGCGCGCGCGCCGCGTCGCTGACGGCGGCGCTCGACCGGGAAGCGGTCGCGCCCGGCGAGCCGTTCGTCTTCGAGGTGACGGCGACCGTCGCCGACGAGACCGTCGAGAACTATCGTCCACCGGACTTTCACGGCCTGCAGGTCCTCTCGGCGCCCAGCGGACCCAATCGCTCCACCAACATGCAGATCGCCGGCGGCCAGACCTCCGTCCAGAACACTTTCAGCTGGAGCTATCAGCTCGCGCTGCCGCCTGCCGCCAAGGGACCGCTCACCATCGGCGCCGCGCACCTGCGCATCGGCGGTCGCGAAGTGGCCTCGAACGCCCTGCAGCTCCGGATCGGCAGCGCCGGCGCACAACCCCGGCCCGCGCGCGGCGCCGGGCCGGGCAACCTCTTTCAACAATTTTTCGGCGGCGGTCCGTCCCGCTCGCCGATCGACGACGATCCGGCAAGCGCGGTTTCATCCACCCCCTCGGCCGCGTTCATCCGCGTCGTTCCGGACAAGACCCACGCCTTCGTCGGTGAGCAGATCACGGTGGCCTGGTACCTCTACCTCTCGCAGGACCAGAACAAGTACGAAACCCTCTCGGAGCCGCACACCGACGGCTTCTGGTCGGAGGAGATCCCGTCCACCAACCCGCAGGGGCGCCTGACCTTCACCCCGGAGGTTCAAGGCGGCCACAGCTACAACGTCGCGTTGCTGTTCAAAAGGGCGCTGTTCCCGCTCCAGCCCGGCAAGCTGACCATCACGTCGATGGAGGCGCAGGTCGCGCAGGTCGACTTCTTTGGATCTCCGGTGCGGGCCCGGCGGATCAAGACCGACCCGCTGGTGATCGAGGTGCAGCCGCTGCCCCGTGAGGGCCAGCCGCCGCATTTCGAAGCGGGCAACGTCGGACGGTACGAGATCGCGGCGTCGGTGGACCGCGCGACCGTCGCGGTGGGTGACGCCGTGACCCTGAAGATCGCGGTCAAGGGGACGGGCAACGTACGGAACGTGCGGCCGCCGGCGTTGCCGCCGCTCGGCGGCTGGAAGAGCTATGAACCCAAGACCGACGTCGCCGTCGACGGCGGCGAGGTCATTTCCGGAACCAAGACCGTCGAGTGGCTCTTGCGGCCGGAGCGCGCCGGGAGGACCGCGGTTCCCGCGTTCGTGATGCAGACCTTCGATCCGGCGACGAAGCGCTACCGGGAGGTGCGCTCGAGGCCGTTCGAGCTCATCGTGAGCGGCGAAGCGGGCTCGGGCGCGCCGGCGGTCGGCGGCCTCTCCGCGCCCGCCGGGGTCGAGAACGTGGTTTCGGCGACCATTCGGCCGATCCGGGTGCGCAGCCGTCCATCGGGCGAGCTCGGCTGGGCATTCCTCCACGGCGCCGGCCTTCCCACCACGGTGGTCGCGCCACCGCTGGCGCTGGCGCTGCTGTCGCTCTTCGGCCGGGTGCGCGATCGCCTCGGGCGGGACTCGCGGCGAACGCGGCGCCGACGGGCGCGAACGATGGCGCGCCGGCGGCTGCGCGCCGCCGAGAGCCACCGCGCTGTCGGTCGCGCGGGCGCCTTCTACGTCGAGATCGATCGGGTGTTGCGCGAGGCGTTGGCCGAGCGGCTGGGCACGCAGGTCGGCGGGCTGCGGCTCGACGAGCTGGCCGCGCTTCTCGCCGCGCGCGGATTGCCGGCCGACGACGCGGCGGGGGTGATCCGCGCGCTCGAAACCGGCGACGAGGCCCGCTTCGCCCCCGGCGGCGAGAAGGCCGATCCGGCCGTGCTGTCGGCGGCGCTGGCCCGCGCCGGCGAGCTTCTGGATGCGATCGAGCGTGCGCCGCTCGGCGGCGGGCAAGGGGCGACATGAGCGGCGCGGGGAAGGTCAGGGGCGCGGGGCGTACGCGGATCGCCGCGGTCGGGATGGTGTTTGCCGCCGCCTCGCTCCTGGCGATCGGCGCCGCGCGCGCCGATCGCCGCGAGGAGGCCTGGCATCGTGGAAATGAGGCCTATCTGCGGGGCGACATTCCCGGCGCGGTCGCCGCCTACGAGGAGCTGCAGAGGCAGGGCGTCGTCTCGTCCGATCTCTTCTTCAACCTAGGCGATGCCTACTTCCGCAAGGGGGCGCTGGGGCCCGCGATCTGGGCCTTCGAGCGCGCCGCCGCGCTCGATCCGGGCGACGAGGACGCCCGCTACAACCTAGACCAGGCGCGAAAGCTGGCGGCGCGGCAGGCCCACGATCGGATCGAGGGTGAGGATCGCGATCCAATCTGGATCCGGGCGGTGACGGCGCTGGGCCCGGGGGCCGAGACCTGGGCCTTCGTGGCGGTCTACCTAGGCTTCTTCGTGGTGCTGGTGTTCCGCCGGGGCGCCCGCGGGGATCTGCGTCCCGCGCTCGGTGCGGGCGCCATGGTCCTGGGCGTGGCGGCGTTGCTTTTCGGGGCGCTGCTCTTCGGACGGGGGCGGCTCGAACGCCTGCCCTTCGGCGTGGTGCTCCCCGACGTCGTGGCGGTCAAGGAGGGGGCGGACTCCAACTACCGCACCGGCTTCGAGGTTCACGCGGGGCTGCGGGTGCGCCTGGTCGAACGCGACCAGGATTGGCTGCGGGTCCGGCTCGGAAACGGCCTCGAGGGATGGGTCCACGCCGACGCCATAGGAACGCTATAATCGCCGCCGCGATGGCCGAACCTCACTTCGAACGACACGTCTTCATCTGCGTCAACCGGCGCGAACCCGGAAACCCCAAGGGCTCCTGCGCGGAAAAAGGGAGCGAGGCGGTGCGCGACGAGTTCAAGCGCCTGCTGCACGAGCGGGGCATCAAGGGGCGCATTCGCGCCAACGCCGCCGGCTGCCTCGACCAGTGCTCGCGCGGCGTCTCGGTGGTGGTCTACCCCGAGCAGGTCTGGTACGGCCGCGTCGCCGTCGCCGACGTCTCCGAGATCGTCGAGCGCCACATCTTCGGCGGCGTTCCGGTCGAGCGCCTGCGGATGAAGTGACGAGATTGGTTGCGAAGTCAGCCGCTGGGCCGTCTGCGGCGCCCGTGCCCCCGACCCCGCCCCCGACCCAGCCCCCACATTGGACCGTTCTAGACGTCATCCGCTGGACGGCGGCGCGCTTCGCCGAGCGCGGGATCGCTTCGCCGCGGCTCGACGCCGAGCTGATCGTCGCGCACGTGCTGTCGTTGCCGCGCGTCCAGCTCTACGTCCAATTCGACCGGCCGCTGTCGGCCACGGAGCTGCCGCACATTCGGGAGCTCATCAAGCGGCGGCAGGCCGGTGAATCGGTCGCCTACCTGGTCGGCAAGAAGGAGTTCTGGGGCCTCGAATTCGCGGTCGACGCCCGCGTGCTGGTTCCCCGCCCCGACACGGAGACGTTGGTCGAAGAAGCGCGCGCGCGCCTCGAGGGGGCGTCGTCGCCGCGGATCGCCGACGTCGGCACCGGCTCGGGCGCGATGGCGGTGACTCTGGCCAAGCTCCGGCCCGACGCGACAGTGTTCGCCAGCGACATCTCGGCCGCGGCACTGGAGATCGCGCGGGGCAACGCCGAGCGACTCGGGGTCACGGTGACGTTCCTCGAAGGCGATCTGGCGGCGCCCCTGGCCGCGCACGCGCCGTTTTCCCTGATCGTCGCCAATTTGCCGTACATCCCTTCCGCGGATCTGGCGGCGCTACCGCCCGAGGTGCGGGTCGAGCCCATGCTGGCCCTCGACGGGGGCAAGGACGGTCTCGATCTGGTGCGCCGCCTCGTCGACGCCGCGGCCGCGCTGCTCGCGCCGGGCGGCGCGCTGGCGCTCGAGATCGGTGCCGGTCAGGCGGCGGCGACCGCCGCGCTTCTGGTCGCCGCCGGGTTCGTGGACCCGCGGACGCGACAAGATCTGGCCGGCATCGACCGGGTCGTCTCGGGTGGCAGACCGTGAGCGGCCCGGAACAAAAAGGCGAAGCCGCGGTGGTCGCCGGACGCGGCGCCATCTTCATCGGCTTTGCCAAGCTCTACTTCATGTGCAGCGGGTTCCTGCAGCAGGTGCTGCTCACCCGTCTGGTCGGCCTGGCCGAGTTCGGCGCCTTTGCGGTGGTGAACAACGTCGTCTCGATCGTGAACAACACGGTCGTGCAGGCGACCATCCAGGCGGTCTCCAAGTTCACCGCCGAGGACGACGCCCGCGCGGGCGCCGTGCAGCGGGCGGGGCTCCGGATGCAGGCGGTGCTGGGCGCTGGGCTGGCGCTGGCCCTCTTCCTGGGCGCCCCGCTCATCGCCTCGTTCGAAGAGGCGCCCCGCTACACCGCCTACTTTCGGATCGCGGCCGTCATCCCGTTTTTCTACGCGCTCTACGCGGTGTTCGTGGGATCGGCCAACGGCCTACGCCGCTTCCGCACGCAGGCCAGCTTCGACGTCGGGTTCTCGACGGCCAAGACCATCCTGCTGCTCGGGCTGGCGTTCGTGTGGAAGGTGACCGGTGCCTTCGTGGGCTTCGCCGCCGCCGCCGCCTTCATCCTCATCGTCGCGTCGCGCGTGATGCGCCTGGCGATTCCGCCGGGTGAGCGGTTTTCGACCCGCCGCCTGGCCGGATACATGAGCGCCGTCGTGACCTACGGCCTGCTGCTCAATCTGGCGCTCAACTACGACCTGCCGCTTCTGCACCATTTCGCGGGCAAGAGCGCCAACGCCGCGGTCGCGGCCACCGTCGCCGGCCACTACCAGGCGCTGCGAACCCTGGCCTTGCTGCCCTACCAGGCGTTGATCGTGGTGACCTTCGTGATCTTCCCGCTGGTCTCCCGCGCCACCTTCGTCGACGACCGCGAGGCGACGCGCGTCTACGTCGCCCAGACCCTGCGCTACGCTCTCATCCTGGCCGCCGCGATGGGGGTGGTCCTGGCGGCGCGGCCGGCCGCGCTGCTCGGCGTTCTCTACAAGCCCGAGTACGGCGCAGGCGCGCCCGCGCTACCGATCTTGGTGGGGGGCGAGTGTTGCCTGGCGCTGCTCGGCGTCGCCTGCGCGATCCTGAACGCCGCCGGGCGCACGCGGGCCACGCTGTCGCTCATGACCCTGACCGTCGTGGTGGGGGCGGGGGCGGCGGCGGTGCTGGTTCCCCGCGCCGCGGTGGGGACCCCGATGCTGATGGCGGCGGCGACCGCCACCGCTGCCGGGATGGCGGCGGGATTCGTGGCTTCGGTCGTCTATGTCCGCGCGCGATTGGGTGGCACGCCGCCCATCGGAACCGTCGTGCGGGTCGCGATCGCGATGGCGGTCGCGACGATCGCCGCCCACGTCGTTCCCGGACACGGCAAGATCCTGGGGATGGCGGCGACCGCGATCACCGCCATCGTCTACGCCGCTGCGCTGCTGGTCACCGGCGAGATCGGTCCGGAGGATCGCGCGAAATTCGCGCGCGTGCTCCGCCGCAAATAGACGCGCTTAGGGCGTTTGAGGCGCGTGGGGCGCCAGCAGACCGCCGGGCAGGTTGCGCTTGGCGATGAAGGTGGCGGCCGCCGCGCCCAGCAGCACGAAACCGATCACCGCGCCGATGAGGAAGCTGCGGCCGGCGTGCCGGGGCGCCTGCGAGGTCCGGGGGGCGCTCGCCGAGCGCGCCGCGCCGGGCACCTGCGGTCCCGGCGTCGGCTCCAGGATGCTGGCGAGCGCTTCGGGCCCCGGTGTCGATTCGATGGGTGCAGCCGGCGATGGCCTCTGCGCCTTGTTCTCCGCCGTCGGCACCCGCATGCGCTCGGCGCGCCGGGGCGCTGGCGGCGCCACCGCGGCCGCGGGCGGCCCGGGGTCCTTGGAGGTCCGGCGGGTCTCCAGCGCCTTGGCTTCGGCGGCCTCGATCGCCGGCGAGGTCATCCGCTCCTCGGCCCACCCGCGCGGATCGACGAAATCCCCTTCGGTCAACGACGGAGACGGACCCGAGTGGGCCGACAGATCGTCCGCCAGCAGCGGTTGGGCTCCCGGGTCCTCGAAGTCGACCGAGGTGAACTTGACGATCTCGTCCTGCAGCAAGTGATCGATGATGCTGCTGGGCTTGACGGGCTTCGCCTCGCCCGACTGCATGCGCTTGTCTTCCAGGCACTGGCGCACGAGCTCCGCGATGTCGCGCGAGATCACCTTGAGCCCGCGCGAGTAGCTGTACTGCGCCAGCGCGTCCTGCAGATCGGTCGCGCTCTGGAAACGGTCTTCCTTGCGCTTGGACAGCGCCTTGCGCACCACGTCCTCCAGCTCGGGCTCGACCTGCGGGTTCTGCGGCCGCAGCGGGGGGATCTTGGCGTTGCGCACCAGCTCGACCGTCTGGTAGTCGGTCTCGCCGTAGAAGAGCCGTTTTCCGGTGAGCATCTCGTACAGCAGGATGCCGACCGCGAAGATGTCGGCCCTCGAGTCGACCTCTTCGCCGCGCGCGGCCTCCGGCGACAGGTAGCTCATCTTCCCTTTGACCACGCCCGGGTCGGTCACCTCGACCTGGCTGGTCGCCTTGGCGAGACCGAAGTCGACGACTTTGACCTCGCCCTGCTTCGACATCAGCACGTTGGGCGGCGAGACATCGCGGTGAACGATCCCCAGCGGCGCGTCGTTGTCCTGATTGGCCAGCTCATGCGCGTAGGAGAGGCCCTTGCAGATCTCCATGATCACGTAGAGCGAATGGGCGACGGGGATGCGCTTGTTGATCCGCCGACGCCAGTCGAGCAGCGCCTTGAGGTCGATGCCGTCGACGTACTCCATGACGATGAAGTACGTGTCCTCGGAGTGGCCGATGTCGAATACCTGCACGATGTTCGCGTGCTGCAGCGAGAGCGACAGCCGCGCCTCGTCCAGGAACATCGCGACGAACTTCTTGTTCTTGGTCAGCGCCGGGAGGATGCGCTTGATGGCGATGTTCTTCTTGAACCCGCGCATCGACTCGGCGACGCCCCGGAAGACCTCAGCCATCCCACCGGCGGCCACGCGCTCGGTGATGCGATATCGATTATCGGCCATCGTCTGAAACCCGCACCAGCAACGACGCTATAACGAAAGGAGTGTAGCGGCAATTACATGCCGCAAAGCCCGCGTCGCTCACTCCTCGGCGGGGAGCTTGGCTTCGCTTTCGCTGCCCTCGGTGAGATCGCCGAACCCTCCCGCCCGTCCCGCCTGTTCGGTGGCCTGTTCCTCGCGCTCGCTCTGCTCCTTGCAGTCGATGCAGAGTGTCGTCACGGGCCGCGCCACCAGACGCCGGAAGGAGATTGACTCGCTGCAGTCCTCGCAGACGTCGATCTCGTCGGCGTCGAGCCGCACCAGCTGCTTGTTGATCTTGCCCAGCAAAAACTTCTCGCGGTCGTGAAGCCGCATCTCGGTGGAGAAGATCTCCTCCTCCATCGATTCGTCGATCGAATCGCGTCCGATGTTCCTCTCGTGGTTCATCGAGTACGACAGCGCGTTCTCGCTCTTTTTGACGAGACGCTTCTGCTCTTCCTCGAGCACCCCTCGGATTTGGGCTTTTTCTTTCGGGCTCAGCATTTCGGACGACCTCGGTTGAGAATTCTAACGCCGGATCGGCGCCGGTAAAGGGGGTCGGCCGTACTTCGACCGCCGGGCGCCAAACCTGAGAAGGGGGAAACTAAGACGCTTTCTTCTCGCGAACCAGCTGTGGCCGGCTGCGCGACACGACCACGTCGCGGGTGACCACGCACTCGCTGACCCCGGTCAAGGAAGGGATCTCGTACATCACGTCCAGCATCACCTCTTCTAGGATCGCGCGCAGACCGCGCGCCCCCGACTTGCGCCGGGTCGCCTCCTCGGCCACCCCTTGCAGCGCGTCCTCGGTGAAGCGCAGCTTCACCCCTTCCATGTCGAACAGGCGCTCGTACTGCTTGGCCAGCGCGTTCTTGGGCTTCCAGAGGATCTCGACCAGCATGTCGACGTCCAGATCGTCGGCCGCGACGATGATCGGCAGCCGGCCCATGAACTCCGGAATCATCCCGAACTTGATCAGATCCTCGGTGCGGGTCATGGCGCGGAGCGCGTTCTTCGACTCCTCCCCCTTGCCGATATGCGCCCCGAACCCGAGGCCCCGCTCGCCGACCCGCCGGCGGACGATCTCCTCGACGCCGTTGAAGGCGCCGGTGCAGACGAAGAGGATGTCGGTGGTGTCGACCTGGATCAGCTCCTGCTGGGGGCGGTTCCGCGCGCCATCGGGCGTGATCGACGCCTGCTTGCCTTCCAGGATCTTCAGCAGCGCCTGCTGCACGCCTTCGCCCGAGACGTCGCGGGTGACCGAGGGGCCGCCGCCCTTGCGCGCGATCTTGTCGATCTCGTCGATGCAGACGATGCCGCGGCTGGCCTTGTCGGGATCGTTGCCCGCGTTCCGGTAGAGCGACTTGATGACGCTGTCGACGTCCTCGCCGACGTAGCCGGCCTCGGTCAGCGTGGTGGCGTCCGCCATCGCGAAGGGGACGTCCAGCTTCTTGGCCAGCGTCTGCACCAGCAGCGTCTTGCCGCAGCCGGTGGGGCCGAGCAGCAGGATGTTCCCCTTTTGAATCTCGACCTCGCCCGCCTTGCCGTGCTGGCCGATCCGCTTGTAGTGGTTGTGGACCGCGACCGACAGCGCCTTCTTGGCGCGGTCCTGGCCGATCACGTACTTGTTGAGCTCGTCGTAGATCTCCCGCGGGCGTGGGTGCTTGGGCCGCTCCGCCGCCTCTTCCTTGGCGATGATGTCGTTGCACAGAGCGACGCACTCGTCGCAGATGAAGACGCGCGGACCCGAGATGAGCTTGCGCACCTCACGGCGCCGCTTCCCACAGAAGGAGCAGTGGAAGTCGTCCATCACCAAACAGTATTGCACCAGGTCCGCGCCGCGCCAAGCGTTCGCAAGCCTTCGCAAGAAATTCGGAAGAATTCGGAAGAAAGATGATGACGAAGGCGCCGCGGCAGATATTTCGAAACCAACCCTTGATATTTCGTCTGCCGTCTTTACGTCGGCGCAGTTGCCGATGCGGACGCCGCCGGATACTGTAGCCGCGGCATGCGCGCCCTGGTCGTCACCTCCAATCCCGCCACCGCAACATCCGAACCAGATTCGCCGGCGGCGGCGCTCAACGATCTCGGATGTGAGATCGTGGCGGTGGGCTACGACGTCGACCAGCTTCCCGAAGACATCGAGCTTTCGCGGCCTTCGGTCGTGGTGGTGGACGCGGGCGCGCACCTCGAGGTGGGGCGGGCCGCCATCCGGCGGGTTCGCGAGGTCGGGTCGCTGGCCGACGTGCCGGTTCTGCTGTGCGTCGAGGTCTCGCGTCTGGCCGGCCTCGATCCCGAGGCGGGCGCCGACGACTTCGTGCTCTCGCCGGTGGTCGGGCCCGAGCTCTACGCGCGGATCCGCCAGCTCGACTGGCGCATGTCGTCGTTCCGGGCCGCCGGTCGAATCAAGATCGGCGACCTGGTCATCGACGCAGTGGCGGTCGAAGCCGCGTACCGAGGCCGCGCCCTCAAGCTCCCGCGCCAGGAGTTCCAGCTGCTCAAGTTCCTGGCCGAGCGCCCCGGCCGGGTGTTTTCCCGCGAGCAGCTCCTATCGCGGGTCTGGGGCTATCGCTACGCCGGCGGCACCCGCACCGTGGACATCCACGTCCGCCGCCTGCGCGCCAAGCTCGGACCCGGCAGCGCGATGATCGAGACGGTTCGTCACGTCGGCTACAAGCTTCGCGCGCCGGCCGGAGCGGCCTAGCGCCTCGAGCGACTTGCCACCGGGCTAGGAATAAGGTAGTCCGCCACCCCAAGGAGACGCCCGCCCATGGCGGAGATGAATCTGATTCAAGCCATTAACGACGCCCTGCGCGTCGAGATGCGCCGCGATCCGCGCGTGGTCGTGCTGGGCGAGGATGTCGGCCGCTTCGGCGGCGTGTTTCACGTGACGGCCGGGCTGCAGGAAGAGTTCGGGGCCGACCGCTGCTTCGACACGCCGCTGGCGGAGTCGGGGATCGTGGGGACCGCGATCGGGATGGCGCTCTACGGCATGCGCCCGGTGGCCGAGATCCAGTTCGGCGACTACATCTACCCGGCCTACGATCAGATCGTGAACGAGCTGGCCAAGATCCGCTACCGCTCGGGCGGTGAGTATTCGGCGCCGGTCGTGATCCGGACGCCGATCGGGGGCGGGATCAAAGGCGGTCACTACCACTCGCAGTCGCCCGAGGCGCTCTTCACCCACGTCCCCGGGCTGACGGTGATCTGCCCGTCGAACCCCATCGACGCCAAGGGGCTGCTCGCGAGCGCCATCCGCAGCGAAGACCCGGTCATCTTCATGGAGCCGAAGCGCCACTACCACTACAAGTTCCACGTCGACGTGCCGGAGGGCGAGTACACCATCCCGATCGGGGAGGCGAAGGTCGTGCGTTCGGGGAGTCAGGTCACCATCCTCACCTGGAGCGCCATGGTGCTCACCGCCCTCGAGGCGGCGAAGAAGGGCGAGGCCGACGGGCTCGACCTGGAGGTGATCGATCTGCGAACCCTGGTGCCGTTCGACGAGGGGGCGATTCTCGCCTCGGTGAAGAAGACGGGCCGGGTTGTGATCGTTCACGAAGCACCGCGCACCTCCGGGTTCGGCGCGGAGCTGGCGGCGACCATCGCCGAGAAGGCGATCCTGCACCTGGAGGCGCCGATCCTGCGGGTGACGGGGTTCGATACGCCTTTCCCGTACACCCTCGAGCACGAGTACCTGCCCGACGCCGACCGCATCCTGGATGCGGTCGGGCGTGTGCTTTCGTTCTAGGAGGCTGAGGCGACGCCATGATCTACGAGTTCAGGCTGCCCGATATCGGTGAGGGCTTGGTCGAGGGCGAGGTCGTCCGCTGGCTGGTCAAGGAAGGTGATCTGCTCCAAGAGGATCAGCCGATGGTCGAGATCATGACCGACAAGGCCACGGTCGAGATCTCGTCGCCACGCGGCGGGCGCGTCGCGCGTCGGCTCTACGCCGAGGGCCAGAATTGCCCCGTCGGGAAGGTCTTGATTGAAATAGAGATAGACGTGGCGGGCTCGGGTTCGGCGCCCGCGGCCAAGGGCCCCGCCGCGCCCGAGCGATCGCAGACCCCGCCTGCCGCCGCGAGTGGCCCGGGCAAGAGCCAGCCGGTCGGGGCTTCGGAGACGGGCGTGCTGGCCACGCCGGCCACGCGAAAGTTGGCGCGAGATGCCGGCGTCGACATCGGCGCCGTCGTCGGCACCGGGCCCGCAGGTCGGATCACTTCGGACGACGTCAAGGCGCATGGTGGCGCTCCGGTGCAAAAGCACGAGGGCGACGTTCGGATTCCGTTCCGCGGGCTGCGCAAGAAGATCGCGGAGAATATGGTCCGCTCGAAGCACACAGCGGCGCACTTCACCTACGTCGAAGAGATCGACTGCACCGAGCTGGTCCTCCTGCGCACCCGCGCCAACCAACGACTCGCCGCCCAGGGGGCCGGGATCAAGCTTTCGTTTCTCCCGTTCATCGTCAAGGCGACCGTCGCCGCGCTCGAAAAGTTTCCCCAGCTGAACGCCACCCTCGACGAGGCGGCGGGCGAGATCGTGCAGCGCAAGCAGGTTCACATCGGGCTCGCCACGGCGACCGAGGCCGGGCTCATGGTTCCGGTCGTGCGCAACGCCAACCCGCTCTCGGTCGTGGAGCTGGCGCAGGAGATCGATCGGTTGGCGGCCGTCACCCGCACCGGCAAGGCGGCGCGCGAGGATCTCTCCGGCTCGACCTTCACGATCACCAGCCTGGGGGCGCTCGGCGGCGTCCTGGCGGCGCCGATCATCAACTATCCGGAGGTCGCGATCCTGGGCGTGCACAAGATCAGCCGCCGCCCGGCGGTGGTCGACGAGAAGATCGTGATCCGCGATCTGATGAACCTGTCGATCTCGGTCGATCACCGGGTCGTCGACGGCTACGACGCCGCGCGGTTCATCGCCGAGATCAAGGCGACGCTCGAATCTCCGAACCTCCTCGGCGTCTCGTAGGTCGCATGTCGCAATGTCGATAAAAGCGAAGGCCGGTCCAGCAAGAACGCCGAGCCTGCGGGCGGGAATGGGCGACGTCGATGCGCCCAGCGTCGAGGTCTGGACCGACGAGGACTACCGGCGCGCCACCGGTCTTTCCGCGATCCTGTCGCCGGAAGGTCGCGCGGACCCGGCGGTGGTTCCGGCCGCGGCGGCCGAGCTGTGGCGCGACGCCTACCGCGCGATGTTGTGTCTCCGGGCTGTCGACCAGGTGGCCCGCGATCAGGTCGGCAAGGGCCGCATCGGCTCCTACTCCGAGACCCGCGGGTACGAGGCGGCCATCGTGGGCGCGGTCGCGGCGCTCGAGGCCGAGGATGTCGTGGTGCCGGGCCGGCGGGAGGCGGGCGTGGCGCTCTACCGCGGGCTGCCGCTCCGGGCTTGGATCGCGCAGCTCTTCGGCAACGCCAACGATCTCGCGCGCGGTCGCCAGCTCCCCGGATCCCCGGCGGTGCCGCGGGCGCTCAACGTGGTTCCCGGCTCTCCCCACTCGGCGACGCAGCTTCCGCACGCGACCGGCATGGCCTGGGCGGCCAAGATCCAGCGAAAGCCGACGGTGGTGCTGGCGACCCTCGACGCCGCGGCGACCTGCGCCGAGGATTTCCACGCCGGGCTCAATTTCGCGGGCGTCTTTCGGGTGCCCGCCATCTTCGTGTGCATGGGGGACATGAACCGGGAGGCGCCCATCACCCGCTCCGAAACCCTGGCGGTCAAGGCGCTCGCGTACGGATTTCCCGGGGTGCGGGTCGACGGCCGCGATCTCCTGGCGGTGTACGGGGCGGTTCGGGCGGCCGCCGATCGCGCCCGCCGTGGTGACGGGGCGACGCTCGTCGAAGCGGTTCTGGGCGATGGGGAGCCCTTCGAGCGCCTGCGGTCGTGGCTGCTGGCGGAGAAGATCCTCGATGCCACGCGCGAGGCCGCGCTGCGCGCCGAGGTCGAGGGCGAGGTCCGGGCGGCCGTCGCCGCCGAAGAGCCGGTCGGCCCGCCGCCGCCCCGCGCCATCATCGAGAACGTGCTGGCGCGACCTTCGCGCGTGCTCGAAGAACAGCTCGACGATCTCGACCGGTGCGCGACAAGACCGTCCGGCCCTAGGAGAGCGTTGCCGTAAGGCAACGGTGAGCGAAGCGAACCATGCTCGACGCCGTGCCGCCCGGAGGCGGCCTAGCGCTACCCTGGGCGCCCGGGGCGGGTTGCCGACGGCGGTCACACCGGGGTAAGCCTGCCGCATGGCGGACGAGAGAATTCGCGTCGACGCGCTGGTGATCGGCGCCGGCCCGGGCGGCTACGTCGCCGGCATCCGGTTGGGGCAGCTCAAAAAGAAGGCGCTGGTCGTCGAGAGAGACAAGCCCGGCGGCATTTGCCTCAACGTCGGTTGCATCCCCTCGAAGGCGCTCATCAACGCCGCCAAGATCTACGACAAGGTTCGCCACGGCGCGGAGATCGGGATCCTGGCCGACAACCTGCGCGTCGACATGGCCAAGATGCAGTCCTGGAAAGGCGAGGTCGTCTCGAAGCTGACCGGCGGCGTGCGGTCGCTGCTCAAGGCCAACGGCTGCGACTACCGGACCGGCACGGCGCGCCTGCTCTCGCGCAACACCGTCGAGATCATGGACAAGGATGGGAAGACCACCATCGAGGCGGACCACATCGTCATCGCGACCGGCTCGCGACCGATCGAGATCCCGGGGTTCAGTTTCGACGGCAGCCGGATCGTCGATTCGACCGGCGCGCTGGATTTTTCGGTCGTGCCCGAGCGGCTGGTGGTGATCGGTGGCGGCTACATCGGCATCGAGATCGGAACGCTATACGCCAAGCTCGGTGCGCAGGTGACGGTGGTCGAGGCCCTGCCGGGCATCCTGGCGGGCAACGACCCCGAGATCGTGCAGCTGGTCGCGCGCAAGCTCAAGAAGCTGGGCGTCGAGGTGGTCACGGGCGCAAAGGCCAAGTCCTGGGCCGAAAAAGCTGGGCGTGCGGCGGTCACGATCGACATCGCCGGAAAGGAATCTACGATCGAGGCCGACAAGGTCCTGGTCGCGGTGGGGCGCCGTCCAAACTCCGAGGGCCTCGGTCTCGAAGAAGTCGGCGTCCGGATCGAACGCGGCGGCTTCGTAACCGTCGATCGCCGCTGCGCCACCAACGTCCCCGGCATCTACGCGATCGGCGACGTCGCGGGGCAGCCGATGCTGGCCCACAAGGCTTCCCGCGAGGCCGAGGTGGTCGCCGAGGTGATCGCGGGCCACCAGGCGGAGTTCGACGTGCGCTGCATCCCGGCGGTCATCTTCAGCGATCCGGAGGTCGCCACCGCGGGTCTCACCGCCGACGAGGCCGAAAAGCGGGGCCGCAAGATCAAGGTCGGCAAGTTTCCCTTCGCCGCGCTCGGGCGCGCCATCGCCAACGCCGATACCGACGGGTTCGTGAAAGTGGTCATCGACGCCGGCTCGAAGGAAGTCCTCGGCATTCAGGTGGTCGGCAACGGCGCCTCCGACATCATCGCCGAGGCGGCGATGGCCATCGAGATGGGCGCGCTCGCCGACGACATAAGCCTCACCATCCACGCCCACCCGACGTTGCCCGAGGCGATCATGGAGGCGGCGAAGGCCAGCCTGGGCGAAGCGATCCATATTCAGAACCGGTGAGTTACGACGGCCGACTGATCGATCTGGGGACCCGCGAGTTTGGGGAGGTGTGGGCGCTGCAGCGCGAGCTGGTGGCGGCACGCCAGAGGGACGGGATCCCGGACACCTTGCTCTTCGTCGAGCATCCCCACGTCATCACCGCC
This sequence comes from uncultured Myxococcales bacterium, assembly GCA_964440665.1. GTDB lineage: Bacteria > Myxococcota_A > Polyangia > Fen-1088 > Fen-1088 > JADGRB01. The sequence continues at coordinate 3,999 of CAYTTF010000037.1, read as the reverse complement.
GGCCGCAGTGCGCACCGCGAGAACCTGCTCGCCACCGACGAGCTTCCGATCTTCGAGATCGAGCGGGGTGGCGACGTCACCTACCACGGTCCCGGGCAGCTGGTCGGCTACCCGATCTTTCTGTTGCGCGAAAACGAGCGCGACCTGCACGTCTATCTGCGCAACCTCGAAGAGGCGATCATCCGTGCGCTGGCCCATTTCGACCTGCCCGGCGAGCGCAAGCCGGAGTGGACCGGCGTCTGGACCGCCGGTGGCGCGCGAAAGCTCGCCTCCATCGGCGTGGCGGTCAAGCGCTGGGTGACGCTGCACGGATTCGCGCTCAACGTCTCGACGGATCTCTCGCGTTTCTCGGCTATCAACCCGTGCGGGCTCGACGCCGCCGTGATGGGCTCGATGGCCAGCGAGCTCGGGCATCCGGTCGCTATCGACGCGGTCAAGGGCGCCCTGCGCGGCACCTTCGTCGAGGTCTTCGGCCGGACGTTCGGCTGATTCAGTCGGGTCCCGCGTCGGCGGCCGTGCAGCCGCCGTCGGGACTGGGCGTCGCTTCGGCGGAAGCCGTGAAGGTGGCCTGGGCGGGCGCGGGCAGCGGGACGCCGAATGCGTCGCGTAGACCCGCCAGCAGGGTCACGGCGATGGGTGCCTCTGAGGGCCACCCGCCGAGGCAGGTCGCCGGCGAAAGATAGACGACGGTCGGATCGCTCGCGTTCGGCGCCAGCGAGACTGGCAGATCGCGACCGCCGGTCGTGACCTTTAGGTACGGCGCGAGGTCGGCGGCAGGCCCGACTCGGTTCGAAAATAGGATCGGCAGCCTGAAATTCGCCGGCACTGTCGCGGAGCCGTCGATGGCGGCGGGCAGCCCGAAGGTGGCCGTGAGCGCTCCGGTCACCACGTCGATCTGGGCGGGACCGGTCATCGGATCGCCGTACGCGCTGGTGAGCCCCATCTTGTCGAGCGAGAACGTCACGGTGTCGGCGGACGGGAAACCGACCTGCTTCGGTTGCAGGAGGACGTAGGCGCTCATCCCGCCGTAGATGGGCTCGCTGTTGTAGAGCACCTGATCGCCGAACGTCGTCGACGAGAAATCGGGCCATCCCACGGTGATCGGCGGGCTGGCCTTGGGGACGGTCATCTCGACGCCGCCCACCGTCACGGTGTCTTCGACGCGGTTGCCGTCCAGACGACGATCGAAGACAAAATCGACTTGCTGTCCGGCGGCCGGGGCGGTCGCCGCCAAGTTGGGATCCGGATCGAGCGTCCAGACCAGCGTCCCGTTTCCCGCCGCGATCCAGTACACCTGCGTCAACACCGGCGAGCCGTGGGGCTCGCCGTCGCTGGAGCAGGCGGCGCCGATCAAGCCCGCGGCGATCAGCAGCGCGGCGCTTCGATGCATCCACCGTTTGTATCACGGCCTTCGGGTGCCGACCGGCGATCTCCGTTCGTGCATCGGCGATCGTCTATCCTGAGGCCGGCATGGCGCTCCCCCCGATCGAGATCCTCGATGCGAACGATCCGCGGGTCGCCGACTACCGACGGCTCAAGGAGCGCTGGTTGAACGCGGAAGGTGGTCGCTTCGTCGCGGAAAGCGAGCGGGTGGTGCGGCGCCTCGTCGGCAGCGGGTTGCGCGTCCATTCGGTGCTCATGACCGCGCCACGCCTGGCGACCCTCGCCGACGCGCTGGGAGGTCCCTTCCCGGTCTACCTGGCGCCGCAGGAATTGCTCGACCACATCGCCGGCTTCCACGTCCACCGGGGCTGCCTGGCGATCGGCGAGCGCCCGGCCGCCGCCCAGATCCCCGACGGCGCCCGGACGCTGGTGGTCCTCGAGGATCTGACCGACGTCGACAACCTCGGCGCCATCGCCCGGCACGCCGCCGCCTTCGGCGCCGATGCGCTCTTGCTCAGCCCACGCTGCGCCGATCCGTTCTATCGCAAGGCCATCCGCGTCTCGCTGGGTGCCGTCTTCACGCTGCCGATCGTCCGGCTCGTCAACTGGCCGGGGGATCTGCAGCGGCTGCGCGCCCGCGGCGTGTCGCTGGTCGCGGCGGTGCTGGATCCGGACGCGACGCCGCTCGCCCGCTTCGAGCGGCCGTCGCGCACGGCGATTCTCCTCGGGGCGGAAGGCCCGGGCCTCTCGGCCGAGGCGCGCGCCCCGTGCGACCACCGGGTGACGATCCCGATGTCCCCTGGCGCCGATTCGCTCAACGTCGCCACGGCCGCCGCGATCTTCCTCTACGCCTTGCGATCGCCGAGCTGAGACCAGTTCACGAATAATTTGCGCGTCTCGGGCTGGCAGGTGGGGCAGAAACAGGCGTCCCCGGCGCCGACGCGGACGCTCCGGATGGTCGTCCCGCAAACCAGGCAAGGCTTGCCGTCCCGACCGCGCACCTTGAGGAAGTCGCGCACCTTGATCTCGATGGGCTGGTCGCGCGCTCGAATCTCGGCGATCGCCTCCGCCAGCACGCGTCCGATCGACTCGTAGAGCGCATCGACGCCGGCGGGGTCGATCTTGCGGCAGAAGGTCTTGGGATGCAGGTGCGCGGCGAACAGGATCTCGTCGGCGTAGGCGTTGCCGATCGACGCCAAGGCTTGCTTGTCCATGAGAAACGCCCGCACCTGATCGCGCCGGCGGGCGAACGCCTTTCCGAACGCGGCGCGGGTGAAGGCGGGCGACATCAGGTCCAGCCCCATCGCGCCGTACACGGGGATCTTGGCTTCGTCCTGCGCGCGGGCCACGTAGACCTTCCCCATCCGTTTTTCGTCGAGGTACTGTAGCTCCGGCCCATCTTCGAGCTCCAGCGCCAGGCCGAGCGCGCGCGGGTCCTGTCTAGCCGATTTGGCCTTGGCGGATTTGGTCTTGCCGGAACTGGCCGCATCCGGCCCGCGTGGCAACAGCTTGTAGCGCCCGACCAGCATGGCGTTGATGACCAGCACCAGCTCGCCCGTCAGCCCGAAGCGCATGAAGTGGCCGCGGCGCTCGACGATCTCGATGCGCCGTCCCACCAGCAGCGCGGGGAAGGGTTCGGCGACCATGAGGCGCAGGACCGTCGGATCCCCGGTGCGCGCGCCGGTGATGGTCTTCCCCACGATGGCCTCGCGCAGAACATCTTCGACATGGACCAAATCCGGTAGCTCGGGCATCGGTGCACCCAGTCTGGCATCGGGCGCGGCCCTGGTTCAAACTGGGGCTCATGCCGCTGCCTGCGCTCGTCGCCGTGTCGGTGACGTCGATCGGTTGCATCGCCTTTCTGGTCTCGGGGGTGAAGACCCTGCGCCGCCGAAAGCGCAACCTCCTGCACTACGAGCGAAACGAGCCCTTAGAGGGCGTCGGCGACTGGGACTAAACGTCTCTAACCCACCGACACGGACTTGCGCAGGTACTCGACGTAGTAGGCGGCGTCGCGGCGCTCTTCCAGCTCGCCACGCTCGACCGCGTCCTCGCAGAGCTTGCGCAGATCGCCGATCTGCTTCGAGGGCGGCAGCCCGAACGCCTCCATGATGGCGTTGCCCAGGCCGGGCGGCAGCGGCGGAACCCGGGCGTCGAGCTCTCGAATCGCCAGGATCCGTTCCTTGAGCGCGTGGATGTTGCGCACCGCCTCCTGCCGCCGCCCCGGCCGGCGCGAGGTGACGTCGGCGCGCGACAGGTCGAGGAGATCGTCCAGGTGCTCGCCCATCTCGTGGTCGAACCGGCGCACCGCCGCGTCGGTCCAGGTGGGCGCGTAGGCGTTCGCGCGCAGGTGGTGCAGCACCAGAAACCGGATCTGCTGTCGCATGGCCTTGTCGAAGCCGAGCCGCCTGGCGATCGGCTCCCACATGCGCGCGCCGATCTCCGCGTGCCGATGAAAGGTGACCTTGCCGTCGGGCAAGAATTCCCGCGTCGGCACCTTACCGATGTCGTGCAGGAGCGCCGCCCAGCGGACCAAAGGGTTCGGGACCGACTGCATGACGACCTGCTTGGTGTGCTCCCAGACGTCCTTGTGGCGCCGCCCGGCCTCCTGCGAAA
>CAYTTF010000036.1:0-21066 GCA_964440665.1 uncultured Myxococcales bacterium | reverse complement strand
CAGATGATCGCCGCCAAGCAACAGATGGACCTGAGCCAGCTCGTTTCGATGGGTCTCGTGACCTACGACGGCAAGGCAGCGCGCAGCTGCCTCGACGAAGCGACCGCCGCCGGTTGCATGCAGATCCAGGCAAACGCAACCGTCGGTGTGTTCGGACCGTCGTGTCCGAAAGTGACGCAAGGCGCGGAGAAACAGGGCTTTCCCTGCGAAGATCTGGATTTCATCTGCGAGAGCTCGAACTGTGATTCGGGCTCGGGCTGTGCTCCGCCGCGCCCGTGTTGGCAGGTGACGTGCGACCCTGGGCTCTTCTGCGACACCACGCTAGCCGGATGTACGCCTGTGAAGACCGACGGCACACCCTGCGGCGGCAACGCGGAATGCACGTCATCGTCCGTGTGCGTGGCCGGCGTCTGCGGAGCCCCGCTGCAGGATGGCGCCGCGTGCTCGTCGGACACCGACTGCGCCATCGGCAGCTGCGTTCACATGGGACCGACGACAGTCGCGTGCGGTCCGCGGCTTCCTGACGGTAGCCCCTGTGTGCTGACGACCGATTGCGCCAGCGGCGGCTGCTCGTCCACCGCAACGAGCGGCGCGGTCTGTGGCCACCGCTTCTGCGGTGGCGTGTGAGGCCCGATGTCGACTGCGTGCTTTCTCCGTATGTCTCGGCGGTAGAGATGGGAAGGGCGGTGGCAGAGACCTTGCTCAAGGCGGGTTGGCTCCCATTCGGGCCGAGTCTCCGACGCTCATACCATCCGGAGCTTTGGAGAGGCCGCGTTTTAGCGCCACAATCAACGGCCCGACCGATCGAGTTGAGTTGATCAGTCTGGCGAGTGTAGAGTCCGCGACGGTAACAAGGAGAAGCTCATGATTCTTTCTGTGCGTACAGGCGGTATGCAGTCCGGCAAGCAGATGGCCGGATTCGCTTGGGCCGTCAAGGTCGCTGCCTACCTCAACACAACCTTCCCCGGGATGAACGTCCGGGTAACCCGTGCGGTCGGAGGTCCCCTCGCCGAGGTTCGCTGGCTGTCCGAATTCGCATCGCTTGCCGAGTACGAAGGTCGGGTGGCGAAGTTCGAGGCCGACGCCGGCTATCAGAGCCTCCTGAAGGAGGCGCGTGACGGCGGGTTCTTCGACGCTCGTACCCTGCGAGACGATCTCCATCAGATCATCGGCTGAGTTCCGCCGAACGTCCGCGCCCACGCCGCAAGCAGACGGCGGCCAGATCGCCTAGAAGGCTTCGACTCGCCCTTCGGCTTGGAGGCATCGGGCGCGGTGTGTGTTTTCGGTCGGTTACCATCGCCTCTCGCACGCCCGCCAGCGAGATGATCTTGGCGATCCCCTCGCCCTCCGGCGCAGTCCTGGGTGTCGGCCAGGAGCGCGGGCCGGAGCGTGCCCAGGCGAGCCGCGGAGGAACGAGCTCGTTGCGGCCGCATGCATACGGCAGTACTCTTCTTGTATGCGGCGGATCACCATCAGCATCGAGGAGGATTTGGCTCGGCTTGCAGAGGCAGAGGTGCGAGCTGGACGCTCTCCTTCAGTTAGCGCATGGGTCGCCGACGCGATCCGCGCCAAGGCGCGGGCACGCGCGGAGCTCGTCGCGGATCTTGAGGATCTGGAGCAGCGCGAGCCGACCACTCCTGAGATCGCCGCGGCCATGTCGCGCGCGCTCGGGCTACCGCGAGCGGCGATCGTCAAGGCGCTGAAGGCCCGCACCAGCCGCTCCGGGGGGCGGCGCGCCGCGTGAGAACCGTCGTACTCGACGCGGGTGCCTTCATCGCACTCGAACGCGGCTCGACGCCTGTTCGGGGATACGTACTGCTCGCGGATCGTGGCCACGTGGCGCTCGCGACCAGCGCGGCGGTCGTGGCACAGATCTGGCGCGGCGGGAACCGCCAGGCGCGACTGGCACGTCTGCTTGCGAGCGACCTCGTGACCGAGCTGGCTCTCGACTCGGAGGCAAGCCGCCGAATCGGCATGCTGGCCGCGGCGGCGCCTGGCGCGCGCGACGTCGTCGACGGCCACATCGCCGTCATTGCCCTTGACCGAGAAGCGCTCGTCCTGACCAGCGATCCCGCGGACATTGCTCGCTGGGGCGTGCCAGGAGCGAGCATCGTCGCCTGCTGAGCGGTGGATTCACCGGTGAGGGTAACCACCTATCTCGGGATGCCCGGATCGGTCGTCGCGAGATCGTAGTCAGTGGCTTCAAAAGCCTGCTCCAGTAGTTGAATGCTGAGCCAGAGCGACGTCACCGCCACCCGATGAACCATCTCGGCCCGCGCCGGCGTCGTCACCTCGCGCCGGAGCGCCGCTCGAACCTGCTCCGAATGTTGGGCGTTGATCCGGGCGTGCGCGGCGAAGAAGGTCATGTTGTCGACGGTGAGCGCCATCGATTCACGCGCGGCCAGCAGCAGCGGACCTATTTCGCGATGCACCGAATCGGCCCAGAAGGAGTATCCGAGCCGTGCGACCGGCCCATCCCGCAACGCGACACCATGGAGATAGTTGATGAGCGCGTCGGTGGCGGGGAGGGGCGCCTCCGTCGCCTCGTGGCCCACCCACAGGCCGATCGATCTCAGATCGTTGACGATCAACCACTCCCGACCCAGCTCCTCCTTCGAGTGGCCGTAGACGAATCGAAGCAGCTCGGTCTCTTCGGGGAGGGCCCGGAACGCCGCCACCGCTTGGTGGATCGGGTTGTGGCGCGTGCAGTGGAAGATCTGGACCATCGCCAGGCGATAGAGCTCCGGGTCGAAGCCTTCCGAGACGACGTGCCCCCAGAACTTGCCAGCCTTGGCCCGCCTCCAGAGATCGGCGATCGAACGCTCGAGGCGGGCGAGGAGATCCTCCGCGGGCGAGGCGGGAGGACCGTAGATCGAATCGGTGATGTCTTCGGCGGCGCGAAGGTATGCAATCATGGTGAGCCCTCCTACAAGCACGCACCGTGCCACCGCAAACCGCCCAATTCGTCAGGGCCGCGACGGCCCGTTTGCACAGGTTGCGCAGCGCCAACCGCGTGGACGCCCGAGTCCTGCACAACTAGAGTCGCTCCGACTTGCGCGGAGCCAGCCACTAACTTGGTCGATAGCGGCGCCAGGCCTCTCTGTGATACACGCGGGTTTCGATAGGGGGACGACGATGGACGCGAAGGCGAATCGGATGTGGCCCAGCCGGATGACGGGGATGGTGAAGGGCACGGGAAGCGTGAAGCGGGCGGCGTGGGCTGTCACGGCGGCCTGCATGGTGGCCGCTTGCGCAGACAGGGCGTCGCCGGTGATGAGCTCCGTCGGCGTACCCACGAGCGACGTCTACTCGATCTCGGTCGTCGCGAGCACGGTCAAGAACCTTCCCAAGTGCGCGTCGTCGCTCTACGGAACAACGGCCTACGTGCAGTCCCCCGTCGGCTTGTATTCCTGCCAGGGAGGCATCTGGATTCCGATCCCCTGTACGAACATTCTCGCCGGAGCCGTCGCCTATTCGAGCGCGAGTCGGACGCTGCTCGCGTGCGTCTCCGGGCAGTGGACGAACGTCCCACTCCCACAAGGCCCACCGGGTGCCAACGGCGCGACGGGTGCGACCGGAGCGGTTGGCCCGCAGGGCCCGCAGGGATCGACAGGCCCGGCTGGGGAGCCTGGAAAGCCGGGATCGCAGATTCAGATCACGACCGAGCCACCGGGTTCGAATTGCCAAGCCGGGGGTGAGCGCATCGACATCGGCGTTTTCGGAGAGGGCGGGTTCGTCGTTCAGCAGACCGCGTTCGTCTGTAACGGCATTCCTGGCTCGACGCCGGACGCGGCGGGCGTGCCGGGTGGCGACGGAGGATCGGCTGACGCGGCGGGCGTTAAGGACGCGGCCGCGCCCGATGTGGCCGTGACCCCCGACGCCGATGCCGGCGGTTCGTCAGCGGATGCGGGAGGCGATGCCGGCGGGGGGATTCCTCCGCTCGCCTGCTACGACGCGACCGCCGCGAGGTACACCCCTTTCGGAGGCGAGGCCTGCGGATTCGACGCCTTCGCTTCGTCGATGCCTGCTCTTTATGCGAACGGATTTCGAGCCGCGGTCGACCCCAACTACTTTGCGGGCGGATCGCAGATGCTGCCGCTCGGCGTCTCGGCGGGGTGCGGCGAATGTCTCGAGGTGACCGGGCCGAATGGGACGGCGGTCTTCATCGTGACCGATCAGGACCCGATGCCGTTCTCCAGCCCATTCATCGATCTCGACGCTGCGCAAAGCCCGAGCATCATTCCGGATGGAGTTTCCGGCGTCTCAGTCCGTCCCGTGGCGTGTCCCTTCGACGACACGCTGAAGCTGTTCGTGGAGCCGGGCTCCTCCAGCTTCTTCGTTTCTCTCACGCCGTTCGCCGGCCGCCTCGGCGTGCGTTCGCTGGAGATGAGGGGGGCAGGTGCGGGCGTCAGCGGCGACAACCCGTGGGTAACGCTCGCGCGGACGACAGCCAACGCCTTCCAGGCTGCGCCCGCGCAGGATCCTCGAAGCGGAGGTACGGGCATCGAGGTCCGGATCACCAGTTCGGAGGAGGAGGTTCTAGTTCCGGGGGTCGTCTTCCCTCTTACCGGTGGCTTGGTCGTGGACCTGGGAACCCAGTTCCAGCTCGCGCCCCGACCGGCGCCGATTTGCGACTGGTTGGAGCCCCGGAACGTGTTCGTCGACGGATTGGGCGGCGTCAACGGTGACTTCGACCCGCTTTGGCAAATCGGGGGCACGTCGCTCAGCGAGACGATCGACAGCTCCAATCTGCCGGCGGCCGTGTCCGAGTCAATCGACGCGGTGCTGGGTGCGTTCACAGGACCCATCTTCTTCCATCCGTTCGGCGTCGACCGCCGTTCCGGGGGAACCCTCAGCTTCTGGGCGCTCTCGACCGTCGGGGGAGGGAACCTGATGCCAATCGCATCGGGAACCGGATTCACCTGCCCGTTGGAAAAAGTGTCGTTGGCTTCGACGTGGACGCTGTTCAATGTCCCTATCGGCTGCACGCCGGTCGCGAACATCACCCAAGTCTTTTTCCAGAACGATAGCTCCGCCCGTCGCATTCCAATTGAACGTTCCACAACGATCGTAACCATCGTTGTAAGGGCGATAACGTCGCCAAACGGGGCGAATCTTCGGCTCCGCAAGCCAACCACCGTCGATCGCGTCACTTTTCGGCTCCCGTCGCGAAACAGGGGCCGGATCGTTGCCTATGCGCCAAAAATGGGAACAACGCCCAAAAAAAATCGCAAAAATATGTAGATTCCGGCGTTGTCTCCTGAGACTCTGCCGCCGACTCGCAGGCAAAAGACCGCCGGTGTCTCACTTGTCCCAGCTGTCCCCCCAAGGAGGTGAAGATGATCGCGCGAACTTCGCTCGTCGTGTTGGTTGCTGTGGCCCTGGTTGGAACTGGGCGTGCCTGGTCGCAAACTCCGCCGCCCGATGCGCCGGCGACCGATTCGAGCGCGCCGGCTCCCGTCCCGCCGCCTGCACCACCCGCCCCGCCGATGGAGGCCAGCGCGCCGCCGATGGCGCCCGCCGAGCCGCCGGCGATCGCCGCGCCCGCCCCTTACCCGCCGACCGCGTCGTTCAAGAACGACATCGGTAGCGGCAGCACGTTGAAGGTCGGATTGCTGCTCCAGCCCCAGTTTCAGTCGCTGGGCAGCACCGCGCTCGACGGAAATTCATACAACCTCTTCATCCGCCGCACGCGTCTCCTGGTGGCTGGAACGCTGTTCGGCGCGTTCGAGTACTTCTTCGACACCGACTACCCGAACCTGTTTCTGGCGGCCAACGAGGGACCGACGGCCCTAGCCGCCGCAACGACCACCAAGGCCACGCCCGGGATGAACATTCAGGACGCCTTCATCACTTGGAAGGCGCTGGGCGACATGGTGAAGGTCGACGCCGGCTACATGCTGCCGCCGATGGCCCACAACGCGGTCCAGGGGGCGGGGACGCTCTATTCCTGGGACTACTTCGGGTTCTCGTTTCTGAGCACCGCCAACACCCTCCTGGGCAGCGCGGCCAGCCCGGTGGGACGCGATTTGGGCGTCCAGCTTCGCGGCCTGGTGCTCGACGGGCACATCGAATACCGTCTCGGTTTGTTCCAGGGTGTGCGCAGCCCCGAGACGCCTTCGGCCGTGGGCGACACCGCGACCACCGTCGGGTCGAACAACTTCTTCCGGGCCACCGGCCGCGTGCAGATCAACCTGCTCGATGCCGAGCCGGGCTTCTTCTACGCGGGCACCTACCTGGGCAAGAAGAAGATCCTCTCGCTCGGGCTTTCGGGCGACACGCAGAGCAGCTACCACTACTTCGCCGGCGACCTCTTTGCCGATCTGCCGCTCGGACCGGGCGTCTTCACGGCGCAGGTCGACGTGGCGCACTGGACGGGTGGGACGTTCATCGCGCTCGCCAAGGAGACGGCGGTCATGGGGGAAGCCGGCTACAACTTCGATGCGGTCCACGTTTCCCCGATCGTGCGCGTCGAGCATCTGTGGGGCGGAACATCGCCCGGCGGGACCACCAGCGTCGACCAGACGCGCGCGGGCGGCGGCCTGGCGTTCTGGCCTTACGGACACACCTCGAACTTGAAGGCGTTCTACACCCGGACCACCGAAACGGGAGGCGTTCACGCCGCCAATCAATTCAACCTGCAGTGGCAGCTCTACTTCCTCTAGAGACGCAGTAAGAAGGGGATGAGCGCATGACCGCGGCATCAACGACGACTACACCGGCGCGTGCGAACGGCGCGGCGGAGATCCGGAAGGTCATCTTCGCTTCGTCGCTCGGCACCGTGTTCGAGTGGTACGACTTTTACATCTACGCGACGCTGGCGCCGTTCTTCGCGACGCTGTTCTTTCCGCCGGGGAACGCGACGGCGGCGCTGCTGGCCAGCTTCGCCACCTACGCGGCCGGATTCCTGGTGCGGCCATTCGGCGCGCTGGTGTTCGGGCGCATCGGCGATCTGGTGGGACGGAAGTACACCTTCCTGGTCACCATCATGGTGATGGGCCTGGCCACCGCGGCGGTCGGCATGCTGCCAACCTACGCGCGGGTCGGGATGCTGTCCCCGACCATCCTGGTGCTGCTGCGCCTGGCGCAGGGGCTGGCGCTCGGCGGAGAGTACGGCGGGGCGGCGACCTACGTCGCGGAGCACGCGCCCGACAAGAAACGCGGGCTGCACACCGGCTGGATCCAGACCACCGCCACGCTGGGGTTCTTCCTCTCGCTGGTGGTGATCGGGCTCTGCCGTTCGGGGATGGCGGAGGCGTCCTTCAAGTCGTGGGGCTGGCGGATCCCGTTCCTCATCTCGATCGTTTTGCTGGTGGTATCGGTCTACATCCGGCTCAAGCTGGACGAGTCGCCGGTGTTCCTGGAGATGAAGGCGCAGGGCAAGGGGAGCAAGGCGCCGCTGCGCGAGAGCTTCACCCATTGGGCCAACCTCAAGATCGTGCTCATCGCGCTCTTTGGCGCGGCGGCCGGGCAAGGGGTGGTCTGGTATACGGGGCAGTTCTACGCGCTCTTCTTCCTGACCGGGACGCTGAAGGTGCAGTGGAAGACCGCCTATCTGATCGTGGCGGTGGCGCTGGCGCTGGGCACCGGGCTGTTCGTCTTCTTCGGTTGGCTGTCCGATCGGATCGGCCGCAAGAAGATCATGCTGGCCGGCTGCCTGCTGGGGGCAGTCACCTACTTCCCCATCTACAAGGCGATGACCCACTTCGCGAACCCGGCACTGGAGCGGTTCGCGGCGGGCACCAAGATCTCACTTTCGGCCAGCAACTGCCAGATTCACCTCTTCCCGAACCCCAAGACGGTCTACAGCGAGTGCGACAAGGTGCAGGACTTCCTCTCCAAGCGCAGCCTCTCGTTCGAAACGTTGGAGGGCGACGCGGGGGCCAAGGCGATCACCCACATCAACGACGCCACCATCGTCGGTTGGGACGAGGCCAAGCTGACCGGAGCGCTGAAGACGCTCGGCTACCCCGCGGCCGCCAAGCCCGACGACGTCAACGTACCGGTGTTGATCCTGCTGGTGTTCATCCAGCTCATCTACGTGACGATGGTCTACGGTCCGATCGCCGCATTTCTGGTCGAGCTGTTCCCGGCGCGGATCCGCTACACCTCGATGTCGCTGCCGTACCACATCGGCAACGGGTGGTTCGGCGGCATGTTGCCGCTCACCGCCGCGGCGCTGGTGGCCGCCAACGGGAACATCTTCGCCGGTCTCTACTATCCCGTGATCGTCGCCGCCGTGACGTTCGTGATCGGGCTGGTGTTCATCCGCGAGAGCCGCGAGCGCAAGATCGACACGCTCTGAGCGGGCGCTTCTGCGCCTAGGCCTCGCTTAGTCGCTGTTCTCACACTCCTGCTCGCGTTTCCACGATCAGGGTGTTCTGGCGCACCGGAACCCGATCGTCTCACCGCCGCCTCCCGCGCCGACCTGTTCGGCGGAGCCCTGGATGGCCGAATCCGCAATAGGCCAATTATCGAACGCGACTCCGGTGACCACCCGGAGGTCAGATGAATTTTTCAACAAATAGGCGCAATCGACGCACGGATCAATTCCGCTGACGTCGATGGATTCAGGCTCCCAATCGAGATTCCACTCAAACAGCTCCCCGAACATGTCGAGCTGACCCCATTGGCCGGCCCCCAGTTTCGCCGACCCGACTGGTGCGATATTCGCTGCGGCTGGGCAGACGCCCGCGTAGCCCGGAGGATAATTGCACCCAGCAATGGCGTAGTTTACGTCGTACCCAACCACCGACGAACCCCAGGGATATGGGAGCTGTTGAAATCCAGCGGCAGCGGCGTATTCCCACTCCGCCTGGCTCGGCAAAACCCCACCGTCCCAGATACAAAACGCGTAAGCCTGATACCAACTGACGCAGTTGATGGGAAGGCTCTCATGAGCGCCGAGCGTCGGGGTCCAGGTCGTGAGGTTTCCGACCAAGTCGTCGCAGGACGCTAGATTCGTGTTCCATGTCGCGACGGCGCCGGGCCCGGTTGGAATATTCGTGTTCCACGAGCCGTCCCACCCGGTCTCGTAGCTTCCGGGGTTTCCACTGTCGGCCAATCCGAGCCCGTCGTTTAGCTGCGCGTGCAAGCCACTGCCGTTTGGCGGCGGCGCCCCTTTGCTGCCGGTCAGGTACTTCACGTACTGCCGAAACCGGCCCACAGTGACTAGGTATTTGTCGAGACGAAAACCGCCCACGGTGGCTGGATTGGCGTACGGCGTGGGGATCTGCTCGTATCTTGAATGGACCAACCATTGATGGTCCGGTGTCGGATAGTTGCGAAAAAATTCTCCACCCGGCACCTCCAGACTGGTGCAGCAGCTCTCGGTCCCGCTCCCTCCGGGACCGCAGTTGGTCAATCCAGGACCTCCCGATTGGCAGCTGGTGCCATCCGTTGTCGGCGTAGCGTAGCAAGCGTCGTCCAGGCACCTACCCGTGGCGCACGTCCACGGGCTGCCCCACATCCCATTCAATCCGCAGCTCTCGGTGGTGCTGCCGGAGCATCGTGTGGCGCCGGCCTGACAGACCCCGCAAATGCCAGCTCCGTTGCAGAATGGCGTACTAGGCGGGCAGGCGAGCGGCCCGCTCCACTGTCCGTCGCTCCCGCAGGTCTGTACGTGTACCACGGAGTCCTCGGAGCATTGCGTAGCACCCGCCTGGCAGGTCGGCACCAACCCTGCCCCTCCCCCGACTGCGGCGCCGCCCGCGGTCCCTCCACCGCTTGTTCCCGAACCGTCCGTCCCGCCACCTGTTCCCACGCCACCGGCGCCCGAACCGCCGGTGCCGCCGGTGCCAGCGCCGCCCGAAGCGCCCGAGCCGCCCGCGCCAGCCAAGCCGCTTGCGCCCACTTGACCGGCGCCGCCGCCGGTTCCAGTCGTACCGCCGCCGCTTCCTACCGCTGGGGTCCCGCCCGTCCCGGGCGCGCCAAGGCCCGCATCGACCGTTCCCAAGAAGTGCTGGCGGTCGCAGCCGACCTGAAGCGCGGAGATCGCGACAATCGCCGCCAAACCGACGGTGATCCGAACCTCGCTCCCCTTCGCTGTTCTCACGCTCCTGTGTGGCGCCAGGGGACGAAACCTTTCACTGTCCAAGCGCGGCCCGAGCATCGCGCACGAATCGACCATTCGGGAAACGGGACAGGTACGCCTCTAGATCGACGCGCGCGCCCGTCGGGTCGGCGCTCCGGGCTCGACATGAAGCGCGGCCCCAAAGAGCGCGTTCGGTGATCGCGTCGAAAGCTGGCGTTCCCCGCAGCAGGTCATCGAAGTCTAGAGCGGCCATCGCGCATCGCCCGGCCGTTGCCCGCAGCTCGGCGCGGGCGATCAAGAGATCCCGCCCAATGCCTATCGGTGAAGGTGCAATTCCGTCGAGTCGTGACAGAGCGTCGGTGTTCCGATGCACCTTGATCAACGCCTCGATCCGCGCAAGCGTTGCTTCGGGCGCGAGCACGGCGCCGGCGAACCGGACGTCGTGCTCGTCGAGGATGGAGAGTGCGCCCGGTGCGTCGTCGTCTTGCCGGAGCTTGCGCAGCGCGCGGGTCAAGAGCTTCGATTCTTCCGCCAGCGCGGACGCCGTCTCTGTGGTGATCGACGGCGGTGGCGCCGTCGAACCGACTGGATCGATAGGCGCAGCTCGCCGCGAAGGCTCGTTCCGGGTAACCGCCGTCCGCGATCGGGACGGGGGCGGCTCGTCGACCAGCGAGACGGCGTCGCTGCCGACGGCGAGCGCCGCTGGAGGAGCGACGGCAAAACCTGGCCGCGCGCGCCGCTTGAGTGACCCGAGCGGCGGCGTGGGCTTTTCCGGGCGCGCAAGGTTTGCCGGACGGGACCGGTGAAAGTACCAGTTCGCGGTGGCGGTCATCGCGCCACCGGACAGCATGAGCCCGACCGCGATCGCCAAACGCCAGGCTCGGTGAGGTTTTGGGCGCCTCGGTTTGTCGTGCAGGCGCTCCTCGATTGCGGCCAACCGGCCCGCTTCCAGCGGCTCGCCGCACAGCGCCGCGCGAAACAAGGCGCCCGCGCGCCCCTCGGCGTGGTCCTCACCGACGCGCTCGATCCAGCGCTGCCGAATCGGCGAGCGGCCGTCAACTGATTTGGGCTCGCTTGCTTTCATCGGCCTTCTCCGGTCACGCGCTTCATTTCCTCGAGAAATTTCCCCCGAGCGCGGTGCAGGTGGACCCAGACGGTGGGCAACTTTCGTCCGAGGCGGGCGGCGATCTCCTCACCGGACGCGCCCTCGAGCTCGAAAAGGATCAGGACGGCGCGATACTTGTCGGGCAAGCGGTCGAGGATCCGGTAGACGGTCTCCACCGCTTGGCGGCGCTCGAGCTCTTCCACGGGCGTTAGCGGGATCGGCGAGAGCGCCCGTTCGACATCGGCCCGCCGCGTCCGCCCGAACCAGCGCCGGAACCGGTCGTTGCGGCGTCGCTCGCTGACCACGCGCGCGGTTATCCCGTAAAGCCAGGTGGTCACTTTCGCCTCGCCGCGGAAGTCCGGCAGCCGTCGCCCCACCACGAGGAATATCTCGTGCACCAAATCGTCGACATCCGCCCCTGGTCCACCGAGGTGGCCGGCCCAACGGGCGACGGTTGCCGCGTGCGCGCGGTAAAGCTGATCCAGATCCCTGCTCTTGGGGAGATCCGGCATGGGAGCGCTCGGGTCGAAATTCGGGAGCCGCACGGCTGTTCCGGTGTGTGGCGCGAGCCGCGGGAAACCTTTCACGGAAAACGACCCACGCTCATCCCCAAAGAGAGCTGCAGCTCGAATCGAGGAAGGGCTCCCTCCTCGGAGAGGCCGCCGACCACCAGGCTGTCATGTCCCGGCCAGAGTCGGGCATCCGCGCCAATCCAGGGGACGGCATTTCCCCAGGGCCATCCGACATGCACCCCGGCACCCGCGCCGAGCTGGGTGCTCGAGTCCGATGTGGTCGTGGACAGACCGATCCCCTCCACACGCAGCAGCGCCACCAAGCCCTGGATGCGCGCGTCGACGATCGCTCCCCGCACGTCGAAGTGCGCCTCCGGGCCGACGCCGACGCCGAACCGGGTCCACCGGGCGGCGTCCGCCCGCGCTCCCACCGATTCCGAGCGGGCCGTCGTGCCCGACAGGTCGAGGCCGAGGCCAAGACGCGAGCCGGAGGGAGCGATCCATCCTTCGAGGCCGGCCCCGGGCACGATTTGCCCACCGGTCAGCGAGCCGATGAGAACGAGCCCGAGCTGAAAGCTCGGCGAAAGTCCCGGCGGCGACGGCATTGCGGCGATCGGGGCCGACGCGGTCGTCTCGGCCAGCGCCGCCGGCAAGTCGACCCGAGCCGTGAGGTGGGGATCGAGCTCTGCCTCCGCGGCGGCGATCACGACGGCGATCGCCGCCGCCAGATCGTCGCAGCTCCCGTCGGCTTCAAGATCGCGCTCGGCGATCCGCTCCTCGTTCGGCAGCAAAAGCTCGATGTGCACCCGGTGCTGGGAGCGTTCGATCCGGGCACGATGTGGAGCCGCGGGTCCATGCGGCTCTCCTTCTGCCTGCGGCACGATCTCGGCCAGGCGGCGGCTCACATCGGCCGGCGCCGGGCAATCGCCGCTGCCGATGACTTCCAACGGCGCGTAGGCGAGCCACAATGCCAGCGCCGCGACCATCGCCAGATTCTACCGATCAATGTATCAGGTCGTGTATTACCGTGTTCCAGGTGTCGGCCATCTTCTGGAAGCCGGCGATGTTCGGGTGAAGGCGGTCGTACATCAACGTGGTCCTGTAGGACGGGTCGGAGACGAAGGCGTCGTACATGTCGACCAACGCCACGTGCTTGCCGGCGTCCGTGCGGGCCTTGACCACCGCCGGGATCGCGGCGTTGTAGGCCTGAATTCGAACATTGAGCGGGTCCTGCATGGTCGGGGTGATCTGCGCGACGACGGTCAAGATGTGCGCGTCCTGGGCGATGATCGAGTCGATCAGCGCGCCGAGGCGCGTCGGCACGTTCGGCAAATCGATGCTGTTGTCGACGTCGTTCGTGCCGATCATCAGCAGCACGATATCTGGGTGGTAGGCGGGGATGCTGGTGGCCACGAACGGCGCGATGCCTTTGTGGGCGGGAAGCGGCAATGGCTCGTCGTCGATCGTATACGCGCTGTGTCCCTCGTGGTGCTGCGGAAAGGGCACGCCGTCGACGGTCGCGGGTCCGTTGACGGCGCTGCCGACGAACGTCAGGTGCTTGCCTTCTTGATGAGCGCGCTGAAACAGCGGGATGCGATAGCCGCCCCTTTGGGCCAGGTACCCGTCGGTGATCGAGTCGCCGAAGGGCATGATCTTGCAATCCGTCGGGGCCGCTGGGCACGGGTCATAGGCTCCGGAGCCGCCGCCGATCGACCCGGCGCTGCCCGCCGCTCCGGTACCGCCCCCGCCGGTGCCGGCCGCGTTCGCGCCTCCGGTTGCTCCGCTGCTCCCGGCGAGGCCTCCCGCGCCGGTGGCTCCCCCGCCGCCGCCTCCAGACGAGGTCCCGCCCCCTCCGCCTGCCGACGCACCTCCGGTACCGGCTCCGCCCGCCGACGAGCCGCCACGGGCGCCGGCACCCGCCGACGAGCCGCCACTGGCACCGCCGCTCGAGGCGACACTGCTTCCCCCTTGGCCACCGCCGACACCGGCCGCACCGGCCCCGGTCGACGACCCGCCGGCGCCACCGACCGAGGGGCCCCCGCTTCCGGACTGTCCGCCGCTCCCCGCCCCGCCGCCGCCCGTGCTCGGGCCGGCGCCGGGGTCGGTGCTGCAAGCTGCGGCCAGCGACAAGCTGGCAGCCAGGGCGAACGCGAGCCGGGCGGAGCACGGCCAAGGAATAACGGGCTTCATGATTGTTCCCTCAGGGATGCGACAAGACCGGCCGTTCAGGGCATGTCTTGTTCAATGCGCACGATTATAGAACAACCCAAGAGCGAGCGGGCGAGGCGGGTTAGGGTTGGGTGGCAAACGAATTGCGGTGGAGACGCGGGATGACAATTGGGACGACGGGGCTTCTGGCCTTCGCCGGGATGATTTCACTCGTGGCCTGCAGCTCATCGAAGCAGGCGGGAGGCACGGACGCGATGGTGGCGTCGGACGGCGCACCCGTGGATGGCTCGAGCTGCACCGGGGGCGCGCCTGACGCGTCGTGGGTGGCGGCAGGCTCGATCGGGCCGCTCAGCACCCTCGATTCGCCGCGGCCGGGATTCGGATGGACCTTCGTGGGGCCGTACACGGGCGATGCGGGAGCGGTGACCCAGGCGGGCGTTCCAGCCCCAGGAGCAACCGACGCCGGAGGGGGGCGTGCCCGCTGCGAGTCCATTCCGGGGACGTACCAGCCCGGAGTCAGCTGCCGCGGGGGCGCGCAACTACAGTCGAGGACGACGGGGCCCGTTGTCGCGTTCGACGACGAATCCGAGCTGGCCTGGAACGGTGAGCTGCCCCCCTCCGCGCAGCCCTACGTGCAACAAGCGGCGGGCGAGCCTGTATGGGTCGACTACGAGATGCGGTGGACCGTGGTCTGCCCTTCCTGCGGCGCCTACGCCACCCAGACCTTGGAGATCCGGGACAGCGAAGGAGGCAGGGTGCGCCTCTACATCCAGAGCGGGGTCGTTCTGCCCAACCTGCCGGACGCTCAGGTCACCGACCTCTTCGACGCTCCCGCCTCGGCGCTCCCGGCGTGCAGCTTTCACGCGGTCGGTGGCTCCTGCACCACGTTCGATCGCACCCAGTACGACCATCTGCTGGCGACGACGCCCGCGCAGACGATCCCCGATGCGAACTGGAGCGAGGTCGATTCACCAAATGGAAAGTACGAGGTGTTTTGGGCCTCCAGCACCGAGACGAACTTCCAGGCGTCGCCCAACTGCGAGGACGGCCCCGGAACCGCTACCGACACCGGATTCGTCGCCACGCTGCTCGCGCCGTAGCGGCCGGCGGGTGCCGGCGGAAAACCAACCGGTCGGACCCGCGTGTCCGGGACACGCGGCCTCCGTCAATGGCTTACCGCCGGCGCTTGACCGATCCGCCAACCGCCTCGGCCCAGCGTTGACAGCGACGGCCTACCCGGACCAGGATGTAGCGGGTTGGTCCTCCCGCAAATTCTGCGGGGCCACGGAGGTGTATCTTGACGAATAACCGCGTTAGCTTGTCCTGGATTCCGGTGCCGTCTCTGGCTGGGCTGGCGCTGATGGGCGTGGCCATGGCGCTCGGGTGCGGCGGCAGCAGCGGCGGCGACAACGGCGGGAGCGGAGGCGTCGGGAAGGGCTCCGGCGGAGACCACGGGTTGGGCGGTAGCTTGGGCACCGGCGGTGGGCCGACGGGCAGCGGCGGTGGGCCCGGCTCGGGTGGTTCACCCGGCAGCGGTGGCCTGACCGGCTCGAGCGGTGGCTCGATCGGCAGCGGCGGCGGGCCCGGCTCGGGTGGTTCCCCCGGCAGCGGTGGCCTGACCGGCTCGAGCGGTGGCTCGATCGGCAGCGGCGGCCTCGCCTCCGGTGGCGGCTCCACCGGAATCGGTGGGCAGACCAGCTCGGGTGGATCGAGCGGCGTCGCCGGCCAGAGCGCCGGCGGCTCGGGCGGCGCCGCGGGGCAAGGCGGCCCGGGATCGGGCGGCGTCGGCCCCGGTGGAAGCACCGGGGTTTGTGACATCTTCGCGTCGGGAAGCACCCCGTGCGTCGCCGCGCACAGCACGGTGCGGGCACTCTACCGCTCGTATGTGGGGAGTCTCTACCAGGTCACGCGCGCGTCGGACAAGACTACGAAAGACGTTGGGGTGCTGAGCGCCGGAAGCTTCGCCGACTCGGCCACGCAGGACGCATTCTGCGCGGGCACCACGTGCACGATCTCCATCATCTACGACCAGTCCGGTATGAATAACCATCTCACGCAGGCGCCCGCCGGTCAGCGGAAGGCGACGCCCGACACCTTGGCCGACGCGGCAGCCCTCAAATTCACGATCTCCGGTCATACGGTCTACGGGGTCCACCTGCCCCCTGGATACGGCTACCGAAACGACAAGACCACGGGCGTCGCGACCAAAGACGACCCGGAGACCGAATACATGGTGACGAGCGGAACCTTTTTCAACGGCAGTTGCTGCTGGGATTACGGGAACGCCGAGACGACCAACCACGACGACGGCGCGGGCACCATGGAGGCCGTGTATTTTGGCAACTACACGCATCAGGGGAAGGGCGGTGGCAACGGTCCCTGGGTCATGGCGGACATGGAAAACGGCGTCTTCGCGGGACCGAGCTTTGCCGCGAACCCCATGGTTACGCCGCTGACGTCCGCGTATGTCACGGCGATGGTGATCGGCAGATCCGGTGGGACGTTCGCGCTGCGGGGTGGTAACGCGCAGATGGGAACCGTAACGACCATGTACGACGGCGTGCGCCAAAACGGCTATACGCCCATGAAGAAGGAGGGTGCCATCATTCTCGGCATCGGCGGTGACAACACGGCCGGCGGCCAGGGGAACTTCTACGAAGGCGTCTTGACCTCAGGCGCGGCGTCCGAGGCGACTACCAACGCCGTCCAGGCGAACATCGTGGCGGCTAAGTACGGAATGTAGCGCGGCAAGGACACTCATAACTGCCGGGGGAAACCCATGCGACCGCACCCCGAGACACGACTCTTTCTCCTCGTTCCGTTGGCCGGCGCCCTCGCGGGCGTTCATTGCGGCAGCTCTGGTGCGTCCGGGAGCCGGGCCGACGCTGGCGCCCAGACGGGAGGCGTCAGCGGCTCCGGTGGCATGCGCGCGGCGGGCGGATCTCTCGGGTCTGGTGGGCGGGCAGGCGGCACGAGCACCGGCGGCACGAATGGCGGAGGCCCGGGTGGCGCGACAGGCGGGAGCGGCCCGGCGACCGGAGGATCGCCCGCCCTGGGTGGAACTACCGGCGGCTCCGGGGGCGCCGTGGCTGCGGGCGGCAATTCGGCCGCGGGAGGTTCCACGGCCAACGGCGGTAGCCTCGGCGCGGGAGGCGCGGCGGGGGGGCCGACCGGTTCGGGCGGAACCGCGGTCGACGGTGGGGTGGCGGCGAGCGGATGGGTGACCATCCACAACGATTTCTTCTGGTACGACCTCGACGGAAACCTGATCAACGTTCGAAGCGGCGCGCTTCGCAAGTTTGGGGATCTCTACTACTGGTACGGCGGAGCCCCGGACGATCACAACCAGAACTGCTACTCCTCGCCCGACTTGGTTCACTGGACCTACAAAGGAATCGTTCTCAAGACGACCGGCGACGCCAACCGAATGGACATCCTCTACAACGCGTCGACCAAGCAGTACGTGATCTTTCTCAAATACATCGGCGACGGCGCCTACTTCGGCATCGCCACCGGCTCGGCGCCCGACGGCCAGTTCACGTTCAAGAGCCAGACCCTCGTCGACGGGGCGGTGATCGGAGACATGTCGACGTTCGAGGACGACGACGGCCAAGCCTATCTGGCTTACGTCTGGTGGGGCACCGGCACCAACCGAGAGCACGGCATCTATCGCCTGTCGGCGGACTACCTGACCCTGGATACGCGGGTCTACTTGTGGAACGTCCCGTCGCGCGAAGCGCCACACATCTTCAAGCGGAACGGCACCTACTATTACGGGACCTCCCGCACCGCCGGGATCAAACCCACCGCCACCGCCTACAACACGGCCACCAACCTGGCCGGGCCCTGGTCGGCGGCCACCACCTTGAACACGCCCGGCTCGACCACCTCGTACGAGACCCAGGACGACTTCGTCTTCCCCTTTACCGGCACACAGGGGACGGTCTACATGTACGACGGTGATCGCTGGCTGCCGACCGGCGGCAGCCAAGGCGACTACGTGTGGCTGCCGATGACCTTCGACGCCGCCGGCGTGCCGACGATGAACTACTATCAGGATTGGGATCTGAACGTCCAAACCGGCGCTTGGCGGACCTTCGATCCCGCGCGCAACCTGGCCCTCGGCAAGCCGGCCACCGCCTCCTCGGAGATGGGGACCAACGTCGCCGCCGGTGTGACCAAGGCGACGACGTACCAGAACTACACGGCAACCCGCTGGGAGAGCGCGGCCAGCGATCCGCAGTGGATCATGGTCGACCTGGGGACTGCCCAGGAGATCGATCGGGTCGTTCTCAAGTGGTACACCGACTACGGCAAGGCCTTCCAGATTCAGGTGTCGACCGACGCGACGAGCTGGACCAACGTCTACAGCACGACCACCGGAGCCTCGTACTCGGTGACCGACGTGACCTTCGCCAAGACCTCGGCGCGGTACGTGCGCATGAACGGAACCCAGCGCGGCAACCAGAACGGATACTCGCTGTTCGCTTTCATGGTTCTCGACGATCCGTAGCCGCCGGATTCCGGGGCGGTCCGCCGTGCTTCATGCCGAACTTCGTCGCGACGACGACCTTGCCGCGGAAGGGTGGCGAGCGCCTCGCCCACGAGCTCCTCGTTGGTGAACGGCCCGTAGGCCTCGGCGGTGTCGAAGAACGTCACGCCGCGTTCAACCGCCTTTTCCCGGCCGCTCAGCCGCTCGGCAGGGCGGCCATGCGCTTCTTCATTTCTTCCGGCGAAACGTCCTCGACGTGCGTCGAGAGTGTCCAGACGTGGCCGAACGGATCTTCCAGGGTTCCGCTGCGATCGCCGTAGAACTGATCGGTCAGGGGCCGTTTCACCGTCGCACCGGCCTCGACCGCCCGTTTGAACTGCGCGTCGACGTCGGCGACGTAGATGACCATGCCGACCGTCGTCCCTCCCAGCGTGCGCGGGCTCTTGGCCACGACGCCCGGCATTTCGGGCATCTCGTCGGCGAGCATCACGCGGCTGTCGCCTATCTGGAGCTCGGCGTGACCGATGCGCCCGTCGGGCATGGGCATCCTGACCAGCTCCTCGGCGCCGAAAGCCTTCTTGTAGAAGGCAATGGCGTCCGCAGCGCCCTTGATGCTGAGGTACGACGTCAGCGAATGATAACCCTCTGGAATCGCCTTCACTTTGTTGGCCATGGCATGTCCCCCTCTGGTCGCTCTGGTCGCGATTGTTGGGGGGAAAAGGTAGGTCCGCAACGCGCTTCTTGCCAGCGAAAATCGGTCACGTTTCCGCGACGGCACCAACGCGGGATCGCGTGGTCGGGTCAGACCGATCGTTCGCGCTCCCGGCGCGAGCTGGCGATTTCGTTACCGCAAATCCGATGTTCGGCCGCCCGGGGTCAGGCTAAAATGCTCGCATGCGTATGGAGAGGCGAGGGTGGATTCTGGCGACTGTGCTGGTCGCGGTGACGCTCCGCCCCGCGCGGGCCGGTGCCGCGTCCTGCGGGAACGCGGTCTACATGGGCGGTCCCATGATCTCGAACGTGGAGGTGGTCGAGGTCTACTGGACCGCCGGAGTCGTGCAAGCGGTGAAGGATTACCTGCCGCCGTTCTTCACCGCGGTGACCGCCAGCTCGTATCTCGATTGGCTCTACGAGTACGACCTGCCCGCGCAATTCATCGGTCGTGGTCATTTCAAGGGCGCGCACACGATCACGCCCGCCACGACGGCCACCTCGCTGACCGACGCTCAGGTCAGCGCCGAGCTCACGGCCCAGATTGCGGCCGGCACGCTCCCGGCGCCGAGCTTTGATGGGGCGGGGAACGTCAACACCATCTACACGATCGACTTTCCGCCCGGTTACGCGATCCAGATCGCCAGCGGGAACGCCTCCTGCATGCAGTTCTGCTCCTACTACAGCTCCGTGGCGATGAATGGGCGTCAGGTTCCCTATGCCGTCTTCCCCGATCTTTCGAGCGGAGCGTGCGCCACCGGATGCGGCACGGGCAACCTCACGGCGAACGCCGGCGCGGAGCATTCTGTCGAGCTCCTCAACTCGATCACCGGGCCTGACGTCACCGCCACCGGAGGAACGCCGGGCTGGTTCTCGAACAGCTGCGGCGGAATCGGATACATGTGCTCCGGTGTGACGATGACGGTCGCGGGGTACCCCGTCGCCGAAGGTTGGTCCAATCGGCTGGCAACCTGCGTGGTGGGTGCTTCTTCGATCCCACCGCCCTGCGTCGGCCAGCCACCGGGCTCGAGCGCGTGTCGCGGCTGCACGGTGAGCGACGACGGCATCGGCTGCTCCGGCGCGACGCCCCACTGCGACACGGACCCGACCGACGTCACCTTCGGGCAATGCATCGCCGCGCGGACGGTCGACGCCGGTTCAGACGGATCGAGCGACGGATCGCGCGCCGATCGGCCCGGATCCACCGGAGGCGCCTGCGTGCCCGGACAGCAAGTCGCATGTGCTTGCGTCGGCGGGGGCGCCGGCGCCCAGATCTGCCTAGCCAGCGGCGCGGGCTACGGCGCCTGCCAGTGCCCCGATGGATCCACAAATGGGGACGGCGGCAATGTTCCTTCGCCGAAATCGAGCGGCTGCGGCTGTCAGACCGGCCCGGGCCACTCGGCCGCGTCGTTGGTCCTCGGCGTCGCCTTGATGATAGGGCTCGCGTCCAGGCGGCGGCGCCTGCCTCGACCCAGGGGCCGCCATCGCCCGCTCGTCAAGAACTAGCGCCACGTTCGCCACGGGTGTCGCCCGACCGACGCACTTTTTTTGCGCTTCGTCCGGAACGGGGGTCAACTCTTGTCGATGGCATCGACAGGTTCATCGCCGGAGGCGGGGCTTCGCGGTCGGCTCGAGCAGTTCGGGCTCGCGACGGTCCTGACCTTCCTCGATCTCGAACGACGTTCGGGTGAGCTGGTCGTGCTCGCCGGCGACAAGCTGGGGCGACTGTGGCTGCGCCGGGGCAGGGTGCTGCGAGCCCGCATCGAGGGATCGCGCCGCCTGAACAAGTCGGCGATCTACGACCTCCTGGGCCTTTCGCACGGCCGATTCAGCTTCACGCAGATGGACCTCGACGGGCTCGCCGACGAGATCAATGCCCCGACGACGCTGCTGCTCATGGAAGCCGCCCGTCGGGCCGACGAAGCGGCCGCCGCGGCGACCCCGTAGCCGCGCGCTCGGGCCGACGAAGCGGCCGCCGCGGCGACCCTGGTGCCGCGCATTTCTCCGCCGTCGCCCGCTCGCCCTGGCCCGGTCCACCGTCGCC
>CAYTTF010000035.1:2383-21110 GCA_964440665.1 uncultured Myxococcales bacterium | reverse complement strand
CCGGTTTGGCCAGGTGGGCGGTCACCACCACCAGGAGCTCGGTCTCGTTGCGCTGATAGCTCACCGATCGAAACAGCGCGCCCAAGATCGGCAGGTCGCCCAGAAACGGGATCTTGCTGATGGTTGACTGGACCTTGTCCGAGAGCAACCCGGCGATCGCGAAGCTCTGGCCATCGGCCAGCCGGACGGTGGTCTCGCTCTGGCGCGAGGTGAGCCCAGGGATCGACAGGCCTCCGATGGTGACCGATCGGGTGGGGTCGACGTCGCTGACCTCCGTCGAGAGCTTGAGGTGCAGCGCCCCGTCGGCGATCACCGTGGGCGTGAAGTTCAGGATGATGCCGAACTTCTTCCACAAGACTGAGATCGCGCCCAGGGTGGTCGACATCGGGATCGGAAACTCGCCGCCGACCAGAAACTTTGCCTCCTGACCGGAGAGCGCGACGAGCGTCGGCTCGGCAAGCATCTTGGCGAGGCCACTCTGTTCGAGGACGTTCAGGATGGCGCTGAACGGAAACGTGGGCAGACCGGAAAAGAAGACCGAGAACCCTGCACCGGGCGTACCCTGCACCGGGGGCAGCCCCGCCGACCCCGTTCCAGGAATCGCCGCGAACCCATCGCTGGCCTGACCGGGGTTGGTGATACCGCCCAAGAAGCGCCCGCCCGCGTCCTGGTGGAAGAAGTTGATGCCGAGCTGGCGGAGGCCGGAGCGCGAGACCTCCGCGAACTTCACTTCGATCTGGACTTGCTGGTTGCCGACGACGTGGATCAGGTTGGCCACCTTCTCGGCATGCAGCTGCGCGACCTCGGCCGCCCGTTCCGGCACCCGCACGTCGGAGACCTCGCCGGTGAGCACCACCAAATCACCGGCCGCCGAGACGTCTATTTTTTCGTTGGGAAACAGGTCGCCGAGCTGGGCCTTGAGCCGATCCAAGTTGCGCGTGACCTGCAGCGCGAGGACCAGCGGCTCGTCGTGCTTGTTCCACAGTGTCAGATCGGTCGTGCCCACCCCCTTCGACGTGAGGAGCAGCTGCACCGGCGTGATCACCTTCAGGTCGGCGACCCGGGGATCGGCCACCGAAACCCGACCGATGGGCTCGGACAGGATCAGCAGGCGATTCTGGCCGGTCTGCAGCGCCAGGTTTCGCACCGCGCCGACCTCGCGTTCGATCCGGATGGCGGGGACCGAGCTCAACCCAGAATCGGCGGCGACCGCACCACCGCCCCCACCCAGCGCAAAAGCGGACATCAGCGTCGCGGAAACAAGCGCGCCGGATTTCACTAGCGGCCGTCTCCCTTTACAAAGTTGCGCTGTTCGTATCGATCCCCGCGCAAGATCTCGACCGTGTCTCTCTTGGGAGCGTCGGATTGCGCGCCGGCCGGCGACGCCCCAGTAACCTGCCGACCGCCGCGGCCGCGCCGGGCGGCGACCGGCGCCCGCGGCGGGGTCGCACCTTCCGGCTTTCCGCCAACCGCCAGCGGCTCCGCGATCAACGCATCGTCCATCGCGCCGCTCGTGGTGGCCGGCAGCGAATCGGTCCAGCTGCGCAGGGTCAGCACCAGGCGCCCCTCCTGCGAGGCCAGCGCCAGCCGTTCGGAGTCCTGCGGCGACACCAACAGGGTCGCGACGGTCGCCGGGCTGGCGCGCATGCGCGCCTGATCGTTCGCTTCGACGTCCTGGCCGACGGCCAGCACTTTGATATTTTGCATGAACACCTTCGAGGTCATCTGGCCCCCGGGCCGGCTCGGATGCATCGTGACGAGAATGTCGACCCGGTCGTCGGGATGGATGAAGCCCGCGACGCCGACGACGTCGTCGACCCGGACCGCTATCGCCCGCATGTTGGGTGGAATCAGCGCGGCCAGACCGTTGCCCGCGTTCTTCGCGGCCAGCATCCCCGGCAGCACCGGCTGTCCGGCCAGGACCCTCGAAAGCAAGATGCGCTCAGCCACCTCCTTCGGATCGCGGACCGCTCCCGCCGGCAGGTGATCCGCCGGCCATTCGGCGAGCTTGAGATCCTCCGGACGAATCTTCGAGGCCAACGGCAGATCGGCGGCCGCAACCACGATCTTTGCCATGGGCGAGGACACCGCAACCGATCGACGATCGAGATAGCGCGCTATGAAGAGCGCGGTACCGAGCCCGGCGACCAGCGTGAAGGCCCAGAACAGCGCCACACGCGTGCCCGAGCGGCGTGCGGTGCCGGCCGCCGCGCGCAGACGATTCGATCCCATCGAGTCATTGATCGCCAAGGGCATCTCCTGAAAAGACATCGTCGCCCGCACGAGTCGAGCGCACCAAAGGCATAGAAGTAGTCATCGACGGGCTGCGCCGTAGGTTTAGGTGCGTCGATGCCGAGGACTGGATCACGCCGCAGCATGCAAGTTCGCATGCCCAGCGAAAAGCATCAAGATGCGTCATGCCGGGCCCGCTGACGGCGAACGCGCGCTACCCTACACCGCATACCCCGCCCACAGCGCACACCACACCTTCCACGAAGCTGGTGGTCCCGGGCGTCGGCGCAAAGCTCAGGCTGAAGCGGCCACCCAAAACGCGACCACCGCCCCGCAAGCGATCGCCAGCGCGTAGGGAACGGATATGTGCCCGGCGCGGTGCGATGGGACAGCGGGGAGCTCATTCTGCAGAACGGCCAAGGTCAAATTCGCCCTGATCTCCGCGCGCGCCGAAGCGCGCCCAAAGAAATAACAGGTCGCCGCAACCAAACCACCGGCCGCGGCTGTCGACAGCGCGAACCAAGAGAGCTGTGCCAATCCCACCCAAGCGCCGGTGGCAGCCGCCAGCTTCACGTCACCACCACCGATTCCCCCCAGGCGCCAAGGGCGATAGAGCGTGGCGACGACCAGCGCCGCCACGCCCACGCCCGAAAGCGCAGCCAATCCCCCTTGGTCTATCGCCCGCACCACGACCGCCGAGAGGAATATGAATCCAGAAATTGCGTTCGGAATCCGGCGATTCCGCAGATCGCAGACGACCGCCGCGATCAATCCCAGTGCCAGTGGACCAAGGTGGGGTATTGGCAGTGTCATCTAGCTCGACTGACCAGCCAGACCCCCCGGATCTGAATCGTGCGCTGCTTTGGTGTTACAGGGAGTTTTATACATTGTTGAAGTTGTTCTTGATCTTGTTTCCCAAGACCAAGACGACCGCAATGATGACGCCCGCGATGGCGGCCACGATGAGCCCGTATTCGACTGCGGTGGCGCCCTCTTCGTCCTTGAATAACTTGATCGCATTCTTCAACATGGTCGGTTCTCCTTCGATCGATTGGGTCAGGTCGTCCAGTGCACGAATCAGAGCGACCCTCATCGGGCACTCTCACGTCGTGCAAACACTGAAATTACGTATGTCGCTGGTATATCGACGAGCGCCGAGTAAACCCCGCGCCCCGGTCCGCCATCACAGGGCGTTTTGTACATTATTGAAGCTGTTTTTGATCTTGTTTCCCAAGACCAAGACGACCGCGATGATGACGCCCGCGATGGCGGCGACGATGAGCCCGTACTCGACCGCGGTGGCGCCCTCTTCGTCCTTGAACAACTTGATCGCATTCTTCAACATGGTGATCTCTCCTTCAATTGGTCGGGTCGTTCAGTGCCCGAACCCATCACGTAGTGCACAACACTGAAATTGCGTGCTAAGCACTATGTCACTGCTATCGACGAACGCCGAGTAACCTTTAATATGTTCTCTCAGAAATGATCGGCTTGCGTGGTTCTAAGAAGGTGCAGGTAATCGCCGCACCTACAGTCGCACGGGGAGATTCTTGGGCCAGCGCTTCGCTTTGCTGTAAAGGTTACGAGTCTTGACGCCGAGAGCGTAGACAACGACCACGATGACGCCGGCGATCGCACCTACCATGAGGTCGTATTCCACCGCGGGTGCTCCGGAAGTGTCGTTGAGGAGCGTAACAACCCGGCGCGCGAGTTGGTCGAACGCGAATACCGCTTTGATTCAGCGCGGATCTGCAACGCAAGTCAAATCAGAGGGTGACGTCATGATCCCGATCCGTGTGCATCGACGGCTTTTGGCGCTCGCCGCCGCGCTCTGCCCGATCTTGGCCTTTGGTTGCGGACGCGTTCCCGGGCAGTTCGAGATTTTGAACAACCAGGTTCCAATAACCGCGGGCGGCGGGTGCACCATTCCTGTCGACGAAACGGTCTACAGCGGTAAGGGAACGCTGGACCTGAGCATCGTTCGCGGCGACTTCTCGACGGCCTACTTCGTCTTCCCGCTGATCGAAAACAACCTGCCCCCGTCGGCCGGCAACGGCAACGATCCGAACCAGATCCAGCTCTCCGGGTTCAACATCGACATCGGCACCATCGGCATCGTTCCGGATTCGGTGGCGACCGTGCTGCAGGGGAGCTCGCTGCTTCACTATCAGACAGCCTGGTCCGGCGGCATCGATTCGGGGGGCGGCAAGATCAGCGCGAGCGTCGAGGCCTTCCCGGTCGCGCTCGCCCAACAGCTTGCCGCGTCGGGTAGCTTCGGGACCGAACCTTCGGTGGTGTTCAATCTGAAGATCCAGGCGCTCGGAACCACCAACAGCGGCCGCAGCCTGCAGTCCGATCCATTCAGCTATCCCGTCGAGGTGTGTGACGGCTGCCTGGTCCACCACGTCGCGCCGTGCCCATACCAGGCCGCGCCGGCCAACCCCGGAAACGGCTGCAACCCTGCTCAAGATGAACCGGTCGACTGCTGCAGCGACAACGGCGTTCTTATCTGCCCCGCGACGGTGGCAAGCCCGTGATAGCCCGGCGCGGCCTATGGGCTATCGCGCTCGTGCAGGCCCTGGCCTGCGGCACCAACAACAGCAACAATCCCTTCATCGCCCCGACCGGCGGCGGCGGCACCGGCACGAAGATCACGCCGAACGGCACGGTCGCGATCGCATTCCTCTCACCCGCGGACGGCTCGCCCGTCGCGACGAACAGCGATCTCACCGTGAGCGTCACGGTGGACATCCAGAACGGCAGCGACTTCGTCGACACCAACAGCGTGAAGGCCGCCCTGACCGGGGGGGGAAGCGCCCAGGCATTGGCCGCCGGCCAGCTGATCTCGATCGGCGGCGATGTGTTCAAGGGGACCGTCAGTCTCGGTAACCTCCAGCCGGGGAGCTACACGCTCGCGGTCAGCGCCGCCAGCTCCACCGGCACCACCGGCCAGGCTTCCATCACCCTCGCCGTCGATAGCGGTCCCGTCATCACGGTCTCGTCTCCGACCCAAGGGGGGCACTACAGCGGCAGTCTGACGGTGGAGTTCACCGCCGATTTTGGCGCGATCGGACCGGACGGCAGCAGCCCGAACCCGAGCGCGAACGTCGGCGGCCTGCCCGTGCAGGGCCTGGGCGCCGACATGGCAGCCAACGCTCCGCCGAACAGCTACCGCGGCACGGTGGAATTCGACAAGTACTCGCCGCCTTTGACGGGCGTCCAGCTCCTCGACATCAGGGCCACCAACGCAAATGGGGTCACGATCGACGCGCAGGTCCTTTTCACCATCGACGACACGGGACCGGCCATCACCAAGACCACCCCGCTTCCCGGCGAGGTGGTGGGCGGCGTCGTCCTGATCTCCGCCGCCATCACCGACGAGTCGGACGTGCTCAACTCGTCGGTGATCGCGATCATCGGCGACCAGAACACGACGGTGTTCGAGCTACCGCTCGCCCCGCTGGCGAGCGGCGTCTATGGCGCCCTTTTCGACACGGCGAACCTGACCCGCTGCGCGGAGCCACCCGCGACCAGCCTCTGTCTGGTCTACCCGACGATTTCATTTCGGGCCGCGGACATGCTCGGAAACCAGTCGGTGGTCGCTTACGACTTCTCCGTCGACAACATCGCGCCGGTTGCCGACCTGGATCCGCCCGAGCTGCGCGACAGGCGCCTCACGGTGACGGGCATCGAGTGCTCGTTCCTCTTCGACCCACTCAGCGTCAACCGGGACGTCGGCGACATGCCCAACGACGGTTGCATGGTTCCGCAGGTGTTCGACCTGCGCGCCCGCATCGAAGACAACGGCAACCGAGCCGCCGGCCTCAAGATCATCCCGATCGCGGGGATCGATCCGGACAGGACCAACGTCTACGTCCTCAGCGACACCGCCAAGCCTCTGGTGGTGGACAGCAACGGCGACGGCGCCTGTGACGAGATCAATCCTCTGCTGGTTCCCACGGTCGATCCCCCCACCATGACCGATCAGGTTCTGAAGATCCGGCTGGCGGGTGTTCCACCTGCGGGCACCGCAGATTTCCGTCCGGATCCTTCCCTGCCGGCGAACGCGCCGTGTGGCGAGGGGAGCGCGACCGGGCCGGCGGCGGTGCTCTGCTCATTCCAGCAGCCGAACGAGGCCATCGGCTACGCGGGCGGAGAGCCCGCGATCTGGTCGGTCGAGCCGATCGATTCGACCTTCCGTTGCCTCGGAAACCAGTTCGATGCGCTCGCCAACAACATCCCCGAAGGGTGGGCCTGCATCGCCGTCGAGACGGTCGACCTGGTCGGCAACAAGGGCGTCTCCACCCCGATGCGGGTCTACATCAAGTACGATGACGCCGGCGGCTTCTGCGCGACGCCCCCTGCGTCGGCCGGCCCGCCACCGACCTGCACCGGGAGGTTCGTCGCCAGCACCGACCCGACCATGCCCGGGACCTCTACCGTCGGCGCGTGCAGCACCCTCGAGTTCACCGGAACCGACTACTGCTACCTCCACGACTGTCCCGGCCCCTAGACCGCGTGGCGATACCGAGCGCGGCCGGGCTATCCTCGACGTCGTATGGGCGATCCGGGCATCGTCGTCGACGCGCTCGTCAAGACCTTCGGGTCGAAGACGGCGGTCGCGGGGCTGTCGTTCTCGGTCGCGGCGGGTGAGATCTACGGCCTCCTCGGACCGAATGGCGCCGGCAAGACCACCACGTTGCGCGTGCTGGCCGGCATCCTGACGCCGACCGGTGGGCGGGCGACCGTCGCGGGGTTGGACGTCGCCGCCCACCCCCTCGAGGTGAGACGACGGCTCGGTTTCCTCACCAACACCACCGGGCTTTATGCCCGACTCACCGGTCGCGAGCTGCTCGACTACTTCGCGCGCCTCTACGGAATGTCGCCGGCCGCGGCCGACGCCCGGATCGCGACGCTGATCCGGGCGCTCGATCTGGCGCCGTTCTTCGGGCGCCGGTGCGAGGCGCTGTCGACCGGCGAGCGACAACGGCTGTCGATCGCCCGCGCGGTGCTGCACGATCCTGCGGTCCTGATCCTCGACGAGCCGACCGCCGGCCTCGACGTGCTCGCCTCGCGGTTCTTGCGCGCCTTCGTGCGCGCCGAGCGCGATCGCGGCAAGGCGGTGGTGTTCTCGACCCACTATCTCGCCGAGGCCGAGCTGCTGTGTGATCGCATCGGCCTCCTGCACCATGGAGGTCTTTTGGCCGAAGGGACCCCCGCGGCATTGCGCGCGGCGGCGGGCGAAGCCCCCAGCCTCGAAGAAGCCTTCCTGCGCCTCTGCGCCGCCCACGACGAAACCGATTCCGATTCCGCCGCCGAGGTCGCCGGCCCGTGAGGGCGCGCGACGAAATCGACTTCGCCGACGAGGTCGCCGGCCCGTGAAGCTGCGCGAGGTGACGCTGGTCGCGGGCAAGGAGCTGCGGGAGACGCTGCGCGATCGGCGGACGCTGGCGGTCATGGTGCTGTTCCCGCTGGTGGTCTATCCGCTGGTCTCGCTGGTGACGGCCCAGGTGCTGGCGGCCCGCGTGGCCCGGGTCGAGGCGCACGTCTCGCGTATCGCCGTCCAGGGTCCCGCACCGCTGACCGCGGAGGTGCGCCGCCGGTTGACGGGGCCCGACTTTGCGCCCGCGTCGGCCGGCGCGCCCGCCGACGTCGCCGCGAACCGCGTCGACGCCTTCCTCGAAGTGACGCCCGGCCCGTCGGGCACGCCGCCGTCGGTGCGAATCCTCTTCGACGAAACGCGGGAGAGCTCGACCGCGGCGCGCGATCGGGTGGCGCAGGCCCTGGGCGTCGTGACGGGCGCCGGGTGCGCGCCGGCCTTCGCGATCGTGACCCAGGGGATCGCGCCGCGCGCGCGGGTGAGCGGGTACCTGCTCTCGAAGATCTTGCCGCTGATCGTGGTGGTGATGGTGATGCTGGGCGCGTTTCACCCCGCCATCGACATCACCGCCGGCGAGCGCGAGCGGGGCACGCTCGAAACCACGCTCTCGGCGCCGATCGACCGGGCCGCGTTGATGGCCGGCAAGGTGCTGGCCGTCGCTACGCTCGCCGCGCTCACCGGTTTTCTCAACTTGGCTTCGATGTCGTTGACGGTGCTGGAGGGAGCTCGGTTGGTGGCGACCGGCGTACCGCTCTCGATCCCGTGGCTCCACATCGCCGCCGCGTTCGCGGTCATCCCACCGACGGCCTTCCTGTTCGCGTCGGTGATGGTGGCGTTGGGCTCGGTCGCGCGCAGCTTCAAGGAGGCACAGACGCTGCTGACGCCGGTCTACTTCCTCTGCATGGCGCCGTCGCTCACCGCCGCCCTGGGCGACTTCCGGCTCGACGGGATCACCGCCGTCGTCCCGGGGGTGAGCGTGACCTTGCTCGCGCGCGACCTGATCCTCGGGCGGGCGCCGCTGGGGCTGTCCCTGATCGTCATCGGCAGCACCATCGTCTACGGCCTCTTCGCGCTCGGCCTCGCCGCACGCCTCTATGACTCGGAGCGACTGTTCTTCGCCGACGAGGCCGGCCTGGGCCTGGGCGCCTGGATCCGCCACGTGATCTCCGGCCGGAGCGCAGCGCCGCGCGCAAATCCGCCCGGGGATGATGCACCGACGGCCGGCGGGGCGCTCGGGCTGTATGCGGTCGCCTGCGTGCTCCTGCTCTTCGTGTTCGTTCCGCTGCAGAGCTGGCGTTTTGGTCCCGGTCTCGCGATCTCGGAGTGGGCTGGCCTCCTGGGGCTGACCTGGATCTACGCGCGCGGGCGCGGTCGAAAGCTCTCTGCGGTGCTGCGCCTCGGACGTCCGACCCTCCGGGCGACGGTTGGCGCGATCTTGATTGGCCTGTCGGCGTGGGTGGTGGTCGGTCTCCTCGCGGAGTGGATCCTGCCCGCGCCCAAGGAGGTCGTCGAAAACCTGCGGCGGGTGATCGCGCCGACGAACGGCGGCCGCGGCACGATGCTCACCCTGTTCCTGATGGCGGTCACGCCAGCTGTCTGCGAAGAGGCGCTGTTCCGCGGCCCCATCCTGCGTGGTCTCCGCACGCGATTCTCACCGGCGGTGACCGCAATTCTGACCGGCCTGCTTTTCGGCATCTACCACGTCGACGCCTGGCGCCTCATCCCGACCGCGCTGCTCGGCGTCGCGCTGTCGGGGATCGCGCTCGCCGCCGACTCGATCATCCCCGCGATGGCGGCTCACTTCACCAACAACGCCTGCCTGATCCTGCTAGCGCGCCTGCACGCCGACGACACCTCGGGCCTGTCCCGGAGCGCCAAGATTGCCTGGGGACTGTGCGGCGCGGTGGTCTTCGCGATCGGTGCCACGCTGGTCGCGCGCGCCGCCAAGACGCGACGCGATATGTAGCCTACTTCACCGACTTTTTCTTCCCCGTAGGGCTTCCTATGCTACAAACGGCCAAATGTCAGTGGCCGAAGAAAAGCAAACCATCGCGCTGCTCCGAAAGTGTGACGTGCTGGCAGAGACCCCCGCGGATGCCATGCAGGCGATCCTGCCGGGACTTACCGTCGGCAGCTATCGACCTCGCCAGGTGATTTACCTGCCCGGCGATCGCGCCCAGGGCGTCCACTTCCTCACCACGGGGCGCATCAAGATCTCCAAAGTTACGCGCGACGGCAAAGAGCTCACCCTTGCTTACCGCAACGAGGGCGACTTTTTCGGCGAGCCGTGCTTGCTCGACGGCGGGCCGCGCGAGGAGATGGCCGAGGCGATGGATGCCTCGGTCACGGTCGAGATCCCGCGAGAGCTGCTCGACACCCTGCTCAGAAACGATGGCGGGGCGGCCTACAAGTTCGCGCGCGCGCTCATCGTGCGCCGGAAGGACCTGGAGACCCGGGTCGAGCAGCTGATTTTCAAGGATGTTGGCGCCAAGCTGGCCGAGCTGCTGCTGAACCTTGGACAAGAGCACGGGATCTCCGACGAGCGCGGCATCGTCGTCGGCCTCAAGATCACCCACCAGGAGATGGCGAACCTGATCGGCTCCACGCGAGAGACCGTCTCCCTGACGCTCTCTCAATTCAAACGCAAGGGCCTCATCCAGACCGATGGCCGCCGCGTCATCCTCTCCGACCTCGAAGGCCTACGCGCCCTCGCTTAGCGCGGAAGGGGCGAAGCCGCTACCAACCGCCGCGGCGGGATCGGCCGCCGCCACCCCCACCGCCGCCGCCGCCATATTCGCCCCCACCGCCGCCGCCGCGACCGCCTCCTCCACCCCGGCCGCCGCCTCCGCCGCCGCCGCCGTAGCCGCCGCCGCCCCCGCCGTAGCCGCCTCCGCCGACACCACCACCGCGGGGCTCGCGCGCGCGAGCTTCGCTCACGTTGATGGCGCGCCCCTGGATCTCGCGGCCGCTCAGCGAGGAGATCGCTGCGGAGGCTTCATCGTCGCTGCCCATCTCGACGAAGGCAAACCCACGCGGGCGTCCGGTGTCGCGGTCCATCACGACTTTCACCTCCACCACATTCCGTCCCCCCTCGGCGAAAGCCTCGCGCAGCTCGAGCTCCGTGACGTTGTAGGACAAGTTTCCAACGTATAACCTGGTTCCCATCTCGTTCTCCTTCGTTACGCTGATTCGGCGGTTCGGCGCGTTTCGGGCACCAACTAGAGGGAAATCACAGCCGCCGTCCACGGGCCACGAACCGCACCGGACCGGACCGGACGCGAACGTCGACGGCAACGGGCGGGCCTGCTCGGGCTCTAGGTCCCTGGGCCCGGGCCGAGCGTGCAAGCGTGGAAGAGTGGAAACGGGGGGCAACGAACGGGGCACGAACAAAGACCCGAAAAGACCATCCGATCTTAGCAAGCGTGGGGAGCGGTGTCGAGGGGCCGCGGGTGGTGCCGGCGCTTCAGGCGCCGCGACGGAGCGCGTCGACCACCGCGTCACCGGCCGTCGTCGTCGAGGCCGGCGCAGAGCCCGAGATCGCGAGATCCGCGGTCCAGATGCCACGATCGATGGCGGCGGCGACGGCCGCCTCGACGGCCCGCGCCTCGGCTTCGAGCCCCAAGGAATGGCGCAGAAGAAGCCCAATGCTCAGGATGGTCGCGTAGGGATTCGCGATCCCCTTGCCCGCGATGTCGGGCGCAGAGCCGTGGATCGGCTCGTAAAGTCCTCGCTTGCCTTCGCCGAGCGACGCCGATGGCAGCATCCCCATCGAGCCCGCCAGCATCGATGCCTCGTCGGTCAGGATGTCGCCGAACATGTTCTCGGTCACGATCACGTCGAAATCGGCGGGACGCCGGATCAGATGCATCGCACAGGCGTCGACCAGCATGTGCGAGAGGACCACGTCGGGAAACTCGTCCTTCATCACCCGCACGGTGACCTCGCGCCACAAGCGCGACGTCTCGAGCACGTTCGCCTTGTCGACCGAGGTGAGCTTCTTGCCGCGCCCGCGCGCGATGCGTGCCGCGATCCGGATGATCCGCTCGACCTCGGGCACCGTGTAGACGCAGGTGTCCACGGCCCGATCGCCGTCGCGCATCTTGTCGCCAAAATAGATCCCGCCGGTCAGCTCGCGCACCACCAGCATGTCGACGCCCACCAGCAGATCGGGACGCAGCGGCGAGGCGTGCAGGAGCTTGGGATTCACCGCCACCGGACGCAGGTTGGCGTAGAGGCCCAGGGCCTTCCGGATGGCGAGCAGCCCCTGCTCCGGGCGAACCTTGGCGCGCGGATCGTC
Organism: uncultured Myxococcales bacterium; assembly: GCA_964440665.1. Taxonomy (GTDB): domain Bacteria; phylum Myxococcota_A; class Polyangia; order Fen-1088; family Fen-1088; genus JADGRB01. Next base: position 9,201 of record CAYTTF010000035.1, on the reverse strand, counting down.
CCACTTCGGGCCACCCACCGCCCCCAGGAGAACCGCATCGGCGGCCCGCGCCACCTCCAGCGTCTCGGGCGGCAGCGCCGAGCCCGTTGCGTCGATCGCCGCGCCGCCGATCAGCGCCTCGCGCAGCGTGAAGGTGTGCCCCCACTTTTCGCCCACCACCGCCAGCACGCGTTTGGCTTCCCCGACCACCTCGGGGCCAATTCCGTCCCCTGGCAAAACCGCAATGGCAGCGCGCATTTTTACGACTCCTTCGGGTTTCCGGAAGGGGCGGAACCATACAGGCACCCATCGCGGGAGGGCAACTCAGAAACGCGCGATCGGGTAGCGGCGGCCGGGGCCAAAGGACTTGCCCGTGATCTTGAGACCGGGAGCCATCTGGCGACGCTTGTATTCGCTCTGCTGGACACGCCGAACGACATCCCCCGCCAGCGCGGCGTCGAAGCCCTGTGCGATCAGCGCGGGCAGATCGAGGCCCTGCACCAAATGGGCTTCCAGGATCGCGTCGAGCAGATCGTACGGGGGCAAGACGTCTTGATCGGTCTGGTTGGGACGCAGCTCCGCCGAGGGGGCCTTGGTGAGCGTCGCCTCGGGGATGCGTGGCGCCTCCGCGTTGAAAGCGTGGGCCAGGCGATAGACCAGCGTCTTCGGGACGTCGCTGATGACCGCCAGCCCACCGGCCATGTCGCCATAGAGCGTGCAATAGCCAGTGGCGATCTCGCTCTTGTTGCCGGTGCTGAGCAGCAGCCGGTCCTGCCGGTTGGACAGCGCCATCAAGATCGCGCCCCGCACCCGCGCTTGCAGATTCTGGGCGGTCAGGTCCGCGGCGGCGGCGGCGACCTCGGGCGCGGCGGCCGGCGCGAAGGCGTCCAGCGCCGGCGCCAGGGTGTCGAGGTAGGCGGCGAACATCGGCTCGATCGAAACCACGGTGAGCTCGATGCCCAGATTCTTCGCGAGCGCCTCCGCGTCGCGCAACGATCCGGGCGACGAATAGCGGGACGGCATCGCGACGCCGAGCACGTTCGCCGGTCCCAGGGCGCGCGCGGCGATGCCAGCCACCAGCGCCGAATCGATCCCCCCCGAGAGGCCCAGGAGCGCGCGAGAGAAACCGCAGCGGCGCGCGTAGTCGCGCGTCCCGAGCGCGAGCGCCGCCAGCGCCGACCGCTCGTCGGAGGGATCAAACGGCCGGCGGTCGCCGGCGCCGGCGTCGAGGTCGACGAGGACCAGGTCGGTCGCGTGCTCCGCGCCGTGCGCCACGATTTCTCCGCCGGCATCGAACGCCAGGCTGGCCCCGTCGAACACCAGGTCGTCCTGCCCGCCGACCTGATTGACGAAGAGCAGGGGCCGCTGCCATCTGCGCGCCGTCGCGGCCAGCATGCGCGGGCGCAGGTGCCGCTTGTCGATGGTGTAGGGCGACGCCGAGATGTTGATGAGGATCTCCGCGCCGCCCTTCACGAGGGCTTCGATCGGATCGCTGCGGTACCGGCGATGCGGCCAGAAATCGGCGTCGTTCCAGATGTCCTCACAGATCGAGATGCCGAGACGACGGCCCCGGAACGGCACGACCGCCACCTCGGTCGCCGGATCGAAGTAGCGCCATTCGTCGAAGACGTCGTAGGTCGGGAGCAGCGACTTGCGTGCGACGTGCGCAATGCGGCCGCCCTCGATGAGGGCGGCGCTGTTGGAGAGGCCATGTCCATGTTCCGCATCCGAGGCCAGTCGTTCCGGGAACCCGACCAGCACCGCCGTCTCGAAGCCCGCCAGCGCGGTCGTCAGCGCCCGCAAAGAATCGTTGGCGGCGTCGACGAAGGCCGGGCGCTCGAGCAGGTCCTTGGGGGGATAGCCGCACAGGCAGAGCTCGGGGAAGACCGCCAGCGCCGCACCGCGCGCCTGGGCCTGCCCCGTGGCCTCCAGCACCAGGCGGCGGTTCCCCTCGAAATCACCAACGGTCGGATTGACTTGTGCAAGGGCGATCTTCACGGTGGCCGATTCTACAAGGCGACCGGCCGGCGCAGGCCGAAACGCGTGATAAAATGAAGTCGTGACCACCGCGAGTGAGGTGATCGCGCGGCCCCCCACCCGCCTCGATCTCGTCGCATCGGCGATGCGCCCCCTCGACATTCCGCGGGCGAGCCGGATCTACGTCAACCGCAACCTGCGGCTCGACAAGATCGAGATGGTCGGCTTCGACATGGACTACACGCTGGCGCTCTACAACCAGCCGCGAATCGAGGAGCTGTCGATGCGGACCACGCTCCACAAGCTGGTCACCGCCAAGGGATACCCGGAGGCGATCCTGGGTCTGGCCTACGATCCGACGCTGGCGGTGCGCGGACTGGTCGTCGACCGGGAGAACGGCAACATCTTCAAACCCGATCGCTACGGCTTTCCCGGGCGCGCGCGACACGGCCTCGCCAGCATCGACCGCGAGCGCGCCGTGGATCTCTATCAACGGGAGCGGACACGGCTGTCGAACCGGCGCTATGCGTGGATCGACTCGCTCTTCGCGCTCCCCGAGGCGGTGCTCTACGCCTGCCTGGTCGATTACTTCGACCACCACGGCCTTCCGGGCAAACCCAGCTACAGCACCATCTGGGAGAACATTCGCGAGTGCATCGATCTCGCCCACCGCGACGGATCGATCAAGACCATCGTGGGCGACGAGCTCGCCGGTTACGTCGAGCGCGACGACGCGCTGGCGGAAGCGCTGCACAAGTTCCGCTCGTCCGGCAAGCGCCTGTTCCTGCTCACCAACTCCGCCTGGGACTACACCTCGCGCGTGATGAGCTACCTGCTGGACGGGGCCCCCAGGCGCGGCGGCGAGTCACAGGCCCCCTCGCCCTATCCCTCTCCGTACCCCTCCTGGCGGCACTACTTCGACGTCATCGTCGTGAGCGCGGGCAAACCGGAGTTCTTCACCGAAGAACATCCCTTCGTCGATCTCGACGCCGAGGGAAATCCGCTCAAGAAGGCCTCCGCCGGACCGTTTGCGCGGGGACGGATCTACATGGGCGGCAATATCAAGGACTTCCAGGAGCGCGCGCGGGCGAGCGGCGACCGCGTGCTCTTCGTGGGCGATCACATCTACGGCGACATGTTGCGCTCGCGCAAGTCGTCCAACTGGCGCACCGCGATGGTCTTGCAGGAGCTCGAGCACGAGGTGACGACGCACGATCGCATCCGCCCGGAGCTGTCGCGCCTCGATCGCCTCGACGCTGAGCTCATCCACCTGGACGGGGAGCTCAACGAGCGGCAGGTCGCGCTGCGATCTCTGCAGAAGATCGAGGACGACCCGTCGACCGACGAGCCGGTGTCGGCCGCCAAACGAACGATCAAGGAGGCGATCGAAAAGCTGCGGCGGGACCTGCGCGCGGCGGCCATCCAGCATCGCACCTTGGAATCAACCATCGACGACGCGTTCAACCCCCACTGGGGACCGATCTTCCGAGAGGGCTACGAGGTGAGCAAGTTCGGCGACCAAGTCGAAGCCTACGCCTGCGTCTATACCAGCCGCGTCTCGAACTTCCGCTTCTACTCGCCGATGCAGTATTTCCGCGGTCCGCGCGATCGCATGCCGCACGAGCGGTAGGCCGCCGCCTCCGGGCGGCACGGCGTCGGGCATGGTTCGCTTCGGTCACCGTTGCCTTACGGCAACGCCCTCCTGGCCGGCGGCGGCCCGCCCGGTCAGCGACGCCGCAGCAGGCGCGAGAACCCGCGCGCCTCGTCGACGCCGAACAGACGGGCGGTGGCCAGATAGACGGCGGCGCCTACCCCGATCGGCACGAAGGCCTTGATCGCGAACATCGCGGTACCGGCGCCCGGCCAGGTCTCGATGCGCGCCGAAATAAGCCAGACGACGGCCGCCATCACGCCCGCCGCGGCCAGGATGCGCAGCAAGGGGATGACGAGGTCGCGCGTGACGAGCCCGCGAATCTGGCGCTGGAAGATCAGCACCAGAACGAAGAAGTTCACCAGCGCCGCCAGCGAGGTGCCGAGCGCCAGGCCGACATGGCCGAAGCGGCGGAAGGTGGCGACGTTCCAGATCAGGTTGACCACCACCGCGGTAACGCTGGCCATGACCGGCACCCGCGTCCGACCGAGCGCGTAGAACGCGGGCACCACCACCTTGATGGCGGCGTACGCGACCAGACCCACCGCATAGCCCGACAGCGCCCGCGCCGTTTCGAGGGTCGCGTGCTGCGAGAAGCGCCCGTGCTGGAAGATGAGCCGGATGATCGGAACCCCCAGCAGCGCCAACCCGACGGTCGAGGGGACCGTGAGAAACAGGACCATGCGGAGCCCGCGCCGCAACGTCGCGCGCAGAGCATCCCAGTCGTCGCGCGCGGCGTCGCGCGACAGGTGGGTGAGCGCCGTGGTCCCGACCGCCACCCCGAACACGCCGATGGGAAGCTGCATGAGGCGGAACGCGTACGACAGCCAGGAGAGCGCCCCGTCGGAGATGAGGCTCGCGAACGACGAGTTGACCACCACGTTCACCTGCATGGCCGCCACGCCCAACGTCGCCGGCGCCATCAGCATCGCGATGCGCCGCGTGCCGGGATCGCGAAGCTTGAGGTCCGGGAGCAGGTGGGGCCGGAAACCCGAGCGCCAGAGCGGCGGCACCTGGATCGCCAGCTGGGCGAGACCACCCGCCAGCGTGAACGTCGCCCAGCACGTCACCGCCAGCCGCGCCGAGGGCCCGACGAAATAGACCACGGCGCCGCCCGCGATCGCCACCAGGTTGAACATCGACGAGGCCAGCGCGGGCGCCGTGTACTTCTCCTCGGCGTTGAGCGCCCCCATGGCGACCACCGCCAGCGAGACGGTCGGCAGAAACGGCATCATGATCCGAACCAGCGACGCGCAGAGCGCCGACTTCTCCGGCGAGAAGCCGCCCGCCACCAGGTGCACCACCGGCGCCGGGAAGAACATCGCCAGCAGCGCCACCGCGCCCAGATAGATGGTCAGCGTCGACATCACGCGGTTCGCGAGCGCGTGGGCCGCGGCCCGCGATTCGCGCCGCAAGGTCGCCACGTAGGTCGGAACGAACGCGGTCGATAGCGCCCCTTCCGCAAACAGATCGCGGAGCAGATTCGGAATGCGAAACGCCGCCAGAAATGCGTCGCTGTAGACGCCGGCACCCAGCGTGAGCGCGAAGATCTGCTCGCGCGCGAGCCCCAGCAGGCGCGACAACATGGTGAGCGCGCTGACCCGTCTGGCCCCGCTGCCGAGCCGCTCGCTTCCGGACGCCGCCGCCCGGGACGACTCCCCGCCGGACGACTCACCGCCGGACGCCGCCGCTCGGGACGACTCCCCGCCGGGCGTCTCACCGCCGGACGGCTCTGGAGTCGTCATTCGGTCTTTCCGCGCGCGGCCAGGTCACCGAGCTCGACCGCGCGATCGCGGAGCGCCGACGGCGGCCTGCGCCGCAGGTCATCCAGGAGCGCGCGGTCCGCCGGCGTCCCCGCGGCGGCCAGACAGTCGAGCATCTCGACCGCGTCCTCGGGCGGGGTGGTCGGCGCCGTTGCCAGCACGCGCGCCGTCGCGATCGACTTCGCCCCGGGCGGTGTTTCCTTCCCGTCCGCACCCACCCGCCCTTCGACGCGGCAGTCGGCGGCGACGGCCGCCGCGCTCACGCCGCGATCGGGGTCGGCGATGGCCTCTCGCAGGACGCCCTCGCGCGCTGGCCCGGCCGCCGACACCAGCACCGCCGCGCGGCGGATCGCGGGCGCCGCGTCGTGGGCCAGGCCCGCGAGATCTCCGGCCGGGCCGCAGGTTGGCGCCGCCGCCAGGACGGCATCCAGCGCGGCGAGACGGGCGCCCGGCGCCGCGTCGGACCTCCAGGCCAGGGCCCGCAGGCCACCGCAGGCCGCCGCCACCACGTCGGGCGGTACGTCCCAGTCCTCGATCTGCCGCGGTGTCGCGCCGTCGAGGAGCGACCCCAGCGCCGTCGCCGAGGCGACCGCCCGCGCCGGATCCGCCAGCCCGGCCGCGATCGCTCCGACCAGCGACACGCCCCCGCGCGCGAGCTGAGCCGCCGCCATCGCCGCCTCCGCCAGACGTCCGTCCGCACCCACGATCGCTTCGGCCAGCCGCGCCGGACCAAGCTTGTCGGCGAGACGCCCGAGCGCGCTCCGATCGCCGCGCCGGTGCGCCTTGATGAGCTCGGCGAACGCCGGGACGAGCCGTCCTGTCCGCTCGTTGGTGCGCCGCAAGTGCGACCGCGCCGCGGCGGGCTTCGTCGCCGCGGCGGGCTTCGTCGCCGCGGCGGGCTTCGTCGCCGCGAAAGCGTGGGGACGGGCCGCCGCGATCCAGAAGGCGACAACCAGAACCAGAGTCGGCAGGCGAGACACGCACGTCAGGGTTATCACCCCTTTGGTGCGGCCGTCTTCTTTTCGAACGCGATCGCCGCGGCGCGCCTTCCTCTCGGGCCCAGGCATTGAACTGACCTCTCGTCCGGGATAAAACTAGGGACGGTAGTTCTTCCGCCGGTTCGTCTTTGGGTTTCCCGGGAACCCCCGGGCCAGCCCTTTATTTGAAAGGCCGTGCCATGAAATATCAGACTGCTGGATTGGTTCTTACGCTCTTCCTGTCGCTCGGGCTCCTCGGCGTCTCTTGCAGCTCCGGCGATACGGTGAGCGGCGGTACGGGGTCAGGCACCGGCAACACCAGCGGAGGCGCCGGGACCAACGGCTCCGGCCATGCGGGCACCAACGGCTCCGGCAATACTACCGGTCAGGCGGGCACCTTCGGCTCCGGCAATACCACCGGTCAGGCGGGCACCTTCGGCTCCGGCAATACCACCGGTCAGGCGGGCACCT
>CAYTTF010000035.1:1526-2283 GCA_964440665.1 uncultured Myxococcales bacterium | reverse complement strand
TCGGCACCGGCAACGTCACCGGTCAAGGGGGCACCACCGGCACCGGCAACGGCACCGGCTCGGGCTCCGCCGGCACCTCGGGCACGGCACCCACGTGTGGTGCAAACTTTGCGGTGGAATCGACCGGCTTCGTGACGATGCCTTCGAAGGCCGGCACGTGTTGGTCGGGCTACGCGTACACGTACGTCGACACGTATGGGAGTACCGCCATGCCCTCATCCCCGACGCCTGGCTTTTCGACGTGCGGAAGCCCCTGCAGCCTGACCCTGACCGGCAATATCCTGGCTGTGACCGGGGCCAACTATTCCTTCGAAGGCCTCGGCTTTGGCCTGGGCCAGATCTCGGGAGGCATGGCCAATTCGGAGGTGGCGCCCACGGGCACCGGCCTCACGATCGCGTTCACCAACACCACCCCGGCGAGCCTTCCACTTCGCGCTCAGATAACGGACGGAACGACCACCTGGTGTTACACCGTCACCGGCGGCAGCCCGGCGATCATCCCGTACGCCTCATTCAATACGAAATGCTACGACTCGCCGCCCGACGGGACGGCTTACGCCAAGGGCCCGATCAATGCGATCCAGCTTCAAATCGCGGGCGGAACAACATCCGGCGCGGTGAAGGTGACGATCATGAGCGTCACCGAGAACTGACGAATCGCAGGGTTGAGGAGAACGGAAGTTGCGTGCCCCTCGGCGGGCCAGCGCAGCGTTGGGCGAGCGCAGCGTTGGGCGAGCGCAGCGTTGGGCGAGCGCAG
>CAYTTF010000035.1:0-1426 GCA_964440665.1 uncultured Myxococcales bacterium | reverse complement strand
GCGTTCGGCGCGCTCCTCCGCTACACTTCCCCCATATTGGGTGGCTATGATGTCTAGTCGTTTAGCTTTTGCCGGGATCTTCGCCGGTGTGATAGCCGTTTTCTTTGCCGCTTGCAGCGAAGGCGACAGCAGCGGCGGCCTGAGCGGAGCCGCCGGAACGCACGCGGCCAGTGGCGCGGGCGGCAGCGGGAATGCGGCTGCTGGAACCAACGGCGGGACCGGCGCCGGCAACCTCACCGGTGCGGGCAACCTCACGGGCGCTGCGGGCGGCAGCGGTACCGGCCATGCCGGCGCCACCGGTACCGCGAACTGTATCAACCGTGCGACGATGCCGCCCGTAGCGGCGCTCATCACCGATTTTTCCGACGCCGTCGACGATCCCGGGAGCGCCGGGCAGTTCAAATTCGGGGGCGGCGTGGCCACGAAGGTACAGGGTGGAACCTCCGAGTTCGCCGACACCACCGAAACGAAACCAACGCTGGCAATAGTCGGCGGCGCCCTCTCCGTGACGGGATCGTCCAAGGGGAGCTACGCCGGCGTCGTCCTGTACATGAATGGACCCGCCTGCATCGACGGAAGCGCGTACACCGGCGTGAAGTTCGATCTGGGCGGCAGCATCGGAACCTGCCAGCTGACGTTCGGGTTCGCCTTCGCCGACGATTTGGCTCCTGCCTCGGACTCGGAACGAGGCATTTGTACCGACACGAATTGCTACGGACCGTCGGTGGCCGTCACGACGACTGGCACGATCAAGGAACCCTACACGGCCGTCAGTGGTGGGAGCCCGGATATGAGCGTCGACAGGCAGAAGCTGACGGGTGTGCAGTGGCAGGTGCAATCGGCCGCGACCGGAACCACCTGTAACGCTAACTTCACGATAGATAACGTGGAGTTCTATTAGGGCCGCCGCGACCTTCGCGGGGGGATGGTACCCAATCCCGGACAGGGGTAGGATCAGGGGCTATGGTTACGCTTAAAGCCCTCATAGGCCGTAGCTTTGGAGTCGCGTTGGCGGTCGGCGTGCTCCTCCTGGCCTGTCAGGGGCCTGACGAGCTCTTCCGGAACGACGGCGGCTCGCCTTCCGGCGCCGGCGGAACGATCCAGATCACCGGGCGGGGCGGCGATACGAGCGGTGCGGCCGGAACCGGCAGTGCCGGCACGGGCGTCAGTGGTGTGGCCGGCACCAACGGCGCCGCCGGCACCAACGGTGCCGCGGGTACCAACGGCCGAGCGGGCACCAACGGCGCCGCGGGCACCAACGGCGCCGCGGGCACCAACGGCGCCGCGGGCACGAACGGCGCCGCGGGTACCAACGGCGCCGCGGGCACCATGGGCAAGGCCGGTACCAACGGCGCCGCGGGCACCATGGGGAAGGCCGGTACCAACGGCGCCGCGGGCACCATGGGCAAGGCCGGTACCAACGGCG
>CAYTTF010000034.1:0-21271 GCA_964440665.1 uncultured Myxococcales bacterium | reverse complement strand
CTGCCTCGGGTGTTCGACATCGACGACGCGACGAAGGTCAAGCTCGCCGCCGACCGGGTGACCGAGATCGGCAAGGGCCTGCCGTCCTACGACGCGGTTGGCGCCGGGCTCTACGTGATGGCGCCGTCGCTCTGCGAGACCCTGGAACGGCTGCCGCGGCCGTCGCTGACGGAGGGCGTCGCCGCCGCCGCGCGCGAGGGGTTGGTCGTCGGGTACGACGTCGGCGCCAAGCTCTGGCAGGACGTCGACTCGCCGGAGATGAAGCTGCATGCCGAGTGGTTGCTCCGGGTTTACGGCGACGAGCTGGCGCGCCCGACGATGCAGGCCGATCCGTCCCGCGCGGGCAGCGCGGCCGGGACGCTGGCGCTCATCGAACGGCTGCTGGCCGAGAAGGACCAGCCGGGCTACGTCCTGTTCAGCCCGGGGCCGGTGATGACTTCGGCACGGGTCAAGGCGGCGCTGGTCCACCACGACGTCTGCCACCGAGACAGCGACTACGCGGCCGTCGTCGAGCGCCTGCAGCAGAAGCTGCGGCCCGCGTTTGGCGCCTCGCCCGCGCACGAGATGTTGCTCTTGACCGGCTCGGGCACGGCGGCGATGGAGATGGCTATCTCCTCGGTCGTGGCGCCTGGCAAGAAGCTGCTGGTTGTCGCCAATGGCGCCTTCGGGGATCGACTCGACGAGATCGCCGCGCTCCACCAGATTCCGCGGGTCACCTTGCGCTTTGCCTGGGGCGAGCTGCCGAACGTCCGGGAAGTCGCGCGGGCGCTCGAAGGCGATCCGGAAATCTCGACGGTCGCGATGATCCAGCACGAGACCTCGGTTGGCCTGCTGAACCCGGTTGGCGAGATCGGGCGACTCTGCCGGGCGCGCGGCGTCACGCTGATCGTCGACGCGGTCTCGGCGTTGGGCGCCGAAGACGTCGACGTCGTGCGCGACGGCGTCGATATCTGCTACTCCTCGGCGAACAAGTGCCTGCACTCGGTCTCCGGCGTGTCGTTCCTGTGTGTCGCGCCCGAGGTCTGGCCGCGAATCGCCGCCATCGCGCCGCGCGTGTACTACCTGGATCTGATCCGCCACCGCCGCTATCTCGAAGAGCTGCGGCAGACGCCGTTTACGCCCGCGGTCTCTTCGTTCTTCGCGCTCGAGACCGCGCTCGACGAGCTGGCCGAGCAGGGCGGCGTGCCGGCCCGGCGCGAGCTGTATCGAAAACGCAGCCTGCGCATCCGCCGGGTATTCGCCGACCTCGGCTTCGAGTCGTTCACCAACACCGGCCGCGAATCGCACACCATCTCCATGCTGCGCCTGCCGGACGGCCTTTCCGTCGACGATCTCTACGACGGGATGAAGGCGCGCGGGTTCATCATCTACCGCGCCAAGGGCGAGCTCGGCGCGCGGTACGTCCAGATCGCGAACATGGGCGAGCTCTCCGACGCGACCATCGACGCTTTTCTGGGGGCGATCGCGGCCGTCGTGGGCGAAGCGCGTCGCGCGGGGGCCGAGATCGCGCGCGCGGCGCTCAAGTCGGTTTGAGGGGCGCTCAAGTCGGTTTGAGGGGCGCTCAAGTCGGTTTGACAGGAGGCGGCTCTTCGCGTCAGCGGACCGTCATGCCGGCCGAGCTGCCCGGGTGGCGCCGACGGTTCTTGCCATCCCAGGGCACGACGTTTTTCCGCGACTTGCCCGGTGGCGCTTCCAGCATTTCCAGACAGGCTTGACCGTTGCTGCCGTCGTAGAAGGGACAGCGCGACTCGAAGAACCCGGAGGTCGCGAAGTTCGAGGGGCTGGTGGACGCGTCGTTCGCCGTCGGGTTGACGTCGAGGACGTCGTTCGACGCGGCCCGAAAGCAGCGGGAGACGAACTCGGAGCAGAACAGGCTGTCCGGGGTCGCGTGGGCGTCCTTGGGATTGAGCGTCCGCCCGAGCAGGATCCGGATGCCCAGCTCGATGAGCCTCCAGTAGCCGTACTTGACGCCCAGCATGGTGAGCGCGGCATTCAAAAAATCATCGTCCTTGAACACGCCCCGCTCGCGCAGCTCGTGCCGCAGCGACCACCAGTCGACCTTGCCTTCGTATCGGCAGACCATCTTGCTGGCCGGGAGCACCTCGACCCCACGCGTGTCGGCCTGGAAGGCGACCACGCGGCTGCCCCAGCGCGCCAGGATCGCGACATGCGAGTAGGGCGAGTCGGACAGCCGCTCGATCGCGCCCGACAGCAGGCGGTTCCCGCGGAACAGCAGCAGGTCTCCGGTGCGGATCTGCTCGCGGAGCTCCTGATACGTCTTCTGCTCGGGGTGTACCCGGGACCGCTGCACCTTCCAGCGCTTGCGCATCTTCGGCGGGGCCGGCACGTTCGATGGCGGGTCTTCGGCGCTCACGAAAAGGAAACTTACCGCAGCCTGAATATTCCTGTCAGCCCGCGCCGACGTCCCCATCGGATGTTAACCTCGGCGTCGATGCGCGCCGCTCTCTTTCGCCGGCACGGCGGTCCCGAGGTGATGGAGATCGGCGACGTCCCGGTGCCGACGCCGGGGCCGGGGGAAGCGCAGGTTCGTGTCCGCGCCGCGGCGCTGAACCATATTGACCTCTGGTTGCGCCGCGGGCTGCCGGCCCTCCAGGTTCCGCTGCCGCACGTTTCGGGCGGTGACGTCTGCGGCGACGTGTCGGCGCTCGGCGCGGGCGTCAAGCCGATGGCCGGGACCAACGAGGGCGACCGCGTGGTCCTCAACCCGGGAATCTCTTGCGGCCGCTGCCCGGCCTGCCTCGGTGGGCGCGACAATTTCTGCCCCGACTACCAGATGCTCGGCGAGCAGACCTGGGGCGGCCTGGCGGAATACGTGGTCGTCCCGGCCGCCAACCTGGTTGCGGCGCCGCGCGGACGCATTGCGCTCGACGACGCTCAGCTCGCGTCGATTCCGATCGCCTTCATCACCGCGTGGCAGATGCTGGTCGACCGCGCCGGCATCCGGCAGGGGGAGACGGTTCTGATTCTCGCCGCCGGCTCGGGCGTGGGCACGGCATCGATCCAGATCGCGAAGCTCTACGGCGCTCGGGTGATCGCGACGGCGTCGACGGATGAAAAGCTCGCGGCGGCGCGCGCGCTCGGCGCGGACGAGACCATCAACCACACCGCGTCGGACATCGTGGCCGAGGTCAAGCGGCTCACCGCCAGACGCGGCGCGGACATCGTAGTCGACCACGTCGGCGCCGCCACCTTCGGAAAATCCGTGGTGGCCTGCGCGCGCGGCGGGCGGATTGTCGTCTGCGGCGCGACGGCGGGGTACGAGCCGGTCTTGAACCTTCGCCATGTCTTCTGGCGTCAGCTCAGCATTCTGGGCTCGACGTTGGCGAGCAAAGCCCGGCTGTCCCAGGTCCTCGACCTCTTCGCGGCCGGACGACTGAAGCCGGTCGTCGATCGGGTTCTGCCGCTAGACGCCATCACCGAAGCTCATCGGCGCCTCGAATCCCGGGCCTCGTTCGGCAAGCTGGTATTGGCGCTATAACCAGCTGTAATTGCTTAGAACCTACATATCCCAAAGACCTTGACAGCCATCGCCAGGGCTCATAATCTAACCTATACGTAAGGGTTAGGTTATGGAGGTTCTGGTAAATAGTCTGGCGCTCCTCAAGGTGGGCGAGCTGGCGAAGCGGACGGGCAAGACCGTCCGGGCGATTCACCTCTATGAAGAGCTGGGCCTCATCGCCCCCGCCGTCCGGTCGAAGGGGGGCTTTCGCCTTTACCACGACAAGGCGGCCAAGCGGATCGACTGGATCCAGAAGCTGCAAGAGCTGGGTTTTTCGCTGACCGAGATCAAGGCCTTCTTGCGCGACTGGGAGCAGTCCAACGCGGCGCCGAAGGCGATGGACCGGGTTCGCGAGATCTTTTCCGACAAGCTGCGTGAAACCAAGGAGAACGTGGCGCGCCTAGAGCGTCTGGTCGGTGATCTGACCGAGACCCTCGCCTACATGGACAGCTGCCGCTCCTGCGAGCCGACCCACAACCAAGCCGAATGCGGGACCTGCGGTATTCATGGCCACGGCGGCCAGGCCCCGCTGCTGGTCGAAGGAATCTCACGATGACGCTCAAGCTTCCCATCTACATGGACAACCACGCCACCACGCCGGTCGATCCGCGCGTGGTCGAGGCGATGTTGCCCTACTTCACCGAGATCTTCGGCAACGCCGCCAGCCGCTCGCACAGCTTCGGCTGGACGGCGGAAAAAGCGGTCGAGCTGGCGCGCGATCAGGTCGGCGCGCTGATCGGGGCGTCCGGCAAGGAGATCGTCTGGACCTCGGGGGCTACCGAGTCCGACAACCTGGCCATCAAGGGAGCCGCCGAGTTCCACAAGGATCGCGGCAACCACATCATCACGGCGCAGACCGAGCACAAGGCGGTTCTGGACACCTGCAAGCGGCTCGAGAAGGAAGGGTTCGACGTCACCTACCTTCCCGTCGAGCACGACGGGCGCGTCAACCCCGAGACGGTCCGCGCGGCGATGACCGACAAGACCATCCTGGTGTCGATCATGCTCGCCAACAACGAGATCGGAACGGTCAACCCGATCGAGGAGATCGGCGCGATTGTCAAAAAGGGAGGCGCCATCTTCCACGTCGACGCCGTCCAGGGGGTCGGCAAGATTCCGTTCGACGTCAACGCCGCGCGCGTCGACCTGGCGTCGCTGTCGGCGCACAAAATGTACGGACCCAAAGGGATCGGCGCGCTCTACGTTCGCCGCAAGCCGCGCGTGCGCATCACCGCGCAGATCGACGGGGGGGGGCACGAGCGCGGCATGCGTTCGGGGACGCTCAACGTCCCGTCGATCGTCGGCTTCGGCAAGGCGGCGGAGCTCTCCCGGACCGAGATGGCCAGCGAGGCGAAGCGGCTCTTCGCGCTGCGTGAGCGGCTGCGCGAGGGAATTCAGTCGCGGGTCACCGACACCTACGTCAATGGCTCGATGGAGCATCGTCTGCCGGGCAACCTCAACATCAGCTTCGCCTACGTCGAGGGCGAAGGGATGCTGATGGGCCTCAAGGACGTGGCGGTGTCGTCGGGATCGGCCTGCACCTCGGCGTCGCTCGAACCGTCCTACGTGCTCCGCGCCGTCGGCGTCGAAGAGGAGATGGCGCACACCTCGATCCGGTTCGGCCTCGGGCGTTTCAACACCGAGGAAGAGGTCGACTACGTGATCGACCTGGTGGTCGGCAAGGTGAACAAGCTGCGCGAGATCTCTCCGCTCTACGAGATGGCGCAGCAGGGAATCGATCTGAAAAGCATCCAATGGGCGGCGCATTGAGCGCCGTGCCCAACAGAACGAAGACAACCAAGACAACCAAGACAAGAACGAAGACAACAGGAAGAGAAGATCACCATGGCCTATAGCGACAAAGTCATCGAGCACTACGAAAACCCGCGCAACGTGGGGAGCTTCGATAAGGACGATCCGAATGTCGGGACCGGTTTGGTCGGCGCCCCGGCCTGCGGCGACGTGATGAAGCTTCAGCTCAAGATCAACGACCAGGGGATCATCGAGGACGCGAAGTTCAAGACCTTCGGTTGCGGGTCTGCCATCGCGTCGTCGTCGCTTGCCACGGAGTGGGTCAAGGGGATGTCGATCGATCAGGCGATGGGAATCAAAAACACCCAGATCGTCGAGGAGCTGAACCTGCCGCCGGTGAAGATTCACTGCTCGGTTCTGGCCGAGGACGCCATCAAGGGCGCGATCGCCGACTACAAGGCCAAGCGACAGAATGCGGCGGCCCAGGTGGAAGTCGCCGCCCCGAGCGCCCCGCAGAAGGCCTGCGGCGTCGCGACCCAGAAGGCAGCCACCTAGGGGACGGCCATGGCCATTGGAGTCACCGACAGAGCGATCGCCGAGATCAAGAAGGCGGCCGGACAGCGCACGCCGGTTCCCAAGGGGCTGCGCGTCGGCATCCGCGGTGGCGGCTGCACGGGCTTCTCCTACCTCTTCGAATGGTCCGACAACGAGCCGCGCGGCGAGGACAAGATCCTTTCCTTCGAGGACGGACGCGTGCGCGTGTTCGTCGACCCGAAGAGCTTGATCTACCTCGACGGTTCGACGCTCGAATACCAGACCACGATGATGGGGCGCGGGTTCAAGTTCATCAACCCGAACGCCAAGGGAACCTGCGGCTGCGGTGAGAGCGTCCAGTTCTAGGGCGCGGGAGCCGAAGTGATCTGCTGGTCGTGTGAACGGGAGGGGGGCGGCGGTCCGTTTTGCGGGGTCTGCAAGGCGCTCTTGCCCCCGGACGACGGGGCCGATCACTTCGCGGTGTTGGGTCTGCCGCGGCGGTACGACCTGGATTTCTCGGCGGCGGAGACCGCCTACCAGGGGCTCTCTCGCCGGCTCCATCCGGATCGATTTGCCACCGCGGATCCGCGGGCGCGGCGGGCTTCGCTGGGGCAAACGGTGCAGCTCAACGAGGCGTGGCGAACCTTGAAGGATCCGGTCCGGCGGGCCGAATACCTGCTGGAGCTGGCGGGTGTCGAGGTCGCCTCGGACGACCAGAAGCCGGGCCCCGGCGGCGAGCGCGGAACCCGGAAGGTGGCGGTGCCGCCGGCCTTTTTGCTCGAGATCCTGGAGATGCACGACGACCTCGGGAATGCGCAACGTGCGGGCGACGCCGTGAAGGTGGCGTTCTTGACCGAAGAGATGCGCGGGCGCGCCGGCGAGGCGATGAAGACCATCGCGGCGGCGCTCGACACTGGGTCCACCCAGGCTCCCGACCAGAGCCGTCTCGACGAGGCGGCGCGCGCGCTGATCGCGCTGCGGTACTACCGACGCTTTCTGGACGAAGCCGACGCCCACGAAGACGCGCAGCGGACAGGTCGGGGGGTGGCCGATGGCTGAGGCGCTGTTCCAGATCTCCGAGCCGGGGGCCTCGCGCGTCAAGCACGCCTGCCGCACGCGCGCCGTCGGCATCGACCTCGGGACCACGAATTCGCTAGTGGCGATCGTCGACGGCGGACGGCCGATCTGTCTGACCGACGATCGGGACGATGCCCTGGTCCCGTCGGTGGTCCACTACGCCGCCGACGGAACGGTGGTCGTGGGCGCTGAGGCGCGCGATCAGGCGTCAAAATTTCCGCACGACACCATCGCCTCGGTCAAGCGCTTCATGGGACGCGGCCCGCGCGACGCCGAAGCGACCCGGCGGCTGACCCCTTATCTCTTCGCGCCCGCGGGGCCAAACGAAGGGATGGTCAGGTTTTCGGTAACGAGCGGGACGCGCGCGGTGACGCCGCTCGAGGTGTCGGCCGAGATCCTGAAGGCGCTGCGCGCGCGCGCCGAGGCGGCACTGGCCGGTCCACTGGCGGGCGCGGTGATCACGGTGCCGGCCTACTTCGACGACGGGCAGCGGCAGGCCACGCGCGACGCCGGGCGGTTGGCGGGGATCGAGGTGCTGCGCCTGCTCAACGAGCCGACGGCGGCCGCGCTGGCGTACGGCCTCGACAAGCAGGCCGAAGGGACCTTCGCGGTGTTCGACCTGGGCGGCGGGACCTTCGACGTGTCGATCCTGAAGCTCGACGACGGCGTCTTCGAGGTCAAGTCGACCGGCGGCGATTCGGCGCTGGGCGGCGATGATTTCGATCGGGCGATCGCCCACGCGATCATCGGCCGGCTGGGGCTGGGCGGTGAAATCGACCCGCGCACCGTCCGCCGGGTGCTCGATGCGGCGCGCGCGCTCAAGGAGAAGCTGACGACCGAGGGCGAGGCGGCGATCGAGCTCGCGCTTGCCGATCGCACCGCCACCATCGGCCTGACCCGCGCCGAGATGGACGCCCTGGTCGCGCCGGTGTTGGCGCGCTGTGAACCGGCGGTCCGACGCGCGCTCAAGGACGCGGGATTGGACGCCGCCGCGCTCTCGGGCGTGATTCTGGTCGGCGGCGCGACCCGCATGCCGCTGGTGCGGCAGTTCGTCGAGAAGCTCTTCGGGAAGCCGCCGCTCGCCGACATCGATCCCGACCAGGTGGTGGCGCTGGGCGCGGCGGTGCAGGCCGACATCCTGGCGGGCGGCGCGGGGCAGGGCGACGTGCTGCTGCTCGACGTGGTGCCGCTGTCGCTGGGTCTCGAGACCATGGGCGGCGTGGTCGAGAAGATCATCCACCGCAACACCACCGTGCCTTGCGGCGCGACGCAGACCTTCACCACCTACGCCGACAAGCAGACCGGCTTCGAGCTGCAGGTGTTGCAAGGCGAGCGCGAGCTGGTCGCCGATTGCCGCCCGCTGGCGAAGTTTTCGCTCAGGGGGATCCCGCCCATGCCGGCCGGGATGGCGCGGCTGGAGGTGACGTTCACCGTCGACGCCGACGGCATCCTGCGCGTCAAGGCGCGGGAAGAGATCACGGGCCAGGAAGCCGCGATCGACGTCAAGCCGAGCTACGGGCTCACCGACGACGAGGTCGAACGGATGCTGCTCGATTCATTCGCACACGCCGACGAAGACGTGAAGGCGCGCCTTTTGGCCGAGCAGCGGGTGGAAGCCCAAGGCATCGCCTCCGCGGCGCGGCTCGCGATGGCCGACGCGCCGGAGCTGCTCACCGACACGGATCGCGCCGCGATCGAAGCGGCGCTGGCGGCGCTGGCGCGGGCGGAGGTGGGCAACGATCACCACGCCATTCGCGTGGCGGTCGAAGAAGTGGATCACGCATCGAAAGAATTCGCCGGGCGGCGGATGAACCGCGCGATCGGCAGCGGCCTGCGCGGCAAGGACGTCGCCGCGGTCGAAGCGAAGGCCGACGAGACGGCATCCAAGCGCGATCTGGCGACGCGCGCCGGAAGCCACGCTGGACATTCGCACTAGCTGCGACCTGAGAGACACGAAAATGCCGAAAGTCAGATTCGAGCCGGACGGGATCGAGATCGAGGTGCCGGTCGGAACCAGCATCCTCGAGGCGTCCCAGAAGGCGCACGCGCAGGTCGGGTCCGCCTGTGGGGGCGTCTGCGCCTGCTCGACCTGCCACGTCTACGTCAAGCAAGGGCTCGACGTGCTGGAACCGGCCTCCGACCGCGAGGAAGACATCATGGACAAGGCCTTCGACGTGCAGGCGACCTCCCGCCTCGGCTGCCAGTCCAAGATCCTGCGCGACGCGACGGTCGTCGTGGAGATCAGCCGCGAGAGCCGCCAGGCCTTCCTCGACGAGCACCCCGACATCCGCGAAGCGCTCAAGCACGCCGCGGGCGCCCCGCGCTGATCGGTCTCCTCGCGTGCGGGACATTGGGTCGGCACGCGCGGTAAGGTATTATAAAGGTATGAAATCGAATACTAAGTCCAGCATCACGCTGCCTCCGGCCGAGGTGTTGCTGGTCAATGGCCTGATGAAGCGACTTGGCGCGCGGACCAAGGTCGAGGTCGTCCGGCGGGGGCTCAAGCTCTTGAAGGAGACCACCGACCGGGCCGCGCTGCGAAGCGCCTACGCCCAGGCCGCGAAGGCGGTCCGGAAATCCACCGTCGCGGAGCTGGCCGAGCTGGATTCCCTTTCAGCCGAAGGACTGGATGATGAAGGTCCGGAGGTCCGATAGATGGCGCTCCGGATCGATCACGGCGGGCTCTACGCCGCGGCGCTCGACCCCCGTTTTGGAACCGAGCCGGGCAAGGCCCGCCCGGTGCTGGTGATCCAGACCGATCTCCTGAACGTCGCGGGGCACCCGTCGACCTGGGTTCTTCCCTGCACCACCAGGCTGGTCGGCGAAAATATCTTGCGCGTGCGGTTGGTGCCGGGCATCGCGGGCAACGCCCGGGAGTGCGAGGTCATGATCGACCAGAGCCGCGCCATCGACAATCGGCGGTTCAAGAGAAAGTTGGGCGTCCTTCCGGCGCCGCTGCTGCGGGAGGTGAAAGAGAAACTGCGCGGGCTCGGGGAGCTCTAAGCCGTCGCCACTTTCCGCCGGGGCCATCCGCGGGCCCACCCGCTCCTGACGGTCATCCGAGAATCGTCTTCGCTCGCCGTCGCTCCACCAGGTCTCGCGCGGCCTCCGGCCACTTCGGAAATTCAAAAGCGAATCCGGCCTCGAGGAGGCGGGCGGGCACAACCCGTCGGCTCTTCGCCGTGAGCTCGGTGTCGGTGCTCAGAAAGAAGGCGCCGATCTCCGCCATCCATTTCGTCGCGGGCAGTCCAAAGCGCGCTCCCGCCGCTGTTCGGAGCGCTGCCATGAACTCCCGCTGGGGGACCGGATTTGGCGCGGCCAGATTCACCGGGCCCTCGATGTCGTCGCGCTCGATCAAGAGCTGGACGGCTCGAGCGAAGTCGCGATCGTGGATCCACGAAACGAACTGACGTCCGCCGCCGATGGGTCCGCCGATCCCGAACCGGACCAGTTTGAGGAGCACATCGAAGATCCCGGCCCGATCGGGACTCATGACCATCGCGCTACGCAGCGCGACCTTGCGCGTTCGCGGCGTGTTCGCCTCTTGCTGCGTTCGCTCCCACGTCCGCGCGATGTCGATGCTGAGCTTCCAGTAGGCCGGCACATCCGGTTCGTCGCCGCCGATACGGCCGGTCGTCTCGTCGTTCGGCGCATCGAAGCGATGGGCATAGATCGTCGCGGTGCTCATCTGCAGCCAGACGCGAGGCGGTCGCTCTGCCCTTTCGATGGCGAGGCCGACCGCCCGGGTCGAGTCCACGCGAGAGCCCATCATCGCGCGGAGATTCGCGGTCGTGTAGCGGCAGTTCACGCTGCGCCCGGCGAGATTAATGACGACATCTGCCCCGTCGATCTCTTGGGCCCATGGCCCCACCGAGCGGCCATCCCACTCGACGGTTCGCGCGTCGGCCGAGCCGCCTCTGCTGAGGATGACCACGTCGTCCCCGCACGCGCGAAGCGCTCTGGCGACAACGCCGCCGACCTGTCCGGTGCCGCCGGGGATGACGATCTTCATGGATCCACGCTCTCGAGTGTTGCTTCTGCCGTTCTTGTAAAGCGAACCGGCGCTAGGTATGGTTTTAGATAAACATGTTCACTAAAATTAAGCAAGGCAAAGCCGGGTCGAATTCTCGGCCCGCTAAGGGCCGACGCGCCAGAGGCCGCCCGCGTGGAACGACCGAGCGGGGCATCGCGGCTCGGCGGCACCTGCATGAGATCGCGATCAAGCTGATCGCGGCCCGGGGTTACGAAGCGACGACACTCCGTGACATCGCAAAGAAGGCAAAAGTCAGTGTGGGTCTTCTGTATCGCTACTTCCCGAGCAAGCGCGCGGTCGTCCTCGCTCTTTATGACGAGCTCTCGTCGGAGTACGCCGACCGGGCGTCAAGAATGGATCCCGGACCCTGGCACGGGCGGTTTCTGTTCGCGCTCACTACGAGCCTCGGTGTTCTCGCCCAGCAACGCGACGTCCTCGCAGCCCTGGCACCCGTCCTGGTCGGCGACGCGCAAGAAGGCCTTTTTGCGTCGACGACTGCATTTTCGCGTCGACGGGTGCAGGCAGTCTTCCATGAGGCGGTTCGGGGCGCGTCCGACGCGCCGGAGCCCGATGATGCCGCCGCCCTCGGACGGCTCCTCTATGTCGTCCACCTCACCGTGATCCTGTGGTGGTTGCTCGACAAGAGCCCCCACCAGCAGGCGACCGGAGCGTTGATAGCCACGCTCCAGAGTCTCCTGCCGCTGGCCGCCCCGACACTCCGGCTCGAGCCCGCGCGGGCCTTCGTCCAAACCGCAGACCTGCTCTGTCGCCAAGGACTCTTCGGAGAGGGAAAACGACGGACCGCAAAAGAGGCCAAAGAACCATGAGCGCCCACCTACGGCCCCGGACGCAAACCGACAGCATTGCGTCGACACACACCGAGTCGATCTCGGAAAGGCGACTCCGTGATTCAATATGAGTTGTACTAAAGTATTACCCAAATTATCATCTGAGTATGGCCAGGCACAAGGAACGTATGACGGTGACGGTCGACGCAAAGCTGGTCGAGGCCGGAAACCAAGCTGTGAAGGCTGGCCGTGCCGAATCGCTGAGCGGTTGGGTCAACGACGCGTTGGCGGAACGGGACGCGAAGGAGCGTCGGCTGAGCGCCATGGCGGAAGCCGTGGCCGCCTATGAAGCGGAGTTCGGGACGATATCCGCCCAAGAAATGGCCGCCCAGCAACGTGCCGACGAGAGGACCGCTGTGGTTGTCAGAGGTACGCGTCGGAGCGGCGCGCGCGCGATGGGTCGCCGGCCCCGCGCCTCATGAAGCTCGTTCTCGACAGCGGAGCGCTGATCGCGCTCGAGCGCAACAATCGGGCTATGTGGCGTCGCTTCAAGGCGGCGGCGATCGCCGGAACACCGGCGGTCGTTCATGGCGGTATCGTAGGTCAGGCCTGGCGCGGTCACGGCCCTCGCCAAGCACTCCTGGCGAAGGCGCTCGCGGGCATCGAGGTGCGTCCCCTCGATGGCGCCGCCGGGCGTGCCGCGGGCCAGCTGTTGGCCGCCACCGATGGCACCGATGTCATCGACGCGGCTCTGGTGCTGCTCGCTGACGACGGCGATCAGATCGTCACGTCGGATCCGGACGACATCGAGCCGCTGGCGGTGGCCGGCGGTCGCCACGTCGAGCTGGTCCGCGTCTGAGGTTCATGCGTCTCGACGTCCTGCTCGCGCGCAATACCGGCTGGTCGCGGACCGCGGTGCGCGCGGCGATGGCCGGCGGCCGCGTCCGGATCGCGGGCGCCGCCGTCGACAATCCTCGACTCGACGTTCCGGCGGGCGACTTGCCGCTCGCGGTCGAGGTCGATGAGTTAGGTCACCTCCTCTACGAAAGCGCGCGGATCCTGCAAAACAAGCCGGTCGGCTGCGTCACCGCGTTGCGGGATGACCGGCATCCGACGGCGTATGACCTCCTTCGCGAGGCGCCGCTGTGGGGCGAGCTGCGGGCCGCGGGGCGACTCGATCTCGACAGCTCGGGCCTCCTCATCTGGACCACCGACGGCGCGGAGATCCAGCGGCTCACGCACCCGAAGCGCGCCGTGCCACGGACGTACCAGGCGGCGTTGGCGCGACCCTTCAATCCTCTGCCTTCGGATCTGGTGCTGGAGGACGGTCACCAGCCAGAGGTGACCGGCCTCGAGACGCTCGCCGCGGCCGACGCCCATCCCAGCCTGCAGATCGCGTCCGAGACCACCACGCTCGCGACGATCACGGTGGTCGGCGGTGCCTACCACGAGGTACGCCGCATCTTCGCCGCGCTCGGCAGCCACGTGGTTGGCCTCTGTCGGGTTCGTTTCGGCGACTTCGAGCTTCCCCGCGATCTTCCCCCCGGCGCGTACCGGCTGCTGCCCGACGGACGCCCTGGAGCTGCCGACGGGGATCGCGCGTGATGCCAGACCTGCACGTCGTCCTGGTCGAACCCGAGATCCACTGGAACACGGGCAACGCGGGCCGCACCTGTCTGGCGGTGGGCGCCCAGCTCCACCTGATCCGTCCGCTCGGGTTTTCGCTGGACGAAAAGGAGGTGCGACGCGCCGGGCTCGACTACTGGCCGCGCGTGCGCCCGGAGATCTGGGCCGACTGGCCGTCGTTCGCCCGCGCCCTGCCTTCCCTGGGGGCGCCGTTCTTTTTCACGGCCCGTGCCCCCCGGACATTCCAGGAGGTGGCCTACCCGCGACCGGCGGTGCTGGTCTTTGGTCGGGAGAGCGTCGGCCTAACGGCGGAGATCCTCGACCGCCACGCCGCGGAGACGGTGGCGATCCCGATGCTGGACGCCGAGCTCCGCTCGCTCAATCTTTCCACCTCGGTGGCGCTGGCCGCCTACGAAGCGCGCCGCCAGTGGAACTGGCGCTGACGGATCCGCCGATCGCGTATGTGGAGCGAAGGCGGCTCCCCGAGCGGGGCCGCCGGACTACGCGGCCGCGTCGATCGATCGTTCGATCGTCGGACGGCGGACCTCGGTGGCCAGGCCCAGACGCTCGAGCAGCAGGATCGTGTACCAACCGACGTCGAGCTGACCGCGCGTTCCCCCGAGCCGCGCAGAGCCGGGGCGATCGTGGTGGTTGCGGTGCCAGTTTTCGCCCTGGAAGAAGTGCATGAGCGAGAGCCAGCGAACGTTCTGGGCGGTTTCTTCGTCGGGGCCGGCCCCGGGGCGCATGTGGCAGACGCTGTTCACGAAGCACTGCGCGTGCAGCGCGAAGACCAGACGAATCGGCCCCAGCCAGAAGAACGCGGCCAGGCCGAACGGCAACCCGATGCAGAGCCCCAACAGGGAGACGGGCGTCTGCAGGCGCGTCCAGAAGCGATAGGCGGGCGTGTCGATGTCGCGGCAGTACTTGCGGATCGGCGGCGCGCCCGCTTGCCACAGCCAGCGGAGATGCGACCACCAGAAGCCGCCCACCCGCGGGCTCGAGATGTCTTCGGGCGTGTCGGACTTGGCGTGGTGGAGCCGGTGGTGCGCCGCCCAGGAAAGCGGCTCGCCGGATCCGTTCAGCATCGCGAAGAAGGTCAGGACGTTGCGCACGGCCGGGTGGAGTCGCACCGACTTGTGCGTGATGCCGCGGTGGTAGCAGACAGTGGTGCCGAGGCCGCCCAGGAAGTGCAGCGCCGCCGCCGCCAGGAAGACCCGCCATCCGGGAATCGGGGTCAGGACCAGGCCGACCACCGCGCCCACGTGAATCAGGATCATCCAGGCGAACGTCAGGCGATCGCTCGGCGCGGGACGCCACCAGGGCATCTTCCAGGGGGCCCACTCGGCGCCATGAACTGGGTCGAGCGTCGGGATTGCTGGGTCGAGCGTCGGGAGTGTGGAGGCGGTCATTCGGTCACCATCTCGAGTGGGGCCGCCCGCATTCCGACGGCGCGCAGCAGGCTCTGGTCCGCTTCTACGTCCGGATTGCCGGTGGTGAGGAGCTTCTCGCCGTAGAAGATCGAGTTCGCGCCGGCCAGGAAGCAGAGGACCTGAGACTCACGCGAGAGCGCCAGGCGGCCCGCCGAAAGCCGCACCCGCGCCTTGGGGATCAGGATTCGCGCCGTCGCGATCATCCGGACCAGCTCCAGCGGATCGACGGGCGCGCGATCACCGAGCGGCGTCCCCGGCATCGGGGCCAGCGCGTTGACCGGCACGCTCTCGGGCTGCGGGTCGAGGTTGGCCAGCGTCGCCAGCATCGCGCAGCGATCGTCGATCGATTCGCCCATGCCGATGATCCCGCCGGAACAGACAGTGATTCCAGCCTTGCGGACCACATCCAGCGTGCGCAACCGATCGTCGTAAGTGCGGGTGGAGATGACCGAGCCGTAAAAGGATCGCGAGGTGTCGAGGTTGTGGTTGTAGGCGGTCAGCCCCGCTTCGGCCAGCTTGCGCGCCTGCGGTTCGGACAGCATGCCCAGCGTGCAACAGGCTTCCATGCCGAGCGCGCGCACGCCGCGCACCATCTCCAGGACCTCGTCGAACGCCGGTCCATCCTTCACCTCGCGCCAGGCCGCGCCCATGCAGAAGCGCGTCGCGCCGGCGGCCTTGGCCCGCCCGGCGGCCTCCAGCACCTCCGGCGTCTTCATCATCCGCTGCTTCTCGAGACCGGTGTCGTAGCGCGACGACTGAGAGCAGTAGGCGCAATCCTCCGGACAGCCTCCGGTCTTGACCGACAGCAGCGAGCAGAGCTGCACATCCGTCGACGGGTGATGCTCGCGGTGCACGAGCTGCGCCCGCAGCACCAGGTCCGGGATCGGCAAATCGTGAATCGACCGAACCTCTGCCAGCGTAATGTCGTGCCGAGACAAGGGAGCGGGTTTTATCACGTTTTCAGAGGTCCACGGCCTAATTCAGGGGCCTAATTCACGCGCCGCAAAATGATGAGCACGCGCACCGTCAACCAGCGGGCCGGCTCACGTTCTTTTGCGGCTGTTCCCGCGGCCTTGGCGGCCGCCTCCGGGCGAGCCGGCGATCCTGGATACCAGAGGCCGTCGGCATTCTGACGACCGCGGACGTAGGCCTCGGCGGTGCGAACCCCCGAGTTCTCCTTGCCGAGCCCGACCGCCGTCACGCCGTCGAGCGCGTCGAGGACATCGGTCCAGAACCGCGGCTCGCCGATCTGTTCCCAGTAGCTCGGTGCCTTGCGATCCGGGTAGCGGTCGGGTTGCAGGAACCGGGTCGCGAGCAACTCGGCGGCGCGGCGCGCTTCGCGCGAGGTGCGGCGGGACGCCGACGAGGCGAACGCGCGCAGGGCCATGCCGGTGACCAGATGGCTCGATGGGCGGGCGGCGGAGTCGGTCCGAACGCCGCGCCAGGCCCAGCCGCCGTCCGCCTGGCGGTTGGCGAGCAAGAATTTGAAGCCCCGCTCGATGCGGGCGTCGGTGTCGAATCCCGCGCGGCAGAGCGCCGCCAGCGCCCAACCCTGGAAGTGAAGCGCCACCGCGCGGCTGCGCGACTCGGGCGTCTCCCCGAGCGCCAGCGCACCGATTCCGCCGTCGGGCGCTTGCGACGCGAGCAACATTTCGGCGGTCTGGGCGACCGGCGCCTCCGACGGACCGAGTCCGTAGTCGGCCATGCGCTCGAGCGCACGGATGGCGGCCACTGCCCGCGAGAACCGGGCCGGGCCCAGCGTCTTTTCGGGCGGCTTGGCCGGAAACGCGCCGCTCTTGTCCTGCTTGCGCAGGAAGGCTTTGACCTCGGGATAGGTGAGAACCTCGACGGCACCGGGCGCTTCGTCGTCGTCGATCAGATCGCGCCGGACCCGTGCGACCAGCGCGCGGCTCCCTTCGCGTAGTAGGATCGGCACCGGGTCTCGCCCGAGGCGGGCGCGCCAACCCGACGGAAACCGGGGCGAGGCCCCCGGCGGCGCGACGGGTGTCAGGCGGTTCATGCCCGGCAAGGGTATCGCAAAAACCCGACGCGCGAGCGCGGCACGGAATTTTTTCGAGGAATTTCCCTCGCGACCACGCCCGTTTGGCTGGCCGGCGCGCGCTCTTCGTTGCAAGCTGGCGCCTTCCAAGTAACACTCTACCGACTTTCAGGCCCCCAGAGAGCGGATGAGCTTCCCCGAACGTCCTTCAAAGCAGCAGGCTTTCTTGGCGCTCTTGAAAAGAGGGTGGACGTCTTTGCATTTGGACGCGCGCCAGGCTGGCGTGGTCGTTCCGCAGCCTTTCCGCGGGGAGCCGCACCTGGTCCTGCAATATGGCTACGATCTCCCGATCCCGATCCCCGATCTCGAAGTCGACGATCGGGGCGTCCGCGCGACGTTGTCCTTTTCGCGCAACGCGCAGACGACGGTGGTGCTCTGGTCCGCGGTGTACGTCATCTCTTGCATCGACGGGGGCGAGGTCCGGTACACCGAGGACATTCCCGAGGACATCTTGATCGCCGAGCCGCCGGTCCGACGTCTTCGATCGGTTCCCGCCCACCCCGAAGCCGAGCCGACCGAGGCTCTGCCAGAGCCGCTGGCCGTCCGCCGCCGCCGCCGCCCGCAGCTCCGCCTCGTGAAGTAGCGGTCACAACTTCGGGACCCTGGGAGGGTCCCGCGCCCCCCGCGATGGGCTCGCGCGAGGGAACCTCGCTCTCCCCCGACACAACTTCGGGACCCTGGGTCCCGTGCCCCCGCGATGGGCTCGCGCGCGCTCACTCGCGGACGACGGCGTCGCCGAGGAACTTGGCCAGCGCGTCGTGGTGGCTGCGCGCGTCTTCGTACCCGATGCGCGCGACCTCCGCCGCGTAGAAGCCGTCGAAGAGGATATAGGACAACAGATCGGCGTCGTTGCCGCCGCGTGAGGTCGCCAGGCGCCTCAGCAGCTGAATGCCGGCGCCGCCGCCGCTGCCCTTGAAACGACCCGAGCGCGCGATCTGGCCGGCGACCTCGCCGAGGTCGGAGGACGGGCGGATCATGAACTCGTCCACCACCCGGTAGGGCGCGCCGCGCATCTCCGTGACCACCTGATCGAACCGCGCGGCGTAGTCCGGGCTGCCGGCGGCGCGCACCGCCCGGATGAGCGCGTTGAAACGGCGCAGCCGATCCAGATCGTAGTCGATGTGGTCGAGCAGGAAGGCGTCCAGGACCTTGCCGACCAGAAACGCCGCGCCGGGAAATGGCATCGACTCCTCCGGGATCTCCTGGCTGACGGGCGGCTGCTGGCGCAGACCGATGACCAGCACCTTGTCGGCGCCGAGCCGCAGCGCCGGCGACAGCGGCGTGTTCTGGCGCAGGCCCCCGTCGCAGAAGAAGCGCTCGCCGATGGAAATGGCGGGAAACAGAATCGGCAGCGCCGCCGAGGCGAGCGCGTGCTCGGGCCCCATGGTGACGGCCTGGGCGCGCACGAAGGGGTCCTTGCTCCACTCGGGCGGCCGCCCCGCGGCGTTCTGGACGAACACCACCGTCTTGCCGGAGCCGATGTCGGTGGCGGTGACGGACAGGGACTCGAGGTGTCCGTCGCGGATGTTGGTCCCGATCCGGCTCCAGGGAATCAGGCGACGCACCACCCGCTCGAGCTGCTGCGTCTGAACGATGCCACCCAGGCGCCGCTGGCCCTCGACCTCCTCGATGTGTCCGCTGCCCAGCAGGGTCGCGGGTGCGCGCATGAACTCCTTGACGCCGAAGCTGACCATCTCCTCGAGCACGAAGCTCTCCCAGCGGTCGCAGAGCAGGCGCCCCTGCTTCTCGGGGATGTCGGCTGTGCCGGCGAAGAAGCAGGCGTGGATACCCCCGACCGAGGTGCCCGAGATGATGTCGAACTGGACCTGGCCACCCAGATCGCCCGCCAGATCCTCGCGGATATAGCGCATCACACCGGCCTCGTACGCGCCGCGCGCGCCGCCGCCGGACAGCACCAAGGCGACCCGGGGACGATCGCCGCGGTTACGGGGTCGCGTCGGCGCGCTCATCCAATCTTTCAGAGTATGCGTGTCCTGGTTCTGCGCAAGTTCGTTTCATCGGACCATCTGGGCCGGTCGTTTGCCGAGACCCGCCCACTGGGATATGGACGGGCTCGGGCCAGCGGGTCCGAGCGGGCATGGAGGCAAACGTGAGCGATCCGGGGAAGGCGGCCACCGCTCCCACGACGGGCGGGACGCACCGGCGCGCGTTCTGGATCGGCCTCGCGATCTTCGTGCTGGCGGCCGCGTTGCGCATGTCGCTGGTGAGCACGGCGCGATTCACCGGCGACGAATCGCGTGACTATGCGGTGGGCATGAACATCGCCAACGGGCAGAGCTTCCCGCTCCTGGGCCCGGTGATGAGCGGCGGCCAGGCGCGCCTGCCCGGGCCTCTTTTTTACTGGCTGGGGACGCTGCCGTATCTGTTCTCGCGGGCGCCGGAGGCCGGGAACCTGTTCTTCGAGCTCCTGGGTGCGCTCACGGTCTGGCTGTTCTGGTCGTCCCTGCGGCCGGCATTCGGGGAGGCAGGCGCGGCGTTCGCGGCAATCCTGATGGCGCTGTCGCCCTGGAGCGCGCTGTTCGGCGATCGGGTCTGGAATCCGCATGCTTTTCTGCTCTGCGAGGGGGTGGCCCTCCTCGCGGTGGTCCGGTTGCGCGAGCGGCCCGAATCGCGGTGGGCCCTCGCGCTCCCGCTCGCCTGTCTGGCGTTGCCGCAGCTCCACATGTCCGCGCCGGTGGTGTGGGTGGCGCTGCTGCCTCTGGCCGCCGGAAGCTGGCGGCGCTGGAACCGACGCTACCTGGCGATCGGGGTCGTGCTGGGGCTCTTGCTCTACATCCCGTTTGTGGTGAGCGAGCTGCGAACCGGGCTTGGAAATACCCACGCTTTTCTCTCCGAGACGTTCGCCGCCAAAAAGAGCGGGGCCTCGAATCTCAGCTTTCTCCTGACCCCGGTCTACGTGCTTCGGTTCCTGACCCTGGACGTCACCTACCACGAGCTCTCCGGATACTGGGGTGGCCTCGACGAGACGGCGGCCTGGCACGCGCTCTGGTACGGGAGCGCGGCGCGCCCATTCCATCCCCTGCGCCTCGCGGCCCTGCTGGCTTCGGGCGGCCTGCTGTTGCTGGCGATCGGGGTCGCGGCGCGCGAGGCGGTCGGGCGGGCGCGCGCGGCGAGTGGGCGCGGGATTTCGGGTTTGTTGGGCCCCTTCGGGTGGAGCGCCGTCCTCGTCGTCGCGCTCGATCTGGCGTTTTTGGCGCTGACCCGCAAGCAGGTCTTCGCGCACTACGTCTCGCTGACGATCCCGTTCGTGTTCGTGATCTACGCGGATCTCTACCGCGCGCTGGGCGAGACGCGCGCCGGTGGGCGATCTCTTCGCCCGCTGGCGATTGGGCTGGCGGTGATCTTCTGCGCGGGCGGCGTCGAAGCGACGCGCTCGATCTCGGCGCGCATCGACGGTCGCAACGGCCTCGGCGTGCACCGGGCGGTCTCCGGGCGGGTGCTGGGCGATCTGGCGGCGGCGGAACGCGCGCCTGGCGAGCAGCCGGTGCGGCTGGATATTGGCTATATGGCCAATCTCAGCCAGTACACGATCTTCACGCGCTACGCGCTTCGAAAACCGGTTCGCTGGGGCTGGGAAGGATCGCCGGGCGCCTTCGCCTATCGACTGCAGAAGAACGAAGATCCGCCCCCGAGAGCGTCGATGGACGGTCCCGCGTTCGTGACCACACGGGTAGGCCCGGTCACGCTCTATCGACTGAAATAACTGATATCCTGGGGGGATGGGTGCCCCCCCGATCACGCTCTCGCCCGGTGGTGGATTTCTCCTCGAGCCGACCGGCTCGGTGACCATCTTCACGCCGGAGATGCTCACCGACGAGCAACGGATGATGAAGGAAACCGCCGACGACTTCGTCCTCGGCGAGGTCATGCCGCGCGTCGCCGAGATCGAGGCCAAGAAGCCCGGCCTCATGCGCGAGCTGCTGCAAAAGGCGGGCGGCGTCGGCCTGCTCGGCCACGACGTTCCCGAAGCCTACGGCGGCCTCGGTGGCGACAAGACCAGCTCCAGTCTGATCACCGAGGCGGCCAGCCGACAGGGCTCCTACGCGGTCAGCTTCGGCGCGCACGTCGGGATCGGCACGATGCCGCTGGTCCACTTCGGCACGCCCGCGCAGCGGGAGAAGTACCTGCCCAAGCTCGCGTCGGGGGAGATGATCGCCGCCTACGCGCTCACCGAACCGGGGTCTGGATCGGACGCGCTGGCGGCCAAGACCAAGGCGGTCAAGTCGGCAGACGGCAAAAGCTGGAAGCTCACCGGGTCCAAGCTCTACATCACCAACGCCGGCTTCGCCGACCTCTTCACGGTGTTCGCCAAGGTGGACGGCGAACAATTCACCGCCTTCCTGGTGGAACGGGGCGCGCCCGGTCTCACCATCGGACCCGAGGAGCACAAGCTCGGCATCCGCGGCAGCTCGACCTGCCCGCTCTACCTCG
>CAYTTF010000033.1:9666-21425 GCA_964440665.1 uncultured Myxococcales bacterium | reverse complement strand
GATACGAGCAGATCGGCCCCCGCCGATCCGCGCCCGTTGCAGTGCAGTTGCCTGGCGAGTTGCAGTCCTCGTCGCCCACCCAGATCCGCCAGGCCGGATTGGCGGCCATCAATCCGGACGCACTGACCGTCATCCCGGACGGCGTGATGACCTGATCCCAGGTGGCGGTGAACACGTCGACCACGGTCGAGGTGACTCCGGCCGTCATCATGTTGATGACCATTCCCGGCATGTCGTACTCGCAGAACAGATCGGGCGCCGCCCCCCCTTCATCGCCCTGCGGCGGGTCCCAAGTGCCTCCGCCCGGCGGAGCCATCGCGGCCTGTACGGAGTCCGCCACGATCGTCCACCGCGACGCTGGATCGATCGCGCACTGTCCGTTGGCGGAGCACAGTGAGCACGGCGCGCATGGCGTGCACGACGCGCCCATGGTTCCGCATTGCTGGGCCGACTTGTTGTGGACGCATTGATTGTTGGCGCAGCACCCGTCGGCGCAATTGTTGGGCGTGCAGAATCCCCCTCTGCCGCCCATGCCCCCGGCCGTTCCGCCCACCCCACCTCGGCCGCCAGTCCCGCCATTGACGCCACCGTTGCCGCCCACCGAACCGCCCGCGCTGCCACCGGCACCGCCCCGACCCGCCGAGCCGCCCACGCCGCCGCTGCCGGCGATCCCATTGGTGCCGGCCAAGCCGTTGGTGCCGGCCAGGCCGTTGGTGCCGGCGGTTCCGTTGGTGCCAGCCAAGCCGTTGGTGCCGGCCAAGCCGTTGGTGCCGGCCGCGCCGCTGGTGCCCGCCGCGCCGCTGGTGCCCGCCACACCATTCGTGCCTGCTGCACCGGTGATGACCGCCTTGCCACCCATACCGCCAGTCGTCCCGCCGCCCATACCACCCGCGTCCCCGTTCGAAGCGAGATCCTGTCCCGCTCCGTCGGTCATCGCAACCGATCCGCCCGTTCCACCGCCGTCGCGGTTGAGCTTGGGAATGGTCGAATCGAGGCCGCCATCGTCGACGCTACAAGCGCCTGTCCCGAGCACGGACAACCCGAGCCCGAGCAGCGCCATCAACAGAGTCGGCGTAGCCCCAGAATGCCGGCCGAGCGGGGAGAGCACACACCGCATGGTTGGGATTGTATTCCAATTCGAAGCTAGAAGAAAGCCGCTCCGACAAGGGCCGCCAAACGGGCCGCCCAGGCCGCACCCACACGGCCCGTGAACGCGCGGGCGAGCGCCGCGCCCACCTGCCCCACGGCCAGCGCGACCACGAGAGCGCGCGTCGTGTGGCCGTCGCCCATCGCCACCGCAATGCTGCCCAGAACCACCGTCACCGCGGCGGCGCCAACACGCGCCCACCACGGACGAAGACCACGCGCTTCGAGATCTTCCTCCAGCGTGCGCTGCACGACCCCCCGAAAAATCGCCTCCTCGGCCGCCAGCGCGGCGCCGACACCGATCCAGACCAGCGGCGATCGCGCGGGCGACGCCGTGCCACCCACGGCGCGAAGGTGAGCGAGCACGATCGCGACCAGCGTGCCCAGGCCGACGCCGATGACCACCGACGAAGGCCGGCCGCGCCAGGGGGGCGCCGGCGGACGCCGGCGAAGGAGGGACACCGCGACGCCGCCCAGGACCAAGACCAGCACCCGCCGCAACACGGCGATCAGCGCCGCGCCTTCCGTACCCACCGCGGTGTCGACGGTCGTCAGCCCGCGCTGGCCGAATGCATAGACGATAAGCAAGGTGGCCCCCCCGGCAATCCGGAGCTGTGGTACTCGAACCGCCTCCGCGTCCATGCAGATCTCGGCGCGCTCCACGCCGGCCCGCCAGTAGGCCACCGTCGCGAACAAGTAGAGGGTCAACCCCGAGACGCGCGTCGCCCAATCGCCGGTCAGGACCAGGTTGTAAAGGCCGCCCAACAGAAGAAACGCGTAGATCGTCGCCGGTCCGACCGCCGAGCTTTGCTCGTCGGAGAGATCGGCCCCGCCGCTGGCCATGGCCACGGCCAGGAAGCTGATCGCGACGGCGCCCCCCGTCACCAGCAAACCCGCCGACAGAACGGCCGCCGCCGGCGCCGGCGGCATGACCAGCGCCAGCCCCCCGAAGACGAACAGCCCCGCACCGCCGACGACCACGCTCCAGACGCGGGCCTTGGCGGCCAGCAGCCGTTCGAGCGGCACCGGGACCGTGCGCAGGATCCAGAACGCGCGACGCTCGGCCTGCATGTGGGTGAGCGGTCCGATCGTGGCCATGTAGAGCGCCAGCGAATAGGCCAGGCAGGATACCCGCGGGAGGCTCGCCGTCGACCAGGACCATCCGGCGGCGCCGAAGATCTGCACGCCGACGAAGATCGCGGGCATCGCGATCAGCACCAGCAGCTGTCCGCGGTCCCGGACGATGAGACGCAGATCTTTCGTCGCGGCGGTGACCGGGCGTCCGTCCGCGCGGGGGGCCGGGGCGGCCTCCGCCCAGGGCGCTCCGGCCTCCTCCCAGCCGCGCATTCCCACCCGACGGGCGATGGCCATCGCGCCGAACAGCGCCGCGGCCGCCGCCGCCCAGAGCAGAGCGAGCGACGCCAGCGCCCGCAAAGCTTCGCCGCGTGCGAGCGCGGCGAGTGGCGCGGCGATCAGGGTACCGGGCGTCCATCTCAACCAGGGGCCCGCCGTGACCAGCTTCGTCGCCAGCAGCTCGGGCATCCGCAAGACCCAGGTACCCACCATCCACACGCCCGCGAGGGCCAGGGCGGCGCAGAGCCGCAAGCCCATCCAGACCAGCCGGCGCCGCGCCGGCGCGACGGCCCGAACGACGAGCAGCTGCGTGGCGTAGGCGAGCATCGAGATCGAAACCTGCACGGCCGCCGAGATCGATGCCGCCATCAACCATGCCGCGGGCGAAAGCCGCCAGACCAGCGCCGCGGCCAGCAGCACCGGGAACAGGAACAGCGCGCCCATCGGATCGGTCACGGCATCGGCGATGCCGCGGCCCGCGACCAGCGCCGCCAGCGAAACCGGCCGCGCCAGCAGGAACTCGTTCTCGGCCGAGCCGGCGCGCACCGCCTCGCTGCTGGCGGCCTTGGCCGAGAAGCTCCCGAGGGCGAGCACGCCCGCGACCACCGCCAGCGCCGCGGCTTGTCCCGCGAGATCGACCGTCGCGACGACGACCGAGAACGCCTGCCAGAAGAGACCGACGTAGGCGAGCGAGGTCACCAAGCCGGCGACGGCAATCACGATCGGCTGGCGGCGCCGACCGCGTGCGCGCAGACCGTTCCGAAACGATCGCAGCCGGGACCGGACGAAGAACCCCGCCAACCTGCCCGCGCCGAGAGACGGCGACAGGCTCACCCCGTCACGCGCAGGAAGAGATCTTCGAGCGTGGTTCCCGGTGCCGAGGCGAAGCGGACGCGTAGCTCGTTGGGCGTCCCCACCGCCTGCAACGCGCCGGCGCGGATGATCGCCACGCGGTGGCAGAGCCGCTCGGCGGCCTCGAGCAGGTGCGTCGAGAGGAAGATCGTGCGGCCACCCGCCGCGTACTCGCCGATCGCCGCGCGCATCTGCCGGGCGCCCGCCGGGTCGAGACCGTTGGTCGGCTCGTCGAGGATCAGGACTCTTGGCTCGTGGATCAGCGCCAGCGCCAACGCCAGCCGCTTCTTCATGCCGAGCGAGTAAGTCACGGTATATCCGCGCGCGGCGGCACCCAGGCCGAGGCGCTCGGCCAGCGCACCGGCGCGGCGGCGGGTTTCGACGGCGGAGAACCCGTGCAGGCCGCCGACCAGCTCCAGCGTCTCGAGCCCGGTCAGGTAGGGATAGAGGAACGGCTCGTCGGGGAGATAGCCGACGTCACGCTTGAGCGCGACCGCATCGCGGTGGCAATCGCGTCCCAGGATCGACGCGCGCCCGGCGCTCGGACGCAGGAGGCCCATCAGCAGGCGGATGGTGGTGGTCTTGCCCGAGCCGTTGGGACCGAGGAAGCCCATCACCTCGCCCGCATCGACGCGCAGATCGAGATCGACGACGGCGGCGGTATCGCCGAACCGTTTGCCGAGCCCGACGGTCTCGATCACGGCGGCGCGACGGCGGCCGACGTGGAGGTGGATGCCGAAGCGGGGAGCCGCACCGCCGCTCCGCCCATCTCGACGGCGTGCAACGGATCGGTGTGGTGCTCGGCCCACAGAGCCACCCGCGCGAGGTCGGTCTGCGCACCGACCTCAGGACCGTAGAGACCGGTGATCACCTCGATCGGACGTACGCTCCCTTCGGCGCTCACCGCGACCGAGAAGGAGACCAGCCCACCGTCGGTCCAACCGAGGCGCCGGCGCAATTCGGGGGCCGCGATCGCGTGGGATCCCGATGGGCTTTGCCCAGCGGGACCCATCGCGGGGGGGAGTGGGGACCCTCTCAGGGTCCCCACCTCAAACGATCGCAGCGTCTTGCGCACGTCGACCATGCGGGCGATCTTCTTGTCCGACTCACGCAACACCCTGATCGCTTCGGCGTCCGCGAATCGGGCCAGGCCGATCGCCGGATCGATGCTGGGGGGAAGGCGGGCGACATATTCGGCCTCGGCGATCACGCGGCCGAGATTGCGATCGTTGTCGCCAATCCGCGAGGCGCCCAGGATCTCGATCCCCTCCAGCGTGACCCGCGAGAGTCGCCGCACCAGATCCTCCGGCGTGAGATCCTCGATCAGCTTCACGTCCAGGATCTCGCCCAGCGAGGGGATCCCGAGCCCCAGCGCCGGACCGAAGGACAGGTCCGGCTTGGGGTGGAACCCGATCGAATAGAAGATCTCCAGCCCGGCGCGCCGGAAGATCCGCGGCAGGTGGCGCACCAGATCGAGATGCCCGAGGTAAGCGACCCGACCGAGCTTGGTGTAGCGGAGCCGATAGCGGTACGACTTGCCCTGCGCCGCCCGCGGCGGCGGCCGGGTCGGGTTCCGCACCAATCGCACCGCTCGAGCAGGTGGGTCGATCGCGTGGGATCCCGACGGGCTCTGCCCGGCGGGATCCATCGCGGGAGGGTTTGGGGACCCTCCCAGGGTCCCCATGTCGGCAGACACCCAGGCGTTCATGCGGCGTAGAAAGAACAACCGCTCGTCCTTCATCGCGTCCATGTCGCAGGCGACGCCGCAGTCGTAGCAGATGAGCTTGTCCTTGGCGCCCGCCTCGGCCGCCGCGACGCTGTTCGGATGGAGCAGCTTCTTGTAGGGCTTTCCGCAGGGCGGCGACAGGCGATCCTTGAGCGCCTTACGATACTCTTTGGCCAGGAAGTCGTCCTCGAGGCCGATGTCGATGTGGCTCCAGGGCAGGCGCGCCGTCACGGGCAAGGTGCCGAGCGTGCGCGCCACGTCGAAGCCCGTTTCGATCGAGGTCTCGGCGATCGCCTGGTCCCACAGCTCGACGCGCAGCTCGTCGTCCCAGCTGTCGAAGCGGCAGCCGAGCCGAAAGGCCCGCTCCAGCAGATCGCCCGCCCGCCGATCGCCGCGCGCGAAGATCCCTTCGATGTGCGACTGCTGGTTCTCGTGCATCTTGAGCGTCACGCGCAGCGCGCGCGCGCGCTCCGCCAGCAGCGTCTGCTTGCGCGCGATCTCCCCCTCCCCGTCCATCGCCGCCCACTGGAAGGGCGTGTGCGGTTTGGGCACGTGGGTCGAGACCGACGCCGTCACCTTGGCGCCGCGCAGGTGGCTGCGGCCGATCTCCTGCACGCGGGCCGCCGTCTCCACGATGCCCAGCACGTCCTCGTCGGTCTCGGTCGGCAGCCCGATCATGAAGTAGAGCTTCATGCTGGAGAACCCACGCCCGAACACCCGGTGCGCCGATTCGATGATGTCGGCCTCGGTGACGTTCTTGGCGACCACGTCCCGCATCCGCTGCGTCCCCGCCTCGGGCGCGAAGGTCAGGCCCCCGGCGCGCACGCTGGCGATCTCGCCCAGCAGATCCTCGTTGAGCCCGTAGGCGCGGAGCGACGACACCGACAGCGCGACCTTCTCGGGCCCGAGCCGCGCCATGGCCGCCTTCACGAGCGGTGTCACGCAGGAATAGTCGGCCATCGACAGCGACGTCAGCGCGGTCTCGTCGTAGCCGCCTTTCTTCACGCCAGCGGTGAGCGCATCCAGCACCGCCACCGGATCGCGCTCGCGCACCGGCCGGTAGATCATCCCCGCCTGGCAAAACCGGCAGCCTTCGGTGCAGCCGCGCGCGACCTCGACGGCCATCCGATCGAAGATCGCCTCGGCGTAGGGGAGTGGCGAGTCGTCCGGAAACGGGAAGCGATTGATGTCGGCGACCCACGCGCGCTTGGGACGCGCGGGCACGCGAGGATCCACGGGCGCGCCCACCACCAGCAGATCGGTCTCCGGCTCGAGCTCGGTCGCGTAGAGCTCGGGGATGTAGAGGGGATACTGGGCGGCCAAGCGGATCAGCCGCTCGCGCCGCGGGACGCCCGCCCGCCGCAGGACCGCCGCTTCCCGGACCAGCGGCGGGAGCATCTCCTCGGCCTCGCCGATGAAGAAGGCGTCGATGAACGGCGCCAGCGGCTCGGGATGGGTCGCGGTCGGTCCGCCCGCGATGATGAGCGGCTCGCGATCGCCCCGATCGGCCGCGCGCAGAGGGATCGCCGCCAGGTCCAGCAGCGCCAACACGTTCGTGTACGTCAGCTCGTACTGCAGCGAGAACCCGACCACGTCGAACTCCCCCACCGGCGTCGCCGACTCCAGCGTCACGATCGGCAGGTCACGCGCGCGCAGCTCCGCTTCGCAGTCGAGCCAGGGCGAGAACACACGCTCGCAGGCGAGCCCGTCGGTCTTGTTGAGGACGCCGTAGAGGATCTTGGTCCCCAGATGGGACATCCCGATCTCGTAGACGTCGGGGAAGGCCAGGCAGATCCGCGCCTCCACGGTGGCCGGATCCTTGCGAACCTCCTGGTACTCGCCGCCGACGTACCGCGAGGGCTTTTCGACCTTGCCCAGGAAATCGGCGTACGGGTGTCTGGTCA
Organism: uncultured Myxococcales bacterium; assembly: GCA_964440665.1. GTDB lineage: Bacteria > Myxococcota_A > Polyangia > Fen-1088 > Fen-1088 > JADGRB01. The sequence goes on along the minus strand of CAYTTF010000033.1, from coordinate 14,444 downwards.
AGATCGGGCCAGCTCACTCATTTCCTTGAAAGACATAGACGAACTCGGTGCCATATTCGTCGCCCGCCTGTGGGAAGGCCCAACGTCCGACCACCTCCTTGATGCAAGGATCGAGCGCTCGAAACTGCGGCGGGCCGTCGATGGTGGTGCGCTTGACCCGCCCCGAGATGCCGATGGTGACCTGGACGGTGATCTTGCCGTGGGTGAGGCTGGTGTCGCGAAGGAGCGCGCGCTGGTAGCAGTTCTTGATCCCACCCCGGTTGCTGTTGATGACCCGCGAGATGTCCGACTGCGACGGGGCCGGGCGGGATGACCCGCCCCCGCCCGTGATCGCCAGGCCTGGCCGGCTCGTGTCGCGGTAGCGGGCGGCGTTGGCGTCGACGACCGGCGCGGTCGTTCCCGGCGCCGCCGTGGCCACCGCCACCGGGCTCGCGCCGCGCCCGGGGGCGCCGCGCGGCGCTTTGCCCTTGCCATGTCCCGCGGGCGCCAGCGGGACGACGACGGGCGGAGGCGCCACCGGGGCCACGGGGGCCGGGGCGACGGCGACCGGCGGCGCCGGCTCGGGCGCCTTCTCGGCGAGCCCAGCCAAAGGATCGCTCGCGACAGCCTTGGGCGCCGGCGCCGGCGCCGTCACGGGCCTCGCCTTCTTCGTCATGTTGAGAAAGAAGACCGCGCAGATGAGCGCGATGACACAGAGGAAGACGATGATGATCCGGGTGCTGCGCTGACGCGCGTCCGAGGCCTGGAGGGTTCCCGGTTGCCACATCGCATCCGACGAGAGCAACCGCGGCGACGCGCCGGAGGCCCCCGCCCCGGCAAGATTCAAGGTGTTGAGCACGTCCGATCGGTCCCCCGCTCCCGGCATACGGTTCGGAACGGCCGAATCCGTCGCGCTGGACGCGTGGGCGCCGTTGAAGCCGTTGTTCCCGGCGAGCCCATGCAACATGTGCGGCTGCGGTGCCGGCGTCTCGAGCAGGGTCGACGGGTCGACGTCGAGGCCGTCGTCCGATTGCGATTGCGAATGCGAATGCGAATGCGATTGCGAATCGCCGCTCTGTGACGGTGCATGTGCCAGCGCGGCGGAGGCCGCCATCACCGCGGGTCGGGAAACCGGACCGGTGACTCGCCGTCCCGCCGGCGGCCCGCTCGGTGGGGGCAGCTTGAGCCCGACACCCGGACCAATCGCGGCGGCGACGGCGTGGGCGCCGGTCTGTCGCGGCGCCGCCGCGGCCAGCGCGGGCATCGGTGGAGGCGTGGGTCGTCGGGGCGCGCCCGGAAACGGTGGAGGCCCGGAAGGTTTTCGGGCGGCCAGATCGGCGGCGATGGCCGGAACCTGAGCGGGCGGCTTCCAGCTGCCGAGCTGCTCATTCCAGACGTGGAGATCGGCGTCGGCCGAAAACGGCGCGACCTTGTCGACCAGCTGCCGGCGCGTGAACGGTCCCGTTCGGTTTCCGTCGAGCGCCAGGTACCACTGGACGCCGTCGTCGGGAACCACGGGCTGTGGTACGGGCGGGCGTGGAGCGGGCGCCGACGGGGGCCGCGCCGCCGGCATCGCGGCTCGGGAGGCCGACGAGCCCAGGGTCGGCACCGCGGTGGAGGGTGCGCGGCGCGGCGTCCCGGCCGCAGCTTCCTCCCGCACGGTGATGATGTTCGTGCAGGCCTTGCAGCGGACCTTGAGAATCTTCCCGCGGACCTTTTCGTCCGCGATGGAGTACTTGGTCTGGCAGCGATCGCAGACGAATTTCATGCAGTTGAGTGCTTCCTGCGCACCAGGCCGCAAGGCCTCGAACCGTCGGAGGAAGTTATCATCGAAGCGTCAGGAATACCATCGTCCCGATCCCGAGCGCGATGACCGTTGCGATGAGAATCCAGCTCCCCTTGGCGTGCGTCTTTGCGATGTCACTGTCGTTCGACGATCCGAGCGATCCGATGGTGCCGATCGTGGCCGACGTCCCCCCGCGAACGGCGGGGCGCGCCACCACCGGCGTGGGCGGGACCCGGGCGGCGGGCGCGGCGGGCGCGACCTCCGCGGCCGGTTCGATCCGCATGTTCAGCGGCGCCCGGCGATCGAAATCCAGCTCTTCCGGCTCGCCCGCCGCTTCGGCCTGCGGGTTCGCCGCCTCATCCGGCTTGAAGAGCTCGTTCATGTAGATCGCCATGCGCCGGTTGCCGCTGCGCAGCCCGCTGTCGTCGAGGAACTCCTCCAGATCGTGGCGCAGGTCCTCGGCCGACTGGTACCGATCCTCCGGGCGTTTCTCGAGCGCGCGCATCACGATCTGCTCGAGCGCGGTCGGGTAGTCGCGCCGGATGGCGGTCGGGGGGGCGATGGTCTCCTCGACGATCCGGCGCATCACGTCCTTGGCCGGCCCCCGGAAGAGACGCTGACAGAGCGTCAGCTCGTAGAGCATGATCCCCAGCGAAAAGATGTCCGACCGGTAGTCGGCCCCCTCGCCCCGCACCTGCTCGGGCGACATGTAGGAGGCCTTGCCGGGGCGAATCCCCGATTCCTCGCGCAGCTCGTCCTGCACCCGCGCGATCCCGAAGTCGACGATCTTGGTCTGCCCTTCGTAGCTGACCAGGATGTTCGTGGGCGAGACGTCGCGGTGGACGATCCGGATGACGCGCGAGCCGGTCTCGCGCCGGTCGTGCGCGTAGGCGAGACCAGCGGCCGCCTGGCTCACGATGTGGATGGCGTGCTCCATCGGCAGGTAGCGATCGACCGCCAGCCCGCGCTTGACGATGTCGGCGACGGTCTCGCCATGGATGTACTCCATCGCGATGTACTTGACGCCCCCCTCGTCGACGACGTCGTAGACATGGACGATCGCCGCGTGATTGAGCTTGGCCGCCAGGCGCGCCTCGTCCAGGAACATGGCGAAGACGCGCGGGTTCTGGGCGTAGCGCGGCTGCAGGATCTTGAGCACCACCGGTTTCTCGAACCCGCCAACCGCCTGCTGGCGCGCGATGTAGAGCTCGGCCATCCCGCCGGAGGCCAGGTGGCGGATGACAGCGTAACGCCCGACCTGTTGGCCGACGAGGACCTCGGGATTCGCCATCGGGCGCGAATCCTAACCAATAAGCCGCCCGAGCGGCGTTTGATTTTGCTGTGAGCCGCGAGTTAGGAATGAACCGCCCGTGCACATCGTGCTTCCCCACGACGCCTCGCTCGACGGGCACCTCGTCGACGGCGTGATCGGCTACTTGACCCTCACCACGGGGTTGGCGTTCCTCGCGGTGCTGGTTTTTCTGCTGATCGCGATCGTTCTTCACCGAGAGCGCGCCGGGCGGACGCGCGCGCACCACACCCACGGCAACCGGCCGCGCGATCGGGCGCTGACCTTCGCGGTGGCGCTCGTGATGTTCGTCGCGATAGATGTGACCCTGGCGGCGCGGGCGGCGGGCGAGCTCTCCCGACGGTTCTGGCACTATCCCGAGAGCGATCCGAACGCGCTGCGGGTGGAGGTGACGGCGCGACAGTGGTCCTGGACCTTCCGCACCGCCGGACCCGACGGCCGCTTCGGCACCGGGGACGACGTCGTGACGCTGGGCGAGCTCGACGTGCCCGTGGGCCGGCCCATCTATCTCAAGCTCCGCTCCCGGGACGTGGTGCATTCGCTCTATCTGCCGAGCTTCCGCACCAAGATCGACGCCATCCCCGGCAGCACCACCCGTCTCTGGTTCCAGGCCCAGGAAGCCGGCCGATTCGAGATCGCCTGCGCGCAGCACTGCGGCGTCTCCCACTACAAGATGCGCGGCCTGCTGATCGCGCGTCCGGAAGGCGAATACCGCGACTGGCTCGCGCGCGCCGAGACCGACAGCCTCCTCCGCGGCGAGGCCGGCGATCCGGCGGCGGGCGGGTGGGATTGGGAGACCGGTCGATGACCGCCGCTCCAGGGGACGGCAGCGGCGCTCCCGGCGGCGGCCACGCCGACGACGAGGGGATCCCCCCCGCGCCGACCGGGTTCCTGCGCCGCCACGTCTTCTCGACCGATCACAAGGTGATCGGCAAACAGTTCCTGTTTCTGGGGCTGTCGTTCCTGGCCGTGGGCGGCATCATGGCGATGCTGATCCGGTGGCAGCTCGCGCGTCCCGGCGTTCCGGTGCCGGTCGTCGGTCGTCTGCTTTTCGGCCGCGCAGGCGGCCTGATTTCGCCCGCCGCGTACACCGCGCTGTTCACGATGCACGGCACGATCATGATCTTCTTCGCTGTGACGCCGATTCTGATCGGCGGTCTTGGGAACTTCTGCCTGCCGCTCTTGATCGGCGCGCGCGACATGGCGTTCCCGCGCCTCAACCTGGCGTCGTTCTGGACGATGGCGGCCGCGACGGCGGTTCTCACCGCGTCCTTCTTCGTGCCGCTGGGACCGCCGCAGGCCGGGTGGACCGCCTACGCGACGCTGTCGACGGCGATCGGCGCGCCGGGGGTCGGGCAGACGCTGTGGGTGGTCGCGATCTACCTCAACGGCGCCTCGTCGGTGATGGGCGCGGTCAACTACATCACCACCGTGATCCGGCTGCGCGCGCCGGGGATGACCTACTTCCGGATGCCGCTCACGGTGTGGGGGTTCTTTCTGACCTCGATCCTGAACGCGCTCTTCGTGCCCGTGCTGGCGGCGGCGATGGTGCTGCTATTCTTCGATCGCGTCTTCGGGACGCAGTTCTTCGTAGCCGGCACCACCGTGGGCGCGGGCGGCGATCCGATCCTCTACCAGCACCTCTTCTGGCTGTTCGGCCACCCCGAGGTCTACATCCTGATTATCCCCGCCTGGGGAATCGTT
>CAYTTF010000033.1:0-9656 GCA_964440665.1 uncultured Myxococcales bacterium | reverse complement strand
TGAGCGACCTGCTGTCGTTCTTCGCGCGCAAGCCGGCCTTCGGCTACCGGGTGACGGTCTACGCGCTCGTCGGCGTGGTGATCCTGTCGACGGTGGTCTACGGCCACCACATGTTCACGACTGGGATGAGCCCGCTCCTCGGCGAGAGCTTCATGGTTCTCACCATGATCATCTCGGTGCCGACGTCGCTGCTCTTCCTCAACTGGCTGGGGACGCTCTGGCGCGGCGCCATGCGGATGACTACGCCGATGCTGTTCTGCCTGGGCCTGGTCTTCACCTTCGGCGTCGGAGGTCTGACCGGCCTCTACCTGGCCGACGTCGTCGCCGATATGTACCTGCACGATACCTACTTCGTGGTCGGACACTTCCATCTGATCATGGCCGCGGCGCTGCTGCTGGCCTCGTTCGCAGCGGTCTATTTTTGGTTCCCCAAGATGTTCGGCCGAATGATGAGCGAGCGCCTCGGCAAGTGGCACTTCTGGCCAACGTTCGTGTCGCTGAACGTGGTCTTCATGGGCCAGCTCCTGATCGGCTATGCGGGGATGCAGCGGCGCCTCTACGACCCGTCGGCCTACGAGTTCCTGCGCCCGCTGCTGCCGCTCAACCGGTTCATCTCCCACGCGGCCTACGTGCTGGGTGCCTCGCAGCTGATCTTCGTGGTGAACTTCTTTTGGAGCCTGTTCCGCGGTCCGAAGGCGCCCAGGAACCCCTGGGGGGTCGGGACGCTCGAGTGGACCGTGGCGTCGCCGCCGCCGCACCACAACTTCGATCGCATCCCGGTGGTCGTGCGCGGGCCGCACGAGCTCGGCCACCCGGCGGCGTGGGCGCTCGGCAGGGATTGGCTCGGCCAGGACGAGGGGCCGGTGCGAGCATCGGCGGACAATTCGGCGGAGAGACCGACCGAGGGCGGAGCATGACCGCCGCGGTCTCGACGTCGCCGCGGCTCCGCGAGCTCGACCGGGTGGTCGGCTTGTTCATTTTTCTCGGCGCCACGGCGATGCTCTTCGCGGCGTTGCTGCTGGCGTACGCGATCCTACGCGCGGAGGCCCCCGTCTGGCCGCCCGCCGGCACGCCGCCTTTCCCGCGCGGCGCCGCCACCGCCAACACCGTCGTCCTGCTGGCGGCGACGCTTGCGCTCCGCGCAGCCCGCACCACGGATCGACGCGGGCCCGCGCTCGCGGCCGCGGCACTGGGCGCGGCGTTCCTCGCGCTGCAAGGCGCTCTCTGGCGGCACCTGACGGTCGAACATCTCGGTCCGAGCGCGGGCGCGCTGGGCGACGTCTTCTTCGCGCTCTCGGTGTTCCACGCGCTGCACGTCCTGGGCGGCCTGGTCGTGCTGGCGGCGACCCGGGCGCGGCGACTCCGCCTGCTCACCATCTACTGGGACTTCGTATTGATCGTCTGGGTCGTCATCTACGTCGCGGTGTGCCTGCTGTGAAGACGCGCGCCGTCCCGCTGCTCCTTCTGCTGCCGCTGGTTCTGCCGACGGCGGCCTGTCGGCGTCCCGCGGGCGCGCCTCCACCGTTCACCGGGCCGGTGACGCTGGGAGGCCGCGCCATCGCGGCGTCCGCCCTCGAGCACGGGCGCGAGGTCTATACGCCCTATTGCCGCCCCTGCCACGGCGACGCTGGCGATGGCAAAGGAACCTCCGCGGCCGGTCTGCAAACGCCGCCGCGGGATCTCCGGCTCGGCGTCTACAAGTTCGCCGCGGTCCCCGCCGGCCAGCTCCCCCGCGACGCCGACTTCGTCCGCACCATCCGACACGGGCTTCACGGCACGGCGATGCTCGCCTGGGATGTCCCCGAGGCCGAGCTCGACGACCTCATCCAATACATTAAGTACTTTGCCCCAAGATGGCGAACCGAAAGCGCCGGCGAGGCCATCGTCGCGTCACCCGATCCCTGGGTTGCGCGCGAAGCCGAGGCCGTGGAACGCGGCAAGCGCGTCTACCACGGCCTTGCCCAGTGCGCGGTCGCCTGCCACCCCGCCTACGCGACCAAGGCCGAGATCTACGCCTTCAGCAAAGAACTGACCGGCATGGAGGTTCGACAGTTCCGCCCCGATCTCTACTTCGCCGTCGCCAAGGACAGCGACTACGGCGTCAAGATCCTCCCACCGGACTTCACCTTCAACGAGCTGCGCGGCGGCGACACGCCCGAGGACATCTACCGCGCCATCGCCGCCGGCATCGGCGGCACCGCGATGCCGACCTGGAAGAACGTCCTGCCCGACACCGATCTCTGGGCGATGGCCCACTACGTCCGGTCCTTGGTGGCCATCCGCGACCGACCGGAGGCGGGCGCGCTAGAGCAACGCCTCCGCGATCAGCCGGCCTGGTCGCCGCCCCCTCCGCCCGATGCGGGCACCGACGCCGACGGGGCGAGCGACGGCGGGCCTCAGCCCTGATCCCCGCCAGATAGCGAATGGTCCGGCCGAAGGCTTCTCGTGTGCTACACTGCCAGTATGAGACCTGGCCGTACCAAGACGACGAGTTTCTCGCTCAACGACGCAACCATGAAGAACCTCAAGGCACTCGCGGCCCGGCGTCATGACGGGAACGTCTCTGCCCTGCTCGCCGAAGTCGCGGCCCGCGAGGCGAAGTTCGCGGCGGCCGAGGCATTTTTTGAGCGGTACGGCGTTCCGCCCCTCGGAGACGAAGCGATTGAACGAATCGAAAAGGAGTGGCGCGGCGAGTCGCCGTCGAAAGAAGTGCGACGGCGCCGCGCAGCGTGACGTTCACCTTCGACACCGGGATGCTGATCGCTCTCGAGCGCCGCAAGGGTCGAGCAACGGAGGCCTTCCGCAACATCGTTCGAAGGGGCTTTCTGCCGATCGTCCCGGCGGTCGTCTACGTCGAGTGGTGGCGCGGACGAAGCGACGTTCGCGAAGCGCTCTTGGCGGCCGTGATCGTCGAAGACATGCCGCCGAGTTTGTGCCGAGCCGCCGGCCTTGCCTTGGGTTCCGTCAAGGGCTCCTCGCTGGCCGATGCCATCGTGATGGCCTCGGCGGCTTTGCGGGGTGGTGGCGTCGTGTACACGGGAGATATCGACGATCTCAGCCGGTTCCAGAGGCATTTCCCCAGCGTGCGCGTTCTCCCCGTGTGAGCCCGCAGACGCGCGAGATTTCTAGCGCGAGAATCTGCGGATCGCGACCGCGACCGCGAAGAAGATCGCGGGCGGCACCAGCAGGAAAACGCCGACGATGCGCAGCGCCGGGCTCAGCGTCGGCGATTGCCCCAGGCAATTGGGGCAGAGAGCCCAGCTGGGCGTCGCGATGAGCAGCGCGACGGCCGCCACGGCGGCGGCGGCCAGGATCCGGCGGGCCGTCATTGCTGTCGCATCCGAAAGGCCATCTCCAGCATCAAGACGACGGCAAACCCGGCGGCCAGGAACAGTGCCGCCACGGCGAGGCGCGGATCGCGGCGGCGGAACCGGACGCGCAGAAAAACCACCAGCACCAGAGCCACTTTGGTCATCAGCAACCCGCACAGCGCGGTGACCCGCACGGCGCGGTCGAGGTCGAGACCAATCACCATCAGCTCGGCGACGGTGAGCGCGACGATCGCGGCGAATCCGATCGCCGTCGCGCGGAGGCGGCGGTCCTCCGGCTGGTCGCTGTTGTCGACGGTGGCGCTCATCGGGTGGGCAGCAGATAGAGGAAGGTGAAGATCGGCATCCAGGCCAGATCGACGAAGTGCCAGTAGAGGGCCACCACTTCCAGCGTCCGTTGCTCCGCGTGCCGAAGCAGGACGGTCGAGAGACAGACGACGCCCGCCAGGACGTGCAGGCCGTGATAGCCGGTGATGGCATAGAACGTCGACGCGAAGAGGTCGCTTCCGAGCCGCATGGGCTGGGCCGCCGCGAGGAGGTGCCGGTACTCCAGCAATTCCCCGACCAGGAAGGCGAGCCCCAGCGCCAGCGTCGCCAGCAGCCACCTGGCGCGCGCCCGCCCCCGCCCCGCCCGCGCCGCCAGCGTCATCGTGAGGCTCGACGCGAGGAGCGCGAAGGTCATCGCCGCGACGGGCACCAGCGCCAGGCGCGCCCGCGGATCCGGCCAGCTCTCGGCGCGCACGCGCAGCATGGCGTAGGCGATGAACAGCGCCCCGAAGCCCATCGCGTCGGTGGCCAGAAACGTCCACATCCCGGCGGGTCCCACCCGCCCGGGCGCTCGCGGTGCCTCCCCGATGGAGATCTCCGAACCGGTCGGGCTCATCGTGCTCTACCGATAGCACGATCGGCCGCCGGCGATCATTTCAGACAGTGGTGCGCGATCTCCTCCGGACTCGCGGCCATTTGCAGGCAGCCCGAGAGATCGTCGCGCACGCGCAGCGTCTGGCAGCGACGGAGATCGGCGTCGAAGTTGCGCGCCAGCTCCTGCTGCCAGCGCGGCGCCAACGTCGGATCGCGGTATCCGGATTCCTTGAGCTCCATCTCCACCAGGCGGTCGAGAATCGCTCGGCAGTCGCCGGAGGACGCGAGGTGCCGGTGACAGCCACCGACGGCGACAGCCGCCGCGATGCCTGCGACGAGCGCCAGGCGTCGAATTTCCCTCGCGATGCTCATCGAAAGAAGTGGACCCGAATTGGGGGCGAGAGCGCGGCGATCCGCTCTCCCGACGGATCGCGAGCCGGCTCGAACCGCGTTCCGAGCGCGCACTGGCGCGCGGCGCGACCGAAGCCAAAGCCTGGATCTTCGACGACGTCGACGCGATCGGCGCGTCCGTCGGCACCCACGACGACCCGCAAGACCACCGTCTCCTGATCGACCTGCCGCACGTCGGCCTCGGCGGGCCAAGGACAGCTCCAAGCCGCCTGGTCGAGGGCCACGGCACGCGCCCGGCTGCGAACGGTCGTTCCGTCGCCGGTACCGCCCGGCGCGACGGCGCCAGAGGCCGGCACGCGGCTGGTTCCGCCGTGGGTGGTCGTCCCGCCCGCGTACGAAGCTCCCGATCCAACCACGAACGCCGTGCCGGTGAAATCGACGGGCGATTCCGAAACGGCCGCGAGCTTTCCGGCCTGGGCAGGCGCCGCGGGCCCAGGGTGTGTGGGCGCGGCCTTCATTCGCGGATGCACCACCGGTTCGGCCTTGGCGGCGGGGGCCGCCGCCGGGACCGGCGGCGGCGGTGGAGGCGGCGTGACGTCCACGGCACGCTCGGCCGCGATCGCGTCGTGAACCCGGGCCGCCAGCTCCGCCCCGACAGCTGGCCCCGAGCTTTCGAAGCGGGTCACCAAGAAGAGAGCGCCCGCATAGAGAGAGACGACGACCGCGCCGCCGATGGCCAGTCGGCGCCGGCGCCCCGCGGGCTCGCCGGCGAAAACGAGGTCGACGATTCGCTCGCTCTTGGTGCTCGATGGAGAGGTCCGGTCGTAATGCAATGTTGTCGCCTTCAGCGTGGGGGCTCGTCGAACGGTAGCGCGCCGAACGCGACCCGCGTGATGCCGACGCCCTTGAGCTCGTCCAGCAGGTGCACCACGCGCCGGTGCGGCACGTCGCCGTCGGCCTGGATGACCGCCCGCAGCTCCGGGCTCCCGGCCAGCGCCGCGCGCGCCCGTTCCTCGAAAGCGCCGTCGTCCGAGACCGCGGCGCCGTTGACCAGCATCGCCCCGCGGACCGGCAGGACGATCGACAGGACCACCTGCACCTCCTCGCCGTGCGCGGCGCGCGGCAGATCCAGTGGGACGGCCGGCGTGACGATGATCTTGGCGGTCACCACGAAGATCACCAGCAAGACCAGCATCACGTCGACCATCGGCGTGACGTTGATGCCCGAGATGATCCCGCCGTCGGGTCCGTTAGCGGACGCCACCCGACACCTCGCGAAGTGGAGGGATTTCGCGTGGCCCGCGCGCGGCGTCCGCGATGTAGGCCAGCACCAAGTTGGACAGCACGTCGGTCCCGGCGAGCAGCGACGTCACCCGCCGTTGCAGATAGTTGTACGAGGCCACCGCCGGCAAGGCGACCGCAATCCCAACCGCCGTCGCCACCAGCGCCTCGGCGATCCCCGCCATCACCGCCTGGGTGGCCACCTGCCCCGCCGCCGTCGCGCCGTGCCCGGGTGCCGCGTGCCCCAATTCCTCGAACGCGTGGATGACGCCCACCACGGTCCCGAAGAGACCCACGAACGGCGCGTTGTTGCCAACGGTGGCCAGAAAGGCCAGGCCGCGTTCGAGCCGCCCGCGCTCGAGCGCCGCCGCGCTCTGCATGGCCTTGTCGGCCGCCGCCGTGCCGCGATCGGCGAGGCGCAGCCCGGCGTCCGCCACGCGAGCCGCCACCGACGGGCTGGATTCCAGAGAGCGCCGCGCCGTTTCGAAGTCGCCCTTGTCGAGCTGCGCGTCGAGCTCGCGCGCCAAGGCCTCCAGGTTGCCGCCGCGGCGCCGCAGGTAGAGCCAGCGCTCGGTCGCCAGAACCAAGCTGCACACCGAGAACGCCGCCAGCAGCCAGAGGACCCACCCGGCACCAGAGGCCAGCAGCACTTCTTTGACCGATTCCATTGCGCCCATGTTGTCCTCAGTTCGGCGAGGGGTAGTGTCGGGCGACGTAGCAGAGCCCGTCCGAGTTGAGGTGCCCCTGCGTGCTCTGGTCGTAGGTCGAAAAGTCGTAGTAATCGCGCAACCCCTGGCAAGCGTCGGTGCCGGTGGTGTGGGGAACGCTTCGCGCATAGAAGGCCATCGGACCCACGAACTCGGGGTGGACGCTGGTATCCGGCGCGACGCAGTAGCGCCAGCTCAACTGGTTGCCGAGAGCGTCCTTGACCTGCGTGTAGTCGACCCCCTCGGTCATCTCCAGCGTCACGGTCGGGAAGGTCACCCCGGTTCCCGCAGGTCCCATCCCGGCCACGCGCGCCGCGAACTGATCGAAGTGCGCCGGCGTATCGTGGAGCACGCTGTCCCAGAATGGATGGTCTGTGTGAATCGTGACCTGACCGATGACGAAGCTGGTGCTCTGGAAGAAGATCCCGCGCGCGTTCTCCTCGCCGGGGAGCGGCGTCCCGTTGTTGTCGGGCGGTGGATTCTGACAGTTGACGTACGAGGTCGGCGATTTGAAGCAGAGGTGGAACGGTACCGTGTCGCCCAGCTGCGGCCACTTTCCGGGGCCGTAAATGCTGGCGTCGCAGGTCTGGTTGGGCATGGTGGCGGTCGGGCAGGTGCAACTCGTGCCGTTGAACGTCGCCGTGCCCACGTAGAGGACCGCGCACCCGTCGGCGACCATCTGCGCGTAGTCGACCAGGCCGGGCGCGTCGATGTTCACGTTCATGGCGCTGGTGGTCGCGGGAAGGACGTCGAAGCCGAACGCGTAGGGCGTGGTGCCGCTGGTGTCGAACGGCGCATCGTTCCCCGCCGGATAGTTCTGCTTCGACAGCGCCGCGAGCGGCACCGCCTCCTCACCGGCGCCGCCCTTACCCGGCAGGTAGCTCGTATCGCTGTGCGACAAGTCGACGGCCCAAGGGCCGGTGACCTTGGCGACGGTCGGCTCCGTGCAGGACTCGTCGCCAGGCGTAACGTCCGGTCCGTTCGAGAGCGTGATGTTATCGAGCGTGACCAGCAAGCGGGTGAAGTGCACGTTCCAGCCGTCCACGAAAGCCGGATCGCCGTCGTTTGCCGGCGGAAACGGATAACCGGTGAGCGCCAACACTTCGCCCGAGGCCGCGAACAAGATCCCGCCCGGGCCGGGATTCGTCGGTTTGGTAAAGACGGCGAGCGAAGCGGTGCCACCGTCCGCGATCCCGCTCGAGCCGCCCGCCCCGGCGGCACCGGCCGCACACGCCTGGCTGCTGGCACAGGTGACGGCCAACGATTTGTTGCTGGAGCACGACCCGAGCGCCACGGTTGCCGCCGCAAGGAGCCCCCACGCGAAACCAACGATCGTCTTCATCTTGTCGACTCGCATCTCTCTCTCCTCGTTTGTTGTTTTCGTCCGTTGCTCGTTCGTTCGCTCAAAGCGCATCCGTCCACGAAAAACCGTAGGGGGCGATGGAACGAAGATTCGAATAGAGGTTCTGCCCTGTCGGCGCGTAGGCGGGCACGCTGGGGTCGTCGACGAAGGCGTAGCCGCCGGTGCTCGCGTCGGCGGGCAACCGGCTGAAGTCGACGTCGACGAAGAACGGGCGCGGATCGATGCGCAGCAGGAGCCCGCCTGTCGTCTGGATGGTCAGCGAATCCTGGATGGGTGAGACGATGCGCTCCTGGCAAATCGAGTCCCCACCGCCGGTCCCGCCCGAGCTGGCGTGGTTTGCGCCGATGGTGACCGTGCCCGTGAACGGGAAGGCCGCCGCGCCCTGCGTGGCCGTGCCGGCGATGACCAAGATCGGCGTCGTATCGGCCACGGCGTTGATGTCGCCCCCGGTGAGCCACACTTGCTCGACGAGCGCGGGCGGCTGGGTGATACCGAGCGCCGGCGCGGGGAACGGCTGCGGCGCTGGGTCCAACAGATCGACGTCCAGCGCCGACGTCTCCTCCCCGACGTAGGTGCCCGTCAGATAGCAATCGGTCGCCTGGGCCCCAGACACCGGCGCCGCTTGATCCAGATAGACGGCGCCGATGTGCAGCTTCGCCTGGGTCAGCACGACGTCGAACCCGCCGGACGTGAACGCCAGCTGGCCGGCGCTGGCATCCGTCGGCCCCGCGGCCGCGACCGAAAACACCACCGTCTGGCCGCCCGTCTGCCCGACGCAGCCGCCCGCCAAGAACGAGCCCGCCGCCAACGCGCCGAGGATCACCCGGCGCATCTAGACGCCTCCGAAGGTGATGCCGAAGGTTGCGAACACGCCGCGGGGCGCGCCCGCCGTGAACGTCCGTTCGGGGACCAGCGTCGGTTGCGGCTGGCTGTGGAAGTCGGAGGCGTAGTTGTATTCGCCCAGCCGATACTGCGTATCGAGCAGGTTGGTCGACACCAACCGAAGCTGCAGGTTGGCCCACGACAGGCTGGCCGACGCGTCGATCGTGAAGATGTCCCCGCTCACCTGACCGTAGGGCAGCGGCCGAGGTCCCACATAGGTGATCCCCGCTCCGAGCGAGGCCCGGATCGACTTGCCGCGCGGACTCCATGGCAGCGCTCTGAACAGCGCCGAGTCGGAGCGGAACACCACGCCCGGGACGTAGGCCACCGCCTCGCCGTCGTCGTTGTAGCTGGCGCGGACCAGGGTCAGGTTCGCCGATTCGTCGAAGAACGGCCCGCTCCAGCGCAGCGCGCCCAGCCAACCCGTGCGGGTCGTGCCCGCGCCAATCACGTTGCGCCCGGCGGTCTGATCGAAGATCAGGTCCTTGTCGACGACCGTCTGGAAGAACACCGACCGGGCGACCAGCAGCGTGCTTCGCACGGTGCCCGTGTAGGCGGCGCCCGCTTCGTAGGCGACGACGTCGGCGAACGGCGCCTGGATGTCCTGCGTGATGTAGACCGGATCCACCGACCGAACTCCGCGCCCGGCGCTGGCCGAGATCGTGATCCCCCGGAACGGGCCGACGATGACCGACGCGCGCGGCAGGATCGCCAGGCCGGAGGTCGCCGTCACCTCGTCGGGCTCGCGCGGCCGCCCGAACGTCTGTTGCGTGAGACAGCTTTGATCGATGGGCGGGTTGGTGGTCGAGGGGTGGCTGACGGTCTGCGCTGCGCAGTTGTCGTGCACGTCGTAGGTGAGAACGTCGGCGCGGGCGCCGGCGG
>CAYTTF010000032.1:0-22923 GCA_964440665.1 uncultured Myxococcales bacterium | reverse complement strand
GCGACCGCGACCCGCGCCGAGAGTCCGTCGTTGTCGCCGAACCCGACCGGCGCGGCGGCGTCGGTGGCGCCCGCCTGTGCGCGCTGGTAGTCGACCAGCTCCGCCACGCTGACGCTGTCGTTTTCGTTGAGCACCGGAACTGCGCCCAGCTCGAGGAGGCGCATCAAGGTCGTGCGCAGGCAGAGCGCGCGATCGCGATCGGCCAGATCCTCCTGGGAGAGCAACACCTGAGCCGCCGTCAACCCGACGTCCGCGAAGGCGCGCGTGTAGACGCCCATGAGATGTCCCTGGCCGACGGCGGCGCAGGCTTGCCGCGATCCGAGCGAGCGGGGCCGTTCGTGGAGCCCGAGCACGCGCATCCCGAGGCTGACGGCGCCACTCGACACCAGCAGCACCTCGCGCCCGGCGGCGCGCAGACGCGCCAGGCTCTCCACGATGGCGCCGATCCGATCGAGCGCCGGCGCGCCGCCATCCTGGGCGACGACGTGCGTCCCCAGCTTGACGACGACGCGGTGGGCGTCGCGAAGGTGTTGGCGCGCGGCGGACATGACCCTCTAATTTACCGTCCGACGTGCCCCAACACCAACCGCGACCTTTGGGGTCCCGAACTCGAACGCGGGCGGCGTACAGTTCCGGCGTGATCTGGACGGGCCGGATTCGAGCGGGCGCGTGGGCGGGGCTGGCCGTTGCCTGCGTTCTGTCCGGGGCCCTCGTCGGCTGCAAAGATCGCGCGGGCATGAACCAAACGGCCGCGACCGGGGCCGCGCCAGCACCCACCTGGACGGGCGACGTGGCGTCCCTCATCGCGCGGCGGTGCGGCGGCTGCCACGGCGGTGGGGGCGACCCGGCGCTGGCGCCGCCGGCGCTCGGCTCCTACGAGGACGCCCGCCGCGCGGCGGGGGCCATGCTGCTGGCAGTCCGGCGACGCACGATGCCGCCGTTCGGCGCCGATGACACGGGGTTGTGCGGCACCTGGCTGGATGCGCCCTGGCTCACCGACGCCGAGATCGCGACCGTCGGTGCCTGGGTGGAGCACGGTGCGCCGCAGGGCGCGCCGTCGGCGATTCGCGATTCGCCGGACGCCCCGCCGCGCTTCGAGGCCGACCGCGACCATCTGGTGACCGTGGAAGCGGGCGTCCCGTTCACGCCGGAGCTCGGCGAGCGGGCCTATCGTTGCTTCGTCGTCGAGCCCCGCCTG
The DNA here is from genome assembly GCA_964440665.1 of uncultured Myxococcales bacterium. Lineage (GTDB taxonomy): Bacteria > Myxococcota_A > Polyangia > Fen-1088 > Fen-1088 > JADGRB01. The sequence goes on along the minus strand of CAYTTF010000032.1, from coordinate 21,725 downwards.
CCCAAGGCCACTGCCATCACCGGGTTGACGGTCTCCTCGGAGCCGGCCGCGGCGGTGCGACAGGCGGCCCTCTATGAGCTCGGGAACGGCGCCGCGCTCCGAAGGTCGCAACAGCTCGACGCCGCCGATCCGGGACCGGGCTGGAGCTGCTACGGCGCGCCCGACGTCGCGGGCGCGGGCGTGAAGCTGCTGGCGAGCTGGTCGCACAACACGCCGGTGCAACGCCTCCCGGCCGGCACCGGCGTCCCGCTGGCGCGCGAGACCCCGCTGGTCTTGCAGCTGCGCTACGACCTCATCGCCTCGGCGCCGGGCATCCCGGTGCGCGCGCGCATGCTCCTCGCCACGGGCGACGTCGTCCGGCCCGCCCACTTCGTCGCGCTCCGCCCGGCGCCCTTCGCGCTGGCGCCGGCCCAGACGCAGGCGCGGGTGCGCGCATCCTGGACGGCCGACCGCGCCACGACGCTCTGGGGTTTGGTGCCGCGGATGCACACCCTCGGACGCGTGCTCGATCTCGAACGGACGCGCGCCGGTGGCGATCGCCAGTGCCTGGCGCACTTCGGCCACTGGGACGTCTACGATCAGCAACTGTTCCGCGGTGCCGCGCCCGTCGCGCTCCTGCCCGGCGACCGGGTGACGCTGACCTGTGAATTCACGACCACCAGCCGCCAGACGGAAATAGAAATGGGCGAGGCGCCCGACGACGAGCAATGCCTCGCCCACCTCTATCTGGTGGATCTACCCTAGAGTTACTTCTTGGCCGGGGCGGGCGCGGCCGGGGCCGCGGGAGCCGCCGGTCCGGGAGGCGCGGGGGGAGCCTTGTGGTTGATCACGATGTCCACGATCGCGGCGTTGTTCTTGAGGAACTGATCGAGCACCGGCGGCGGCACCTTCGGATCGGGCACGACGTTCTTGATCGGCTTGATCGAGCGCAGGTACGCCCAGACCGCCTTGAGATCGTCGTCGGTCATGCCGCCGAAGTTGAACCAGGGCATCGGCGGCAACAGCGCGCGCCCTTCACCCTGGTGCCTTCCGGTGCGCAGGGTCTTGATGAACTGCGCCTCGGTCCAGTCGCCGAGGCCCGTCTTGTCGGGCGTCAGGTTGCGCGTGTAATTGATGCCGAAGGGGAACTTCCACTCCGTCAGGTCAGGTCCCGACGCGGTGAGATCGTTCTTCCCGAGCGTGCTGGCCGGATCGGGCTGACCCTCCGGATGGCCGCTCAGCATGCGCTCCATGTCGGGCAACGGGCCGAACGGCGTCATCTTGAACGGCGTGTGGCAATCGTTACAGCCGCCCACCATCACCAGGTATTCGCCGCGCTTGGCGGGATCCTCTTTGGCCGGCTTGGCCGACTTGGCCGCCACGGGCGCCACCGCAACCAGCAACACAACACCCACCGCACATACCGACATGATCATTTTTCGAATCATCGTGACCCCCTTTGTCGCCGCAAAGAAGGCCGCAAAAAACGCCATCGGTCAACAGCATTCCGATTCGGCCGCGTGATTTCTGCTAACGTGGCGCTCGTGCTCGGAGGTCCCGCCTGATCACGCGCCGCCAACTGCTCGAAGGGAGCTTGGCCGCGGCGGGAGGCCTGACCATCCTCGGAGGGCGGTATTCGCGTGCCGACGTGGAGAATCCCTGGGGACTCCCAACCGGCAACGCCGCCAGCTACGGCACCGTGCGACCGCCGTCGTTCGCCCGCCCGCTCCCCATCCCGCCCATCAAGCGACCTACCCGCACCGGTCCCCAAGGTGACGAGATCGATCTCGTTCTACGCCCGAGCAAGGGTCAGCCTCTGCCGGGCGCCGCCACGCCGATCCTCGGCTTCGACGGCATCTGGCCGGGACCCACCATCCTCGCCACGCGCGGCCGACCGACGCTGGTGACGGTCAAGAACGAGCTCGGCGAGACGGCCAACGTGCACAACCACGGCCACCACGTCCCCGCCACCAGCGACGGCCACCCGCTGCACACGATCAAGGCCGGCGAGAGCCGGCTTTACACCTACCCGAACAACCAGACCGGCGGGACGTACTGGTACCACGACCACACCTTCGGTCTGACCGGTGCGCACCTGTTTCGGGGCCTCGGCGCGCTCTACATCATTCGCGATCCCGCGGAGGACGCGCTCGGGTTGCCCACCGGCGAGCACGACGTGCCCATCCTGATCCAGGATCGGCTCTTCGACGCCGACAACGCCCTCGTGTACACGGTCGATGCGGGCACCACGTTCACGGGCGTCCTCGGCAACACGCTCTGCGCCAACGGCGTGCACACGCCGTTTTTCCAGGTCGCGGCCCGCCGATACCGGTTTCGTTTCGTCAACGGCGCCAACGCGCGAAACTTGCGCCTGGCCCTGGGCAACGGCGATCCGATCGTCCAGATCGCGTCCGACGGCTCGCTGCTCGCTGCGCCGGTCACCCAGCAGAGCGTCGAGCTGGCGCCCTCCGAGCGCGCCGACTGCGTCATCGATTTCGGCCGCGCCAAACCCGGCACCTCGATCGTGCTGCGCAACCTCGACCCCACCTGGCCCGAGCTACCCGACGTGCTGCGCTTCGATGTGGTGCGCAAGGAGAACGACGGAAGCCGCGTGCCCGCGCGTCTGGCCGAGGTGCCGCGCATCCCCGAGGGCGAAGCCGTCACGAAGCACCGGCGCCTCCGCTTCCAGCTCGCCGACGGCAAATGGACCATCAACGGTCTGCGCTACGATCCGGCGCGCATCGACTTTCGGGTCAAGCTCGGGACCACCGAGATCTGGGAGATCGAAAACGGCGAGCAGACGCAGATGCACCCGTTTCACCAGCATATGGTCCCCTTTCAGGTGCTCGACATCAACGGCGCGCCGCCGCCGCCCGCGCACCTCGGCTGGAAGGACAGCGTCGCGATCCCGCCCGCGGGCCGCGCGCGCCTCATCATGCGTTTTTACGACTACACCGGGACGTACGTTTTTCACTGCCACAAGCTGGAGCACGAGGATCACGCGATGATGTTGCAGCAGGAGGTCGTCGCGTAGCGGTCGCACGCGGGGCGAAGCCGCCGCTGGACGGCGACGCTCAACCGCCGCGGGGCGGCCGCTGGCGAAGGGCTTCCAGCAGCAGGGCGTCTGGCTCCGGCGGGTGACTCCAGCTCTCGGAGAAGGCGCCCCAGCGCACCATCCCCTGTGCGTCGATGAGCAGCTCGCAGTGCGCGAGGCCGCCGCAGAGGGCGTTCACGGCTTGCTCGCCGCCGTCGGAGAGAAGACGCATCGGCAGATCGAGCTCCCGACGCATCTTGGCCAGGGCCGCCGGCATATCCGGGCTCGCCGCCACCACCTGGACGCCGGCCGCACGAAAACGCGCCGCGACCTTGGCGAACGCGGCCAGCTGGCTGCGACAGACGGGACAGCTGGTGGCGCGGAAAAACAGCAGCACGGTGGGCGCGCCGCCCAATGAGCCGAGCGCTACCGGCTCCCCCCGATCGTCGGTGAGCACGAGCGGCGGAAGCCGTGTCCCCACGGGGATCGCGCTGGGGGTGGCGGGCAACGCCGAGGCGGCGCTGGACGGGCGGGCGCGCAGCAGATAGGTCGTGGCGCCGGCCAACGACGCGAGCGCGACGATCGCCAGCCCGAGGTGCTTCCTTCCCATCGCCCCCACGGTGCCACCTAAGGGCGATCGCCACAAGTGGCGCGACCCGACGCGTGCGATACTACGCGCCGTGAGCAGCCCCGACAGCGACGGGCTCGGGTCCTTGCCGGGTCTTCTGACCCGCGCGAACGGTAGACGGATCTTGCTCCTCACCGGCGAGAGCCAGCGCCACGTCGAGCGTCTCCGGTCTCTGCTGGCCGGGTTCGAGGTCGAGGTCTACTCGGGCGCCCGGCGCCACGTCCCCCAGGCGGTGCTGGGTGAGGCGCGACAAAAGCTCGACGCTTTCGGCGCCGACACCATCGTGGCCCTGGGCGGCGGATCGGCGATCGGCCTCGGCAAGGCGCTGCGCCTCGGGCGGGACGTTCGCTTCATCGCCATCCCGACCACCTACGCGGGCTCCGAGATGACGAACATGTACGGCACCACGGCCGGCGGCACCAAGACCACCGGGCGCGACCCCAAGGTGCGCCCGGACGCGGTCATCCACGACGTCGAGCTGACGCTGGGCATGCCGAAGACGCTGACGGTGACCAGCCTGATGAACGCGCTCGCCCACCCGATCGGCGCCCTCGGCACCGGATCGCTGCAGGGCGAAGCGCGGGAACAAGCCGTGGACGCGATCGGGATCCTGTACGCGGCCATCGAGGCGCTGGTGCGCGCGCCCGACGATCGCCGCGCCCGCGCCGGCGCGCTGCGGGGCGCGGCGCTGGCCGCGGGATCGCTGGAATCGGGAACCCCGGGCCTGCACCACAAGCTGGCGCACCGCCTGGGCGGCCGGTTCGATCTGGACCACGCCGGACTGCACAGCGTCCTGTTGCCGCACTCGATCCACCGGCTGCGGGCCGACGCGCCCGACGTCGTCGACGAGATCGCGCGACGGCTGGCGGTCCCGGATCTCGAAGGCAGCCTGTTCGACTTTTTGGTCCGGGCGGGCGCCGGCGTGTCGTTGCGGGCGCTCGGGGTGACGTTCGACGGTCTGCGGGGTCTGCTGGAAGAGGCGTCGTCGTCCGACTTGCCGCGCGATCTGCTGAGCGCGGCGTTTCACGGCCGCCGTCCCTCGGTGGGCACGCGTTTCGAGGACTGGGGCTTGCCGGAGCTGGTGTCCGTGACGGGGGCGCGCCTCGAAGAGGCGCGGCGTGTGATTGTCTGCGTTCACGGACGGGGCGCCGCCGCCGACGGGATCCTGGGCCGCGCCGTCGAGATCGTGGGCAACGATCCGACGGTTTGCGTGGTGGCGCCCCAGGCGCCCGACAACGTCTGGTACAGCGCGAAGTACACCTCCCCTCGCGCGGAAATTGGCCCGCAGCTGGTCGCTGCGCTGGAGCAGGTCACGACGGTGCTGCGCATCGCCACCGAGCGCAGCGCGCCGGACAAGGTGGTGATGTTCGGATTTTCTCAGGGTGGCTGTCTGGCGATCGAGTTGCTCATCCGAAGCTCGCTCGAGGACTCGCCGCGGGGCAGCCGGCCGGCCGCGGTGGTCGCGCTGTCGGGCGCGATCATCGGTCCGCCCGAGGAGCGGCCCCGGCCCGGACCCGGTCTGGCCGGCATGCCGGTTCTCCTGGGCGCCCAGCAGGACGATCCCTGGAACACGCGCGCGCGCATCGAAGAGACGGCCCAGCTGCTGGCCGGCGCCGGTTGCGCCGTGACCGTCGAGATGCTCCCCGGCAACGCGCACGCGCTCCACGGGCGACATCGGATCCTGGCGCGTCAGATCTTGTCCGGGAAGCCGGCGCCCTCCGCCACCGGTGGCTACGGGAACGTGCACGAGAGCGAGACGCTGCCCGGGGCGCTGCCGCGCGATCGAAATTCCCCCCGCCACCCTGCCTACGGCCTCTATCCCGAGCAGATCAACGGCACCGGCTTCGTAGCACCGCGGGAGGAGAATCGGCGCACCTGGATGTATCGAATTCGCCCTTCGGCCCAGCAGGGACCCTTCGTTCCCCTGCCGCACGCAACGTTGAAGAGCGATTTCGCGGACCAGTCCCCCGAGCCGAACCTGCTGGGATGGAGCCCGCAACCTCTCCCCGACGCCGGCACACCGACCGACTTCGTCGACGGCCTGGCGACCGTCGGTGGCGCCGGGTCGCCGCGGTTGCGGCGCGGCTTTGCGGTCCACGTCTACGCGGCCAATCGGGGCATGGAAGAGCGCTGCTTCTGTGACGCCGACGGAGATCTGCTGCTCTTGCCCGAGACGGGCGGCCTCACCTTGATGACGGAGCTGGGCGTTCTCGAGGTGGCGCCTGGGCAGGTCGCCGTCCTCCCGCGGGGCCTGCGCTTTAGCGTGCTGCTGCGGGAAGCTACGGCGCGCGGCTACGTCGCGGAGGCTTTCGGCCGCCACTTCGAGCTACCCGAGCGCGGTCCCGTCGGCGCCAACGGTCTGGCGGACGCCCGCCACTTCCGCGCGCCCGCGGCCTGGCACGAGGATCGGCTGTCGCTCGGCTACCGGATCACCGCCAAGCTGGGCGGCGAGATCTACGAGGCCCTGCAGGACTACTCGCCCTTCGACGTGGTCGCCTGGCACGGCAACCATTGCCCGTACGTCTACGACCTCGGATCGTTTTCACCGGCGGGCAACACCCGCATCGATCACGTGGATCCCTCGGTTCACACCGTGCTGTCGGCGCCGCTCGACGAGGCGGGGACCCACTCGCTCGACCTGGTCATCTTCCCGCCCCGCTGGGACGTCACCGAGGGCACCTTCCGCCCGCCCTATTTTCATCGCAACGTGACCACCGAGATCAATGGCATCATCCGCGACACGGTGACCGCCGGCTCGCCCTTCGTTCCGGGTGGACTGTTCGTCACCCCCAGCCTGACACCGCACGGGGTGATGGCCTCATCGGTCGAACGCCACCTCGCGCTCGACTACGCGCACGCGAATCGCCCCCAGCGCACGCCGGACAGCTCGCTCTGGTTTCAGTTCGAGACCGCGCTGCCGTTCTCGCTCAGCGCCTGGGCCCGCGCCGCGGATCACCGCATCGCCGACTGGCCGCTCATCTGGGGCGCCTACCGGAAGCACTTCTGGGTGCCCGGCGCGGGCTGAGCTACCTGGGGGGCTGCTTGGCGGACTGCCAGTTGTCTAGCTTGGCGCGGGCCCGGTTGATCGCCGGGTTCGTGACCTCGGCGTGGTTCGGCAGCTTGGCGGTCAGCTCGATGGTGTAGCCGTTCGGATCGCGGAAGTAGACCGAGTGGATGAAGTGGTGGTCCGAGATGCCGCGCGATTCGATCCCCGCCTTCTTGCCCTTCTCCAGCATCGGCCGGAGCTGGTCGTAGTCGACCTCGAGCGCGATGTGGAGATCGTAATCGTGCTGCGTCTTGAACTCGAACGGCATGTCGGGCGCCTCGAAGAAGGCGAGGTACGACCCGTTGTCCATTTCGTAGAAGGTGTGGAGGGTCTGGGTCTTGCGTCCGCTCTTGGTCTCGTTGATCTCCAGCGTCGTCGCCAGCGGCAAGCCCAGAAATCCCTCGTAGAACTGCCGCGTCTCCTCCGAGTCGCGGCAGCGGTAGGCGCTGTGGTGCAGCCCTTTGATCATGGCCGTCGGGGCGATCAGATGGCCGCGAACTGCAGATCCTTGACCGCGGCCGCCAGCCCGTAGAGCGCCTCGTTGATCTCGTTCCACTTCTTGAGCTTCTTCATGTTGCCGAGCCAGCGCGTGACGTTCGGGTACTTCGAAAAATCGCAGCGCAGAACTTCGCCCAGCGTCACCAGACAGGAACCGAAGTAATCGGCGATGGTGATGTCGTTGCCGCAGACGTACGCATGCTTGGGGCCGATCCAGTAGTCGTTCAGGATCTGCAGCCAGCCCTTGGCGCGCTCTTGCCCCCACGAGATCGTCGCGGTCTGAACGTCGTCGGTGGGCCGCTTGTGGTGCGGAAAGATCTGCGGGTAGGCCATCCCGTAGCCGAAGTCGCGGTAGAAGTTGGTGTTGAACCAATCCATCATCTCGTTGACCTTGGCCCGCTGCTTGAGGTCCTTGGGATAGGCGGGCGAATTGGTCTTGTCGGCGAGGTACTTGAGGATCGCCGAGCTCTCGGTCAGGCGCAGATCTCCGTCCTGCAGCACGGGGACCAGCTTGTTGGGGTTGATCGCCGCGTACGGCTCGCCTAGGTGCTCGCCCTTCATGAGGTCGACGACCTGCTCCTCACACGGGATTCCGTTCTCGGCGATGAACAGGCGAACGGGGCGACTCGTCATCGATACGGGGTGCATGTAGAGCTTCATGGGGTTTTCTCCGAGTGGTGGTCTGTGAACGGGCGGAAGCCTAGCACTACTTTTTCTGGCGTCCGCCACTCGGCCGTCGTGAACCACCGAGGCGACAATCCGCTTAGCGCGCGCCGTCGGTCTCGACGAACATTTCGATCGGCTGGATGACGGTGTGCTTCGCCGCAGCCGCCGCGACGTCGGGCTGTTGCATCGCGGCGCCGAGCTTCGCCATGTCGACGTTTTCGAGCACGAGCGCCACCTTGGCCTGATCGGCGAGGCGATAGACGCGGTAGCCGGTGCAGAAGGCCTTGAACATCCCCGCGCGATCCGCACCACCGGCGAGCCAGGTCTCCATGTTTCCGACAGCGTGAGTCAGGACGACATTGGGCATTGGGATTCCTTCTGTTGGACGTTGCCTAGACCGACCCGTCTAGATGAGACCTTCTAGCGCCCGGGTGAGCCTGGCGGCAAGTCTTGTGCGATAGTTTCGGGCCATGCTAGCCAAGACCGAAACGCTTGCTGTGCTCGGGTGCGGGACGATGGGAGAGGCAATCGTGCGGGGACTCTTGCGTTCGGGGCGGCTCGAGCCTTCGCAGATCTTCGCGACCGATCGGCGCGCGGAGGTGGCAGCGGCCCTGCGCGACAAGCACGGCATCCGGACCACCGGCGACAACCACGAGGCCTGCAAGGCCGCGACCGTGGTGCTGGTCTGCGTGAAGCCACACGAGGTGGGACCGCTGCTCGGCGATCCGGCGCTGGCGGCCCTGCTGGCGGGAAAATTGGTGGTGAGCATCGCGGCCGGCGTCCGCCTCGATCAATTGGCGGGCTGGCTGCCGAAGAGCGCGGTCGTCCGGGCGATGCCCAACACGCCGTGCCTGATCGGCGAGGGGATGACGGTCATCGCGCGCGGGCCGGGCGTGACCGACGCGCAGGCGGGAACCGCGCTCGAGATCTTCAAGTGCGTGGGCGGGTGCCTGGAGGCCGAGGACAAGGTCATGGACGCCGTCACCAGCCTGAACGGGAGCGGGCCGGCCTTCGCGTACATCATCTTGGAGGCGCTCACCGACGGGGGCGTGCGCATGGGCCTGCGTCGCGACATCGCGATGCAGATCGCGGCCCAGATGTTCCAGGGCGCAGCGCGCATGGTTCTGCAGACAGGGATGCACCCGGCCGCGCTCAAGGATCAGGTCACCACCCCGGCGGGCAGCACCATCGCGGGTCTGCTGATCATGGAAGACGGCCGCATTCGCTCGGTGATCGCGCGCGCGGTCGAAGAGGCGGCGCGCGTCGCCGCCAAGCTGGGGCAGAGCCCGGCCGACAAAGACCCGCCGCCCTGATCTGGTGCTTCTGTTTGGTTGCTGCTGTTTGATCGCTGCTGTTTGCTTGCTTCTGTTTGATCGCCTCTATTTGATCGCTGCGCGGCGACGTGGTACCGGCATCGCATGAAGCCGTCGATGCTCCGGATCTCGCTGCCGGCGTTCACCCTGCTGGCGCTGGGCGCCTCCCAGGCGCGTGCGCAGGATTCATTCTCTACGGCCCCGCCCGGCGAAGCGACCCCGGCTCCGTTCGCGGCCACGGCGGCGCCCGGCGGCGGGTTCGGCGCCATCGGCGAATGGGTGCTCACGATGCAGACCGCGTTCGGCGGGACATCGGGCGGGTTCCTGTTCCTGCACAAGGCGAGCGGCGGCGGCTCCGAGATCGCCGTGCATCCGGCGGTCGACTATTTCCTCACCCACGCCGTCACCGTCGGAGGGGTGGTCGGTATCGACTACGCGTCCGGCGGCAGCACCAACCTCGGCATCGGCGCCCGCGCCGGTTTCAACCTGAACATCAACGACCGCGTCGGCATCTGGCCGACCGTCGGCGTGTTCGGCAGCCACACCTCAAACCCCGACCACACCTCCAGCAGCTCCGCCGGACTGCTGATCTTCGCGCCCTTCCTCTACCACCTGGCGCCGCATTTTTTCGCGGGTCTGGGCCCGTCGTTCGACATGTCGTTCAACAACAATCAGCAGAAGGACTTCGGGATCGACTTCGTCATCGGCGGCTGGTTCTGAGCCGCGCCGCCAGGCCCGACGCCCGCGCGCCCACATCCGCGTTGCGCACCGCCAGCGCAAGCGCCTTGCGGGTGCCCACCAGCACCACGAGGCGCTTGCCGCGCGTGACGGCCGTATAGAGCAGGTTGCGCTGCAACATCACGTAGTGCTGGGTGTGCACCGGCACGACCACGGCGGGGTATTCGGAGCCCTGCGATTTGTGGACGGTTGCCGCGTAGGCCAGCACCAGAGCGTCCAGCTCGTCGAGCGCGTATTCCACCACCCGATCGTCGAAGCGGACCGCCAGCGCCTCGGCGGAGGCGCTCTCGACGACGCCGCTGTCGCCGTTCCAGACCTCTTTGTCGTAGTCGTTGCGCACCTGCATGACCTTGTCGCCGACCCGCAACACGCGCGCGCCGCGCTCGATGCCGGCGGCGCCCGAGGTGAGCGCCTCTTGCAGCAGCTGGTTCAGGTTCCCCGCGCCCAGCTCGCCCCGATGCATCGGCGAGAGCACCTGCACGTCGTTGGGTGAAAATCCGTAGCGGCGCGGGAGGCGCACCGTGACCAGATCGCGGATCAGCAGCGCCGCCTTGACCGGATCTTCCTCCTCGAGAAAAAAGAAATCCCGTCGATCGGGCTCGCCTTCGCGCTTCTGGCCGACGGCGGGCGCCGCACCCAGGTCCGGCAGCTCGCCTTCCTGGATCCGGTGGGCGTTGACCACGATCAGGCTCTGCGCCGCTTGGCGGAAGATCTCGGTCAAGCGGACGGTGGGCACCGCGCCGCTGCCGATGACGTCGGCGAGGACGGTCCCCGGTCCGACCGAGGGGAGCTGATCGATGTCGCCCACCAGAATCAGCCGCGCGGTCGGCGCCAGCGCCGCGACCAGATCCGCGCCGAGGCGCACGTCGATCATGGAAGCTTCATCGACAATGAGGATATCGCCCTCGAGCGGCCGCGCGGCGCAGCGCGCGAAGGTCGCGTTCGCCGGGCGCCATTCGAGCAGGCGGTGGAGCGTCGAGGCGGGCTCGCCCGTGGCATCGGCGAGGCGTTTGGCCGCGCGTCCGGTGGGCGCCGCCAGCGCGACCGTCAGCCCCTTGCGCTTCAAGATCGAGACGATGCCGCGCACGATGGTGGTCTTGCCGACCCCCGGCCCGCCGGTGATGACGGCGACCTTGGCGTGCAGCGCCAGCTTGACGGCCTCCACCTGCTGGCGCGCCAGCGAGATGCCCGCCTCCCGCTCGTACCAGGCGATCGCCTTGTCCTCGTTTCCGAGGGCAGCCGGCGCGGACGCGGCGAGCAGCCGCTGCAATCCCGCGGCAAGCGCGCTCTCGGCGCGATAGAGATCGGCTTCGTAGACGGCCGGATCTCGCGCGTCCTCGACGATCGACGCATCTATTGCGACCTCTCCGGTCCGCGCTAGACGATCGATCGCAAAACCGGTCGATTCCTCGGGGACGTCCAGCAGCGCGGCCGCCTTCTGCATCAGCCGCGCGCGCGCCACGAAGACGTGGCCGCCGCTGGCCTCGTCGTCGAGCGCATGCCGCACACCGGCCTCGATGCGCGCCGGCGCGTCCCGCGCGACGCCCAGCGCCGCCGCCAGCTTGTCGGCCGACAGGAACCCGATGCCCCAGACGTCGAACGCCAGCCGATACGGGTTCTCGCGCACGCGCGCGATGGACGCCGCGCCGTAGCGCTTGTAGATGCGCGCGGCGAACGCGGGGGAGACGCCGTACCCCTGCAGGAAGACCATCACCTCGCGCACCTGCCGCTGCGCGCTCCAGGCGTCGCGCACGGCGCGCGCGCGCGACGGGCCGATGCCGGGGACCTCGCCGATACGGCCGGGATCGCGGTCGAGCACCTCCAGCGTCTCGATCCCGAAGCGCGCCACGATGCGCGTCGCGAACTCCGGCCCGATCCCCTTGATGAGCCCCGAGCCGAGATAGCGCCGCAGCCCTTCCAGCGTCGCGGGCGCCACCTCGGTGTAGCTGGCGACGCGGAACTGCTCGCCGAAGCGGGTGCTCTGCTCGAACCGCCCGACCACCCGCAACGCCGCGCCGGCCGGCACACCGACCAGGCTGCCGACCACCGTCACGACCCGCTCGCCGGCGTCGAGCTTGAGGCGCGCCACCGTGAAAGCGCCGTCGCCGCCCGAATAGACCAGCCGCTCGACGGTCCCCACCAAGGTTTCGTCCTGGCCGGCGCGCGGCGTCGCACCGGCGCTGTCGAACAGATCCACGTGGGGGATGGGAGCACGACCGGATGTCGGCTTCAACGGCGCCCGTGCTAGTTTTGACGGCACATGGCGTCGCCGCCGCCCCTGCCGCCCGACGCCCGCAAGCGCCCACCGCGACCGCCGGCCCCGCGGGCGCTGCCCAGGCCCGCGCTGGGTCCGCCCCTGCCGCCGCTCGGGCCACCAGGGCCCGTGCTCGGTCCTCCTCCGCCCCCACCGGATCCGCCATCACCGCCGCCCACGGGGCTGGCTTCGCTGCGCGTCGAGGTGGTGAACCCTTCAGATGGCGGCTTTTTCTTTTGGCTGTTCAAGCTCTACGCCTTCGGGCTCTGCTGCGGGCTGGGGCTGATCGTCCTCGGCGGCCTCGGCGCCTACCTCTACTTCGCGGCGACGCTGCCGGCGCTGCCCGATCTGGCCACCTACCACCAGGTCGCGGCGACGACCACGATGATGCGCGGCTGGGACGGAACGCCGCTGGCGGAGCTGGCGACCGAGCGGCGCGAGATCCTGCCGTTCGAAGGCTTCCCGCCACAGCTGGTGCACGCCTTTCTGGCCGCCGAGGATCGCCGGTTCTACGAGCACCACGGCCTCGACTACCGCGGCATCGCGCGCGCGGTCGGCGCCAACTTCCGCGCGGGTGAGGTCGCGCAGGGCGGCTCGACCATCACCCAGCAAGTCGCGAAGTCGTTCCTGTCTTCCGAGCGGACCATCCAGCGCAAGATCCGCGAGGCGATCCTGGCGCGGCGCCTCGAGACCCGTTACGCCAAGCGCGACATCCTGACGCTCTACCTGAATCAGGTCTTCCTCGGCCACAGCGCCTATGGTGTGGCGGCGGCGGCGCGACGTTACTTCGACAAGGCGGTCGGCGATCTCGATCTCGGAGAGATGGCGCTCTTGGCGGGCCTGGTCCGCGCGCCGTCTCGCTTCTCGCCGCTCGCCAGCCTCGACGCCGCGCGCGCGCGCCGCGATCAGGTTCTGTCCGCCATGGTGGCGGCCGGCTACCTCACCGAGGTCGAATCGAACCACTGGCGCGCCCGGCCCGTGATCGTCCGCCAGCGCCCGGACTTCTTCCGGACCGTCTCCCCCTACTTCGCGGAGCACGTCCGCCGCGACGTCGCGCGCCGCTACGGCGACAAGAAGCTCTACGAGGGCGGCCTCGAGATCGAGACCGCCGCCGTCCCCTGGATCGATCTGGCCGCGCAGGAGAACGTCGACTTCTCGCTGCGCAAGGTCGACAAGCGCCAGGGGTGGCGCGGGCCGGTCACACACCTCATCGGCGCGGCGGCGGACGAATTCCGGCGGCGCCTCGCCGCCCGATACGGCACCGACCCACCGGCGGAAGGTCGACTCTTTCTGGGCCTGGTCGAGGGCACGACCGCCGACGGCACGGCGCGGGTGCGGGTGGGCACCGGGATCTACCCGCTGCCGGCCGCCAGCCTGCTGTGGGCGTTTCCGTTCACCGTGAAGGACGCGGTCAACGACAAGAACCTCGAATCGGCGGTGGGCCTGCTGCGCGCGGGCGACGTGGTGTGGGTCAGAAACGCGCACCAATCGAAACGGGCGCGCTTTTCGGACTGGACCTACGACAGCAAGAGCGAGGTGAGCTGGCTGCCCGCTTACGACGAAACCTTGCCCGGCAAGGCGCCCAAGCGCCCGCGCCCGATCGAGCTACAGCTGGAGCAGACGCCGCGGGTGCAGGGCACTGTCTTCTCCTACGATCACGGATCGGGCTACGTGCTGGCGATGGTGGGCGGCGACGACTACGACCGCTCCGAGTTCAACCGCGTCTCGCAGGCCTGCCGCCAGCCGGGATCGGTCTACAAGCCGATGTACTACTCGCTGGCGCTCGACCGGGGCTACGGGTTCGCGTCGCTGCTCAACGACGTCCCGCGCGCCGAGGTCGACCCGGTGACCGGCGAGGTCTGGACGCCCACCAACCTCAACAACACCATCGACTATCAGGTGACGCTGGAATACGCGCTCATCTGGTCGAAGAACGTGCCGTCGGTGCAGCTCTTCAAGCTGATGGGTGGCAAGGATGTCGAGGCCTGGGCGCGCCGTCTCGGCATCACGACGCCGATCATCGCCGACCAGGCGCTGGCGCTGGGCGCGTCCTGTACCCGCATCGACGAGCTGACCCGCGCCTTTTCGGCCTTCGCGAAGAACGGCACACTGGTCGATCCGGTCTACGTCCGCCGCATCCGAGATCGCAGCGGCGCGATCCTCGAGGACCACACGGCCATCGGCGATCCGTTCGGCGCGCCGGGCGAGCGCTTGGATCGACTGGTCGCCCTGGCCGCCGCGACGGCGCCCTCGCCCGTGATCCCGCCGCGCACGGCCTGGCTGACCTCGACGCTGCTTCGCCACGTGGTCACGCGCGGGCACGCCCCGGCGATCCGAACCGCGAACCTCTTCGCCGCGGGCAAGACCGGTACCTCCAGCGCCACCATGGACACCTGGTTCATCGGCTACACCTCGCGCTGGATGACCTCCACCTGGATCGGCGACGATCAGCATGAACGGCCGCTCGGCCAGAAGGATGCCGCGTTCATGCTGACGGTGCCGATGTTCGCGCGTTACATGACCGAGGTGACGGCGGGGCTGCCGCTGGTCGACGTCCCGTGGGAGCGGCCGGCCGGCATCAAGTCCGACGACACCGGCGGAAAGCTGCGCACCACGATGGAGGAGGTGCTGGCCGACGGTCAGGGGGAGACCGCCGGCCCGCACAAGCCGCCGCGCAAACCGACGACCGCGCCCAAACCGACGACCGTGCCCAAGGCGGCGGCCGCGCCGGGAACGGCGACGGCCACGAAACCACCGCAACCCTGAAAGCCGCGATCAGCCGCCCTGCAGGTGCAGCGCGAACTCCAGCAGACGCAACGTCTCGTCGCGCGTGGCGCTGAGGTGCAGTCGCACGATCCGCCCCTGCCGGGTCAGCGTCGCGCGGGAGAGCAGCTGCGAGAAGCCGCTGAGCAACACCAGGGGATTGGATCGCAGCTTGCGCACGATGATCGGCCATTGCGTTTCCCAGTGCTGCGCCGGCTCCTCGCTCTGGAACTCGCCTTCGACGTCGACAAATGGACTGTCGTCGACGCCGACCACGCCGCTGACCGCCGGAGGAACTTCCATCCCGTAGAGCAGGTGCGGCCCTTCGCCCGCGACGCCGGTGGTCTTGAAGATGTCGACCGCGCTCACCATCAGGTCACCGCCCTGCGGCATGAGCCCCTCTTCCGCACCGATGCGCGAGAGCAAGGGGGCCCAACCCAGGGCCTCGACTTCGCTGGCACCGCCGTCGGCGGCGCCCCCGTCCGGCGGGGAGCCCGCATCGGCCCCGGCCGATCTTCCGGGCGGCGGGGCCAGCAGCATCGCGCGATACGCGGGCGGCGTCACCACCGCCAGACCGGGCGCCGGCAGGACGATGATCCGATCGTCGCGCGTGAAGAGCCCGCTCGCGGGCGCCCCGCGGCGCGCGCGCCGTTCGCCGACGAGGCGCCCCGCTTCGTTCCGCCAGGCGAGCACCCGATCGGTGGCCCGCGCACCCCGTCCGAGCGCTGCGCGCAGCGCGGCCTCCTCGACGTGGTGGCGCACGGCCAGGAAGGTCACGCTCGGATCCAGCGGGTGCGGCGTCGCGATCAGCAGCGCGTCGAAGGCGCCGAACAGGTCGAGGCCGGTCCCTTCCAGCAGATCGCGCCGGTCGGGGAGCCGCATCAGCAGCGCGTCGACCGCGGCCGCGTAGTCGGTCCCCCGCAAGCGGTCGAGCCGCAGAAGCACCGTGAGGCGCGACCCGCGCGGGCCGTACGCGTTCAGATCGCTGGTCGGCGCGGGGGCGTTCTCGTCGTCGGAGGGAGCCGCGCCGCCCGCGCGCTCACGATCGTCGGCCCGGGTGGCCAGCGTACCGCTGGCGGGAGGGACGGCGCGGCTGCGCGCGCGGCGCTGCGCTTGGCCCTTCGCATCGCCGCCACCGACAGGACCTCCGAGCGGGAGATCCTTGACCTGGTCGAGCCGCATGCCGGTGATCTCGATGTCGACCCGACCACCCGAACCCCCACGCGCAGCGAAACCGAGCCCGACCCCGACCAGCGCGAGATGTGCCAGCACCGAGATCGCGAGCGCCCAGCTCCACCGCCGCATGCCGAATCATTATGGCTCAAACAGGCCCCCGCACAGGTTTCCTGTGTGCGACAAGGAAGCCGCGCTACGCTCGTGCCGTGCGCGATCGTCAGCGGAGGTTGAAGCGGGCGGCGATGATCGGGGCGGCGGGGGCGACGCCGACGGTGAGGAGGGCGCCGTCGCGGGGCCATTCTTGGACGATCTCGACGAGCGCCGCGGAGAGAAAGGCGCCCGCCACCCGGGCGGCCGCGGCGTCGCTGGAGGTGGCGTCGGCGGCAATCAAGCGACCGCCCGGGCGCAGGCAGGGGCAGAGCGCGGCGATCCAGCGCGCGGCTTCCTCGTCTGAGAGTCCGGCGACGTTCTCGACGACCAGCGCGGAGAGAGAACCCCGGCGAAGGGGGAGCTCGGCGGCGGCCAGCGTGACGTCGAGCGGTCGCCCCTCCTTTTGCGCCCGTTTTTTCGCACGCAGCGCCGGGGTCCGTTGCTCCGCTTCGACGAGGACCAACGTTCGGCCGCCGCGCGCTACCGCGGCGCCCAGCCACGGCGGTCCCAGCACGATCACCGGCGCGCGCTCCGCCGTCCAGCGCAAGAGCGCCTCCAGTGTCGGCTGGCTCCCCAGAGGGCCTGAAAGCAACGGACCGCGCATATGCCGGCGCAAACTATCACGGCGGCGCGCGCGATCATGAGGTTCTGCGTGCGGCTCGAACCGGGCGCGGACGCCGCCAAGCTGGGCGGAAAGGCGCGATCGCTCTTGCGGCTCGGCGCGGCTGGGTTGCGGGTTCCGGAGGCGGTCGTCGTCACTTCGGATCTGTTCGCGTCGCTGCGCGCGGGCGGTCCGGCGCTCCCCGCGACGCCCAAGGTGCCCGGCGCGCTGGCCGCGATCGCGCAGGCATCCCGGGCGCTCGCGGCACGACCGTGGCCCGATGAGTTCATCGAGACGCTGACGGCGATGCTCCGGACGCTGGCGCCCGAGCCGGACGCGCGGTTCGCGGTCCGCTCGTCGGCGTCGATCGAGGACGGTGCCGGAACCCTGGCGGCCGGACTGTTTCTTTCGCGGCTCGACGTGCCGGCTGACGGCGTCCCGGATGCGGTCCGCGCCGTGCTCCTGTCCGCCCTCGGACCGGGCGTCGTCGCGTATCTCGCGCAGCGCGGCCTCTCGAAAGGCGCTCTCGGCGTCTCCGTGCTCATTCACCGATTCATCGCGGGTGACGCGGCGGGAACGGCCGCGCTCGATCCAACCTCAGCGGCCTCGTCGGAGATCCCGGCGATCGAAACCCAAATCCACATGGGCGACGCCCGCGCCTGCCGCGATGGCCTCGGCGCCGCGCTCTCCAGCTTGGCGGCGGCGCACGGCGCGGTCGAGGTCGAATGGGTCGCGACGGGCAGCGAGGTGACCTTCCTGCAGCTGCGCCCGTATCAACCGACGCGGCGAGCTCGGCGCGCGGGCGGTCCCGATCCCGTCACGGCGTGGCGCTGGGACGCCGCCCACAATCCCCTTCCGCTTTCACCGTCGCAGGCAGGGCTGGTCGCGCTCGTCGACAGGACCTGCACGACCGGCTTTCGGCAGCGCGTCGCGGATGGGTATCTGTTTTGTGCTGAGGTCGCGTCCCCCCAAGCGACGACCGGTAAGG
The DNA here is from genome assembly GCA_964440665.1 of uncultured Myxococcales bacterium. Lineage (GTDB taxonomy): Bacteria > Myxococcota_A > Polyangia > Fen-1088 > Fen-1088 > JADGRB01. The sequence goes on along the minus strand of CAYTTF010000032.1, from coordinate 3,891 downwards.
ATGCGCCGACCGCGACCGCCGCGCTCGGAGCCCTCCGCGCCGTCGCTGAGCCGCGCCTCGCGATGTCCGCACCGACGCTGGAGGAGGCGCTGGAGAATTTTACCTCGATCTACCAGCCGCTCTTCGGCGTCGTGCAGCCGGCCGCACGTGCGGCACGCGCGGCGCTGACGACCTTCCTGTGGGGTCACGGGATCGATCCCGGACCCCACCTCCCCGCCCTTTTGGGGGCGATCCCGTCGGCCGCCAGCGAGCGAGCGTGTCACGCGCGCGCTTTCATCGAAGCGCCCGACGCGGCGGCACGGGCCACCGCGCGCGCCGCCTATCTCGAGGCCTTCGGCGACGAGTCGCCCTGCTGGGACGTTGTCGCCCCCACCTGGCGCGAAGCGCCCGCAGCCCTCGAAAGGCGTTTGCTCGGCGCGCGTCGTCAGGTCGGGCGCGGGACGGAGAACGCCGCTGTGCAGGCGGCGGTCGCCACGATTGTCGACCAGCTGCCGTCCACCGCGCGGGAGGACTGGGCGGCCCATCTGGCGGCGGCGCGGGCGGGCGCGGCGGTGGGCGAAGACGACGACGCTCTCTACGCGCGCGCCGCCGCCCAGGTGCGGCACGCGCTGCTTCGCGAGGGGGCCCGGCTCCGCGCGAGCGGCGTCCTCGAAAGCGTGGAAGACATCTTTTGGCTGCCGCTGGAGGTCGTTCGGCGCGACGCGGGCGGCGCCGCCAAGGTCTCGCGCGACCAGGCCGGCAAGCTGCTGCGCGACGCCCGATCCGCCGACGTCGAGGCACGCGCAAACCCACCGCCGATCTCCAGCGCCGATGTACCGCCGGAAGCGTCCGACGTGATCCGCGGACGATCGGGCGCGGGCGGCGCTTGCATCGGACGGATCCGGATCTGGCCGGGCGAAGATCTCTCGGCAACGGCATCCGCCGACGAGATCGTCGTGGCCCGGACGATCCTTCCGACGGAAATCCCGCTCATCGCTGCGGCGGCGCTGGTGGTCGAGACAGGAGGCCCCCTCGACCACGTGGCCGCGCAGGCACGCGAGCGCGGGATTCCGGCGGTGGTCGGCGCCGCCGGCGCCTGCCTGCGTCTGCGCGACGGCGATCGGGTCCTGGTCGACGGCGACGCGGGGTTGGTCGTGAAGCTGGGGGAGAGCTGATCAGATCGCGCGGGTGGCGATCAGGCGAATCAGATCCTCGTAGCCCCCGATGGCGCGCCCGTCGACGAAGATCACCGGAACCGTCCGACGCCCACCGGCTGCCTCGATGAGCGCCATGCGCGCATCATGGTCGCCGGTCACGTCGATTTTATCGAACGGGATTCCTTCCTTCACGAGCAACGCCTCTGCCCGTCGGCAAGAGCCGCAGTTGGTCGTGCCGTACAGCCGTACCCGAGCGCCGCCTTCGGCCACTTCGCTGTCCGCCACTTCTCTCACGGCGGTTGGATGCGGATCAGCGCTCGTCGGTTTCGCCTTCGTCGGCGAGATACTCGAGGATGACTTCGTCCAGGCTCTTGTCGGACACGAGATCGCCGGCGAAGGCTTCCGGTGCCGCGGGCGCCTGCGCGTCCCAGGGCATGCGGATCTTACCCGAGGTGCCCACCACCCCACCCCCCTCTGCGCCGACGGTCTGGACGGCCGACTGCGTCACCGGCGCGATCCGCATTGGCCCGGGCGTCTCCCAGGGCATGCGGATGTCGCGCGCCGAGGCGAGAGGTTGCGGTGGATCTTCCGGACCCTGCGCCGGTGCACGGGCGCGGTTGCCCGCGACGTAACCCGACGAGCCGTCGCGAACGGCGTAGTGACCGCCCGCGCGCGCACGCGCCGGCCAGGCGGCCGGTGGCGGCGTCGCGCCCGCGATCGTCCCCTGGACGGGAGGTTGGCCGGCCCCGACATTGATGACCACGTTGCGCCGTACGACCACGCCGTCGGCCGCATTGGCAAGCACGACCGAGGGCCGTCGCACGGCCGCCGGCTGGACGACGACCACCGGCTTCGGCGTCACCTTCGGCGGCGCGGGACGCGCGGGCGCGGCGCTGATGGTGACCACCGCGGGCGCGGGTGCGGGAGCGGCCGCCATGACCGGCGGCGCCACCGGCGCCTCGACGATCGGCGCCGCGACGATCGGGACGGGCGCCGGGTCGGCGAGCACCGCCGGCTCGCCGCGCGCGGCGAAGAACGCGGCGATGCGCGCGTCGTGCTCGGCGTGCGTCAACTCCATGATCATCAGCTTGTGGAGCTTCTGCATCGCCGCGCGCACCACGCTCTCGTGCGACTCGGCGTCGTACTCCTGTTTCTTCGAAGAGAGGATGGTCCCCTCGTAGAACAGATGCGTGTAAAGACGCGCGTACCCGGGCCCCGAGTCCTCGGTCTGGACGTGGAATACGCGCCCGCCGTGACGGAGATTGTGGTTGTACCCGAGGATGGGGCTGGGCGAGCGTCGGAGCGACATCGAGGCGGCTGTCGATTATATCGCTAGAGTTCGGAGATTCCTTGAAGATCTCACGCGCGCGCATTGGCGCCCGTCGTGCAGCGGGTTAAGATTTGGCGCTTGTCGGTGACGGCAAGACCCATGACGCGACAAGCAAAAATAGAGCGAAAGACCTCGGAGACGGCCATCGAGCTCAGCCTGAGCCTCGACGGCAGCGGCCAGCGCCGAATCGACACGCCGGTCCCCTTCTTCAACCACATGCTCGAGTCGGTCGCCCGCCACGGGCTGTACGATCTGGAGGTGCGGGCCAGCGGCGACGTCGAGGTCGATCCGCACCACACGGTCGAGGACGTGGGTATCTGTCTCGGCCAGGCCTTCCGCGAGGCGCTCGGCGATCGGAGCGGCATCACCCGTTTTGGCGAGGCGACCATCCCGATGGACGAGACGCTGGTCGCGGCGGCCGTCGATTTCAGCGGGCGCGCGGCCTTCGTCTACCGCGCCGATTCGCTCAAGGGGCGCCGGGTGGGGACGTTCGACGTCGAGCTGGGACGGGAATTCTTCGGCGGGTTCGCCAGCGCCGCACTCTGCAACCTGCACCTGGAAGTGCGTTACGGAGAGAACGCGCACCACATGATCGAGGCGCTGTTCAAGGCGTTCGCGCGGGCTACCTCGGCGGCGGCGCGGCTCGATCCGCGGGTGGTCGGCGTCCCGTCGACGAAGGGGACGCTCACCAGGTGAGCACGGCCCGGATCGCCGTCGCCGACCTGGGGAGCGGAAACCTGCGCAGCGTCGCCAAGGCGCTGACCGCGGTCGGCGCCGAGGTGGTGGTCAGCGCCGACGCCGACGTCGTCGCGCGGGCCGACAAGCTGGTGGTGCCGGGACAGGGCGCTTTCGGCGCGTGTGCTGCGGGGCTCGACCGGGGGGGTGGCGCGCTCCGCCAGGCGGTGCTGGACTTCATCGGCGCCGGGCGTCCCTTCTTCGGGATCTGCATCGGCATGCAGCTGCTGTTCGGCAACAGCGAGGAAAACCCGGAAGCGTCGGGCCTGGGGATCCTACCGGGGCGGGTGCGCCGGTTCGCCGACCACCCCGGCCTCAAGATCCCGCACATGGGCTGGAACCGAACCCAGCGCGGCCCGGCGGCCGGCGAGGGTGTCGCAGACGGCGCCTTCTTCTATTTCGTGCACAGCTACTACCCGGAGCCGACGCGGGCCGAGGACGTGGCACTCACCACCGACTACGGCGCGCCGTTCTGCGCGGCGGTCGCGCGCGACAACGTGTTCGCGACCCAGTTTCACCCCGAGAAGAGCCAGGCGGCCGGGCTGGCGCTCCTCCGCCGGTTCGCGAGCGCCTGACCCGCCATGCTGGTCTTCCCCGCCATCGATCTCCTGGGCGGCGCCGCCGTGCGTCTGGAACAGGGGCGCCGCGAGAGCGCCAAGATCTACGACCGCGCGCCCTGGGAGGTGGCGG